>NZ_QKSG01000026.1:0-890 GCF_003234035.1 Curtobacterium sp. MCPF17_031 | reverse complement strand
CGTGGACGGCCCCGAACCACTGTCACAAGCCGGGAAACACCCGCAGCGCTCACCAGCAGCTCACCGCTGGTTCTCCACCCCTTCGCGGGGTGTGTTCGGCGCGCTGTCACCCACCGCGCCGAGCGCGACAAGCAAAGGAATGAAGACATGCGCAAGTCCCTGAAGACCTCGATCACCCTCGCCACGACCGGAGCCCTCGTCCTCGGCGGCGCCGCGTTCGGTGTGTCCGCCGCGAACGCGTCGACCCCGACCGTGCACACCGTCTCCTCCAGCTCCGCCGCGAAGATCCCCGCACCGGTCGCCTCGGTCCCCGAGGTCCTCGGCGGCGACACCTCCGTCGCCCTCGACAAGGGCTTCACCGACGCCCTCACCTCCCTGAAGCTGACCCCGGGCGTCTCCGGCAACGCCAAGCTCGCCGACGGCGCCGTGTCGTTCCCGATCACCTCCGGCTCGGTCACCTACTGGAGCCCGGACGGCAAGTACCGCCCCTACGTGCAGGGCCTGCTGAACCACGACGACTCCGGCCTGACCCTCACGGCCGGCGACACCACCGTCACGCTCGAGAACTTCGTCGTGAACCCCGGCTCCTCGAAGCTCTACGGTGACGTCCTCGTCAACGGCAAGGTCGCCGCCCCGAACGCGTACCTGTTCTCCCTCCACGGCGGCTCGCTCAAGCCGCTGCAGCTCGAGGGCGACAACGCGATCCTGACCGGCACCACCGTCCACGTCTCCGACGACGCCGCGAAGCTGCTCAACGACACCTTCAAGACCGACGCCGTCACGGGCGGCCTGCTCGTCGGCACCGCCACCATCACCGCCCAGATCAAGTAACACCCCGATCTGACACACCACGACAACGCCGCCCCGCACCCGCGAGGCGGCGTTCTCGC
>NZ_QKSG01000025.1:0-895 GCF_003234035.1 Curtobacterium sp. MCPF17_031 | reverse complement strand
TGTTCCGGTGGTCATAGCGAGAGGGAAACGCCCGGTCACATTCCGAACCCGGAAGCTAAGCCTCTCAGCGCCGATGGTACTGCAAGGGGGACCTTGTGGGAGAGTAGGACGCCGCCGGACTTCTTTTCATGAAACCCCTGACATAGGGAGCATCCGCTCCCTCTGTCAGGGGTTTTCTGCATTCCACCCTGCTGTCCATTTCGCCGTCGAGTCCACCGTCGGCATCATGGGGAAATCTGCTGTTCGATGGCGCATACGAGCTGTGCCGATGCGGTCCTCTGCGGCCCTCCAACGTCGCGGTTGGGTGAGTGAGTGAGCTCGCGGGCTGCGAACTCGTGCAACCCTCGATCCCTCGAGGTTGAGGGCCCGCGGGAGTGATGGTGGTGGTGAGCTGCAGCTGCACTCGGGGCTGACTGCTTGTCTAGCGATCGCAGGCTCCTGTCGTCCGTGGCACTTCTCCGTTCCCGGCGTCAACTGACGTGATCGCAGAGCAGAGTTTCGAAGCCCGGACCCGGAAGCGTCGCTCTGGGCGCTCGCCTTTGCCGCTACAGCCGGAGCTCGCAGCGTGCGGTCCAGCCCTGATCCTCACGAGCAGATTCGTGCTGTTGCTCGAGTCTCACGGTGTCACGGAAGGGTCTTCTGCCAGTGCGCCCGCACCCGGCCGTCAGGTGCTCGACCGTGACCGCGACCGCGCTGGTGAAGCGGGGCGCCGGCGACAGTGGCTTGGTGTCACTTCGCGGCAGTTTCTGGTCGTTGCGATCGTCCAGGAAGACGGCGATCATCGGCCCAGAGCCCAGAGCCCAGAGCCCAGAGCCCAGAGCCCAGAGCCCAGAGCCCAGAGCCCAGAGCCCAGAGCCCAGAGCCCAGAGCCCAGAGCCCAGAGCCCAGAGCCCAG
>NZ_QKSG01000024.1:0-1303 GCF_003234035.1 Curtobacterium sp. MCPF17_031 | reverse complement strand
CTGTTCCGCCCCGGGTTTAGTGGAGGCTCGGTAGTGCCGCTTCGACGGTAGTCGGAGCGGGGTTGTGACGGTAATGGCCTTGCTCGAACTCGACCGGCGGGACCATGCCGAGTTCACCGTGCAGACGGCGGTGGTTGAACCAGTCGATGTACTCGACCGTCGCGATCTCAAGGTGCTCGATGCCGCGCCACGGTCCCTTGTTGCGGATCAGCTCGGCCTTGAAGATCGAGTTCACCGCCTCCGCGAGGGCATTGTCATAGCTGTCGCCCTTGGACCCAACGGACGCGACCGCACCGGCCTCAGCGAGCCGGTCCGTGTAGCGAATAGCTCGGTATTGGACTCCTCGATCGCTGTGATGGATCAGCTGTGACAGATCTCGGTTCTCGCGTTGCCGGGTCCAGATGCCCATCTCGAGGGCGTCGAGGACGAGGTCGGTGCGCATGTTCTTCGATAGCTGCCAGCCGACGATGCGGCGGGAGAACACGTCCGTGACGAACGCGGCGTAGACCCACCCGGAGAAGGTGCGGATGTAGGTGATGTCGGCGACCCAGAGCTGGTCCGGGCCGGTCGCGGTAAACGCCCGCTGCACCAGATCCGCCGGCCGGTCCCCGACCGGGCCCGGAATCGTCGTCTTCGGCCCCTTCCGCTTGGACACGCCGTGCAGTCCGGTGGACCGCATGAGTCGCTCAACGGTGCAGCGGGCAATCACGTGCCCCTCCCGCCGTAGCTGTGCGTGTACCTTCCGGGCGCCGTAAACGCCGTAGTTGGTCCGGTGCACCCGCTCGACCTCGACAGTGCGGGCAGCGTCACTGATCGACCGCGCCGACGGTGGTCTGACCTTCACCGCGTAATAGCTCGACGGGGCGACCTGCAACGTGCGACAGATCGGCTCGACCCCAAACTCGTGCTTATGCGCGTCGATGAACTGCGTCATCTGCTGGAGGGGCGGTCGAGCTCCGCCGCGAAGAAAGCCGACGCCGACTTCAGAATCTGATTCGCCCGCCGCAACTCCCGAACCTCGCGTTCGAGTTCCGCAATCCGCTGCGCGTCGTCGGTCGTGACGCCGGGCCGGTCACCCGCGTCGATCTCGGCCTGCTGCACCCAGTTCCGCAGTGTCTCCGGATTGATCCCGAGCTGTTCACCGATCCGGCGCAGCGCACCGCCTCTGGTGTTCGGGTCGCGGCGCGCTTCCACCGCGAGTCGGACCGCTCGCTCCCGAAGCTCCTCCGGGTACTTCCTCGGTGCTCCCATGACTCTCATCCTCCCGTGGATTGAGAGCCTCCATCAGACCCGGGGCGGAACA
>NZ_QKSG01000023.1:0-1427 GCF_003234035.1 Curtobacterium sp. MCPF17_031 | reverse complement strand
GTGAACTGGTCCCTGTTTGTTGGACTGTGAATTCAGGTTATGCCGCGAGGGCATGGGCTCGGTATTGGACCGGGCTCATGCCCTCGAGGCGTTCCTGGATGCGGGTGGTGTTCCACCAGGCGATGTAGTCCCTGATCGCGGTATCCAGCTCGCTTGTGTCAGCGAAGCGGGCGGGGTGGAACATCTCGGCTTTGAGGTGACCGAAGAAGTTCTCGATGATCGCGTTGTCGTGACAGTTGCCCTTCCGCGACATCGACTGGAGGGCACCAGCGGTGGTCAGGATGCCTCGCCAGGACCGGTGCTGGTAGTGGACGCCCTGGTCGGAGTGCACCATCGGTGTCGCACCCGGCGCGGCCGTGAGGGCGTCCCGGAGGGACCCGTTGGTCAGTTCCAGTGTCGGGCTCGTCCCCGTCCGGTGCGCGATGATCCGCCGGTCGAACAGGTCCAGCACCGCGGAGAGGTAGAGCTTGCCGGTTCCGATGCGGAACTCGGTGACGTCGGTGACCCACTTCTGCTCTGGCGCGGTCGCGGTGAAGTTCCGGTCAAGCAGGTTCGGTGCGATCCGGCCGACCTCGCCGCCGTAGGACGAGTACCGCTTCCGGCGCCGCACCACGCAGACCAGCCGTTCCTGCCGCATCAAGGCCAGCACCGTCTTCTTCGCCACTCGGCGCCCGTCGCGACGCAACTGAGCGTGGATCCGGCGGTGCCCGTATCGGCCCTTGGCATGCACGAACACGGCGCGGACGGCCGCAGCGGTGTCGACATGCCGGTCCCGACGGTCCAGGCGGGCCTGGTGGTAAAAGAACGTCGACCGGGCAAGCCCGGCAATCCGCAGGAGATCGTCCAGGCGATGAGCGGCCTTGCAAGCGGCGACGGCAGCGGTTCTCACCCGCGCCGTTGCTGGGCTTGCAAGGCCCGCAATTTTCCCAGGTACGCGTTCTCCGCCCGCAGGAGTTCGTTCTCCCGTCGCAGCCGTTCCACCTCGGACAGCTCATCCTCGGGGACCGCTCTCGGCCGGCCCACGCGGCGCGGTCGCAGCGCGTCTTCACCGTCCTTGCGGGCGAGGTTCACCCACTTGCGCAGTAGCAACGTCGACGAGAGGCCACCCTCGGCGGCCAACGTGTCGGCGTTCTCACCGGCGAGGAACCGGCGCACGAGATCGCGTTTGACCTCGAACGAGTACGAGCGTCTGGGTTCGTCCACGAGCACCTCCACGCCATGCAGCGACCACCGTCGATGCAACCGTTTCACCGGAGTGCGAGCAACTCCCAACCGACGCGCGGTCGCCCAATCAGCCAGTCCCTGCTCGAACCAGCCCACCGCAGCAGTGCGCTGCGCACCAGTCAACGATGACGCGTTACCACCCAACAGAACCATCCCCGGATCTCGAACCAACTAAGCAGTCCAAGATCCGGGGACCAGTTCAC
>NZ_QKSG01000022.1:0-5316 GCF_003234035.1 Curtobacterium sp. MCPF17_031 | reverse complement strand
GTGGGGAGTGCGTCTGGTCCTTGAGAACTCAACAGCGTGCACATTGTCAATGCCAATTTTATTGACCTCGTGCTCGATCGGTTTCGGCTGGTCGGGTCATGAAGCAATTCCTTTTGGATTGAAGATTGTCAGTAGACAGTCAACAGTCAAGATCAACTCGCTGACACTTCGGTGTTGGTTGTAATTTTTTACGGAGAGTTTGATCCTGGCTCAGGACGAACGCTGGCGGCGTGCTTAACACATGCAAGTCGAACGATGATGCCCAGCTTGCTGGGCGGATTAGTGGCGAACGGGTGAGTAACACGTGAGTAACCTGCCCCTGACTCTGGGATAAGCGTTGGAAACGACGTCTAATACTGGATATGATCACTGGTCGCATGGCCTGGTGGTGGAAAGATTTTTTGGTTGGGGATGGACTCGCGGCCTATCAGCTTGTTGGTGAGGTAATGGCTCACCAAGGCGACGACGGGTAGCCGGCCTGAGAGGGTGACCGGCCACACTGGGACTGAGACACGGCCCAGACTCCTACGGGAGGCAGCAGTGGGGAATATTGCACAATGGGCGAAAGCCTGATGCAGCAACGCCGCGTGAGGGATGACGGCCTTCGGGTTGTAAACCTCTTTTAGTAGGGAAGAAGCGAAAGTGACGGTACCTGCAGAAAAAGCACCGGCTAACTACGTGCCAGCAGCCGCGGTAATACGTAGGGTGCAAGCGTTGTCCGGAATTATTGGGCGTAAAGAGCTCGTAGGCGGTTTGTCGCGTCTGCTGTGAAATCCCGAGGCTCAACCTCGGGCTTGCAGTGGGTACGGGCAGACTAGAGTGCGGTAGGGGAGATTGGAATTCCTGGTGTAGCGGTGGAATGCGCAGATATCAGGAGGAACACCGATGGCGAAGGCAGATCTCTGGGCCGTAACTGACGCTGAGGAGCGAAAGCATGGGGAGCGAACAGGATTAGATACCCTGGTAGTCCATGCCGTAAACGTTGGGCGCTAGATGTAGGGACCTTTCCACGGTTTCTGTGTCGTAGCTAACGCATTAAGCGCCCCGCCTGGGGAGTACGGCCGCAAGGCTAAAACTCAAAGGAATTGACGGGGGCCCGCACAAGCGGCGGAGCATGCGGATTAATTCGATGCAACGCGAAGAACCTTACCAAGGCTTGACATACACCGGAAACGGCCAGAGATGGTCGCCCCCTTGTGGTCGGTGTACAGGTGGTGCATGGTTGTCGTCAGCTCGTGTCGTGAGATGTTGGGTTAAGTCCCGCAACGAGCGCAACCCTCGTTCTATGTTGCCAGCGGGTTATGCCGGGGACTCATAGGAGACTGCCGGGGTCAACTCGGAGGAAGGTGGGGATGACGTCAAATCATCATGCCCCTTATGTCTTGGGCTTCACGCATGCTACAATGGCCGGTACAAAGGGCTGCGATACCGTAAGGTGGAGCGAATCCCAAAAAGCCGGTCTCAGTTCGGATTGAGGTCTGCAACTCGACCTCATGAAGTCGGAGTCGCTAGTAATCGCAGATCAGCAACGCTGCGGTGAATACGTTCCCGGGCCTTGTACACACCGCCCGTCAAGTCATGAAAGTCGGTAACACCCGAAGCCGGTGGCCTAACCCTTGTGGAAGGAGCCGTCGAAGGTGGGATCGGTGATTAGGACTAAGTCGTAACAAGGTAGCCGTACCGGAAGGTGCGGCTGGATCACCTCCTTTCTAAGGAGCATCTGGTCAGTGCTGTTCACCGTTTGGTGGGTGGTGGCTGGTCCAGGCGCCCGATTCGGACCGAACGTGTCCGACGGGTAGCTCATGGGTGGAACATTGACAGTGCAGTTGGGAGTGATGCTTCCGATCTTCAGTACACCGGGTTCGCCTGGTTGGAACGGGTCGGGGGTGGAGCGCTCAGCTGGTGCACGTTGTTGGGTCCTGAGGGACCAGGCTTCCTGCTGACACGAGAGTGTTGGGAGGGGTTGGGCCATTGGGTCCTTCGTTGGGCCGCATGATTTCAGACCGGTTTGGTTTGGGGGAGTGTGGTGCCGATCGTATGTTGAGAACTACACAGTGGACGCGAGCATCTTTAGATTCGCGTCATCCGAGACCGGTTGGTTGCCCTTGTGGTGATTGGTGTGGTGTCGGTGTGGCGTTGGATCGCAATTTTAATCTTTGTGGTCAAGTTTCTAAGAGCAAACGGTGGATGCCTTGGCATCTGGAGCCGAAGAAGGACGTAGAAATCTGCGATAAGCCTCGGGGAGCTGATAATCGAGCTGTGAGCCGAGGATTTCCGAATGGGGAAACCCCGCCAGGCGACTTGTCGACCTGGTGACTCCCGCCTGAATATATAGGGCGGGTAGAGGGAACGTGGGGAAGTGAAACATCTCAGTACCCACAGGAAGAGAAAACAACATGTGATTCCGTGAGTAGTGGCGAGCGAAAACGGATGAGGCTAAACCGATCATGTGTGATAGCCGGCGGGCGTTGCATGGTCGGGGTTGTGGGACACGTCACTCAGTTCTGCCGGACTGGGACGGTTACAGCGCATCATAGTCGAACCGGTTTGAAAGCCGGGCCGTAGTGGGTGCCAGCCCCGTAGACGAAATGGTGTTATGGCCGGATGTGTATCCCAAGTAGCACGGGGCCCGAGAAATCCCGTGTGAATCTGTCAGGACCACCTGATAAGCCTAAATACTCCCAGATGACCGATAGCGGACAAGTACCGTGAGGGAAAGGTGAAAAGTACCCCGGGAGGGGAGTGAAATAGTACCTGAAACCGTTTGCTTACAAACCGTCGGAGCCTCCTTTGTAGGGGTGACGGCGTGCCTTTTGAAGAATGAGCCTGCGAGTTAGCGATATGTGGCGAGGTTAACCCGTGTGGGGTAGCCGTAGCGAAAGCGAGTCTGAATAGGGCGATTCAGTCGCATGTCCTAGACCCGAAGCGAAGTGATCTATCCATGGCCAGGTTGAAGCGACGGTAAGACGTCGTGGAGGACCGAACCCACTTCAGTTGAAAATGGAGGGGATGAGCTGTGGATAGGGGTGAAAGGCCAATCAAACTTCGTGATAGCTGGTTCTCTCCGAAATGCATTTAGGTGCAGCGTTGCGTGTTTCTCGCCGGAGGTAGAGCTACTGGATGGCCGATGGGCCTCAACAGGTTACTGACGTCAGCCAAACTCCGAATGCCGGTGAGTGAGAGCGCAGCAGTGAGACGGTGGGGGATAAGCTTCATCGTCGAGAGGGAAACAACCCAGACTACCAACTAAGGCCCCTAAGCGTGTGCTAAGTGGGAAAGGATGTGGAGTTGCACAGACAACCAGGAGGTTGGCTTAGAAGCAGCCACCCTTGAAAGAGTGCGTAATAGCTCACTGGTCAAGTGATTCCGCGCCGACAATGTAACGGGGCTCAAGCACACCGCCGAAGTTGTAGATTTCGCACACTAGACAAGCCTTCGTGGTTCAGTCGTGCGGAGTGGTAGGAGAGCGTCGTGTGGCGAGTGAAGCGGCGGAGTGATCCAGCCGTGGACGCCACACGAGTGAGAATGCAGGCATGAGTAGCGAAAGACGGGTGAGAAACCCGTCCTCCGAAAGACCAAGGGTTCCAGGGCCAGGTTAATCCGCCCTGGGTAAGTCGGGACCTAAGGCGAGGCCGACAGGCGTAGTCGATGGACAACGGGTTGATATTCCCGTACCGGCGAACAACCGCCCAAGCTAATCCAGTGGTGCTAAGAGTCCTAACCCGGCACTTGTTGATCCCTTCGGGGTGAGACGGGCCGGTCTAACGCTCGACCCCATGCTGGTGCGGTTAGCGTATGAACAGGTGTGACGCAGGAAGGTAGCTGAGCCAGGCGATGGTATCCGTAAGGTGATCCTGGTGTAAGGATGTAGGGCTGACGATAGGCAAATCCGTCGTCTGTATGCCTGAGACCCGACGCGTACCCGTAAGGGGAATTCAGTGATCCTATGCTGCCGAGAAAAGCATCGACGCGAGGTTGCAGCCGCCCGTACCCGAAACCGACTCAGGTGGTCAGGTAGAGAATACCAAGGAGATCGAGATAATCGTGGTTAAGGAACTCGGCAAAATGCCCCCGTAACTTCGGGAGAAGGGGGGCCGGACGCGTGACCGGATTTACTCCGTGAGCGTTGAAGGCCGCAGAGACCAGTGGGAAGCGACTGTTTACTAAAAACACAGGTCCGTGCGAAGTCGCAAGACGATGTATACGGACTGACGCCTGCCCGGTGCTGGAAGGTTAAGAGGAAGGGTCAGCCTCACGGCGAAGCTCTGAATTTAAGCCCCAGTAAACGGCGGTGGTAACTATAACCATCCTAAGGTAGCGAAATTCCTTGTCGGGTAAGTTCCGACCTGCACGAATGGCGTAACGACTTCCCAGCTGTCTCAACCGCGAACTCGGCGAAATTGCACTACGAGTAAAGATGCTCGTTACGCGCAGCAGGACGGAAAGACCCCGTGACCTTTACTACAGTTTGGTATTGGTGTTCGGAGTGGCTTGTGTAGGATAGGTGGGAGACTGTGAAGCGGGCACGCTAGTGTTCGTGGAGTCATTGTTGAAATACCACTCTGGTCACTTTGGATGTCTAACGTAGGACCCTGATCGGGTTCATGGACAGTGCCTGATGGGTAGTTTAACTGGGGCGGTTGCCTCCCAAAGAGTAACGGAGGCGCCCAAAGGTTCCCTCAACCTGGTTGGCAATCAGGTGGCGAGTGTAAGTGCACAAGGGAGCTTGACTGTGAGACTGACAGGTCGAGCAGGGACGAAAGTCGGGACTAGTGATCCGGCAGTGGCTTGTGGAAGCGCTGTCGCTCAACGGATAAAAGGTACCTCGGGGATAACAGGCTGATCTTGCCCAAGAGTCCATATCGACGGCATGGTTTGGCACCTCGATGTCGGCTCGTCGCATCCTGGGGCTGGAGTAGGTCCCAAGGGTTGGGCTGTTCGCCCATTAAAGCGGTACGCGAGCTGGGTTTAGAACGTCGTGAGACAGTTCGGTCCCTATCCGCTGCGCGCGTTGGAAATTTGAGAAGATCTATCCCTAGTACGAGAGGACCGGGATGGACGAACCTCTGGTGTGTCAGTTGTTCTGCCAAGGGCACCGCTGATTAGCTACGTTCGGACCGGATAACCGCTGAAAGCATCTAAGCGGGAAGCCGTCTTCGAGATGAGATTTCCATGCACCTTGAGTGTGAGAGGCTCCCAGCAGACTACTGGGTTGATAGGCCGGATGTGGAAGCGGGGACTAACGACCCGTGGAGCTGACCGGTACTAATAAGCCGAAGACTTGACACACACTTTTTTCCTGACCCCTTCGGGGGT
>NZ_QKSG01000021.1:0-6245 GCF_003234035.1 Curtobacterium sp. MCPF17_031 | reverse complement strand
ACACCACCCGCATCCAGGAACGCCTCGAGGGCATGAGCCCGGTCCAATACCGAGCCCATGCCCTCGCGGCATAACCTGAATTCACAGTCCAACAAACAGGGACCAGTTCACAGCTGGTACCGGGCCTCCCGTCCGTCGTCGGTCGCGTCTACCGCGCGCGCGTCGCGCCGATCGCCCACACCCGCGGCGGCTCCGCGCCGTTCACGGCGTGGTCGCCGACGATCCGCGCCTTGAAGACCCACGGGTTGTGGCTGCCCGCGGTCCGGGCGTTCCGCCAGTGCCGGTCCAGGTTCTTCGTCGTGCTGACGCCGGACGCGGCGAGCGCGTCGAACAGGTGCGAGGTCGCATGCGTCGCGAGCGACGTGAGGGCGACCTGCGCCTGCGCGGTCGCGAGTTCGGCACGGTCGTTCCGGCGCTCGTCCTCGGCCTCGTCCAGAGTGGCTCCCTCGTACGCGGCCTGCAGCGCCTCCGCTGCCCGGTCGACGATCGCGGCGGCGGCGAAGCCGGCGGACGAGACCTCGCCGACGACCTGCAGGATCTGCGGGTCGGCGGCGAAGGTGTCGGCGTTGCCGTGTGAGAAGACGCGGTTGCGGGTGCGGACGGCGAGGGCGACCTCCCGTTCGGCGGCCAGGACCGACCCGGCCAGGACAGCCAGCAGCACCCCCTGGTAGAAGGCGGTCTGGTACTTGAACCGGTCATCGAACAGGGTGACCGCGTCCGGCTCCACGCGCGCGTCGACGAAGGTGCTCGTGCCGGAGCCGGTGGTCTGCTGACCGAAGCCGTCCCAGTCGTCGCCGTGGGTGACACCGTCCTGGTGGGCGTCGACGATCGCGATCACCCGCTCGCCGGTGTCGGTGCGCTCGGCGTAGGTGTCGATCCAGTCCGCGAAGACGCTGCCCGTGGAGTAGTACTTCTGCCCGCTGATCCGGAAGGTGCCGTCGGGCTGCGGGGTGACCTTCGTGATGACGTCACCGATCTGCACGGCGCCGACCTCGGTCCACGAGTTGCCGGCGATCTCGCCGCGGCCGAAGCGGTCGAGCCAGCGCGCCCGCTCCCCCGAACGGCCGACCAGACGGTCCTCGACCAGGGCGAAGTGGCCGCGGAGGGCCTGCGGGATGTTGCTGTCGGCGGCGGCGAGCTCGGTCAGCAACCGGAACAGCTGCGGCAGCGTGGCACCGGCGCCGCCGTGTTCGACGGGGACCCGCAGGGCGCCGAAGCCGGCGGCGGCGAGTTCGCGGATCTCGGCGGTCGGGAGGGTGTGGGTGCGCTCGCGCTCGGAGGCCCCGGCGGCGATCCGGTCGAAGAGCGGGCGGAAGCGCGCGGCGAGGGTCTCGTAGTCGGGAACGGTGTCCGGCACGGTGTGCGGGGTGGTGGTCGTCGTGGTCATGGTTCGTCCGATCTCGTGTGGCGGGCGGTCAGGAGGCTGCGGTCGCGCTGGGCAGGGACGCACCGGCCGGCGTGGTGGCCGGGTCGGTCGCGGTGGCCCGTCTGGCCGGGTCGGTCGCGGCGGTTCGAGTGACCGGGTCGGTCGCGACGGCCCGGGTGGCCGGGTCGGTCGCGGCGGTCCGGGTGGTCGGGTCGGTCGTGCTCCGTGCGCTGCGGCGGGCCAGGGCGGCTGCGCCGCCGAACACGACCACCTCGCCGAGCACCGAGACGCCGGCGGCGGCCGGTCCCGTCGGCCAGCGGTCGGTGAGTGCGAGCAGCGCCGGCACGAGTGCGGTCAGCGGGCTCGCCAGCACCAGCGCCCACCCGGTGTACGCCGTGATGGACGCCCGGCCGAGCGCCAGGAGCACGAAGAACAGCGACCACAGCACCGCCCATCCGGCCCACAGCACGGCGAGCACCGGGTCGTCGACGACGTGGATCGCGGCGAACACCACCGCGGCCACGGCGACCAGCCCGCAGAACCAGCCGAGCCCCGCCGATCCGAGGCCCGCGAGCGCGTCCACCCCGACGTACAGGTACGTCAGGCCGAACAGGAACGTCCCGGTGATCGCGAGCAGGGCCGGGAGCGACCCGTCGGCCGTGATCGCGACGGCGGTGCAGAGCAGCAGCTGCAGCCCGCCGATGAGGACGTTGGAGACCCCGCTGTCGCGTCCGGGGACGCGACCGAGCAGGGTGAGGCCGTTGAGGAGCAGCGCGGCCGCGGACAGGATCAAGCAGATGGAGGCCATGCCGAGAAGGTGCCACGCGGTGTGCACGAGCGGGGGAAGATGACCGCCGCTTACGGAATGCTGCGGTTCGTGACGCTGGCCCGCAGCGCCGGATCGCGCACGCCCCTGTGGGAGGATCGTCCGGTGGATGCCCTTCGACGACCCGTGGCCGTGGTGATCGCCGCCATGAGCGAAGAGGTCTCGGCCTTCACGGACCTGATCGGCGGCGAGCCGGTCCTGCACGGGCCGACCGGCGGCCACGACGAGCACCACCTGCTCGACGTCGACGGTTCAACGGTCGCCGTCCGCCGGAGTGGGATCGGTTTCACGAACGCCACCGCGGCCGTCGCCCACGCCTTCCACGACTTCGGCTCGGGCATCCCGGTCATCAGCGTCGGGACAGCGGGCGGTCTGGCGCGGGACGTCCAGCTCGGCGACGTCGTCATCGGCGACTGGTACGTGAACCTCAACGCCGACGCCACGGCCTTCGGGTACGCGCTCGGCCAGGTGCCGGGCATGCCCACCGGGTTCACCGGGGACCCCGACCTCGTCCGCCGTGCGCAGGACGTCCAGACCTCCGACGTCGTCCGTCTGGCACCGATCGGGTCGAGCGAGGTCTTCGTCACCGAGGGTCGTGCCCGCGACCTCCGCCAGGCCTTCCCGACGGTCGCCGCGGTCGACATGGAGTCGGCGGCGATCGCCCAGTTCGCCCACGTGCACGCGATGCCGTTCGTGTCGGTCCGTGGCATCAGCGACCTGTGCGCTCCGGACGGCGACGAGTTCCGGCAGCACCTCGACGATGCAGCCGCCCGGGCTGCCCGGATCGTGCACGGCCTCGTCGTCGGGTTGGCGTCGGGGACGGGTCCGCTGCCCGCTGCGTGAGCGGTGGGGTCGGCAGGACGACTGCCTCGGGAGCGCCTGCGGCCCGACTGCGTGCACCGGTGCTGAGTGGCGGGGACGCGACTCGTCCGACACCGCGACGACCGGGAGGCACGGGGGCGCCCGTCAGGCCGCCCCCGTCCCTGCTCCCGGCCTCAGGAGCCCGGCGGAACCGCCACGGACTGGCGCGCGTTGTCCCGTTCCGCGCGCGGTGCGACGAGGGCCGCCACGAGGACGGCGAGCAGGAGCGGCAGCCGTTCGAGGCCGGGTCGGGACGCCACCGGCAGAGACGGTGCGAGCGGCAGCAGCAGTGCCCACAGGACAACGGGTGAGGCGACGAGGAGCCAACGCCAGCCCCGTACATCGGCCGACCACGACCAGAGCGCCAGGCCGAGGACGGGCAGTCCCCAGAACGTGGGCGCCATCGAGTAGGTGTAGTCCACCGGGATGATGCCGAGCAGCGCCCAGATCTCCCACCCGCCGAACGCCACCGCGCCGAGGAGCAGCAGCACGGTGGACACCGCGAGGCGCGTCCGTGGGACACGGGTCACCCGGAGCATCGTGACGACGCCGACCGCTGGCAGGACGGTCCCGAAGAGCGCCTGGATCGTGATGAAGCGGTACCACTGCCAGGACCCGCCCCCGTGGTCCCCGCCGAAGGCGAGGGTGAACGCAGCGCTGAGCAGGATCGACAGGACGACGGCGATGGTCAGGACGGGGACCGCGCCGATCATCGGGCGGGAGGTCGCGGTGGTGGTCATGGTGTTCCCCCAGGTGGAGCGGTGGTGACGGGCGCGGTGGAAGACCGCGGTGGTGAGTGCCCCGAGCGCGAGCCGGAGCGGCGAGAGGTCGAGTTCTGTGGCGTCCCGGACGTCGGCGAGCCACTGTTCTCGGCGGACCGACCGGTGACCGGCGGGCGAGAGGTCGACGGCGACCTCGACGAGGATCTCGGCGAACGTCATGAGGTCACGGTCCGACCGCTCGGGCGTCGCTCCGGTGTCTGCCTGCGGCGGAAGGCGGCACAGGCGTCGACGGCGGCGGCACGGCCGTCCGTCGTGAACTCGTAGAGCCGTCGTCGCGGCCCGGACCGCTCGGAGTCGGCCTCCCAGGTGGAGGTGATCCAGCCGCGGTCCTCGAGCCGTTCGAGGATCGGGTAGACGGTGCCTGCCGGGCGTTCGGTCGCCTTGATGACGAGCAGCCCCCACACGGAGCCGTCGTGGTCCAGGAGCGCCGCGAGCACGTCGATCGTCGAGGCGGTCACGCGGGTGAGCGGTTCCACTAGGACACCTCATGGTGCGCAGCGCGGTCGGGGCCGTGCTCGACGCCCCCGTCGGCCGCGTGGGTGATCCGGCGTCGTGTGTGCCGCATGGTCGTCTCCTCTCGGATCGAGGGGCAAGCAACCCCTCTTCTAGCTAGGTAGATTAACGATCCGGACGCAGCGGGAACAGTCGAAGACGCTCAGGGAAGTCGCTGGCGCAGTTCTTGACTGATCGGTCCAGCAGGCGTACGTTCGGGACCGATCAGTCCACTACGCGAACGGAGCTCCATCATGAACGCAGCGCTCACCGGCAAGACCGCACTGGTGACCGGCGGCACCTCGGGGATCGGCGAGGCGGTCGTCCGTCGCTTCGTCGACGAGGGCGCCCACGTCTTCGTCACCGGCCGTCGGCAGGCGCAACTCGACGCCGTCGAGGCCGAGTTCGGCGACGCCGTCACCGCGGTCCGGGCGGACGCCTCCGACCCGGCCGACGTGCTCACGCTCTTCGAGGTGATCGCAGCGCGCGGCACCGGACTCGACGCGGTGCACGCCAATGCCGGACTGGGCGAGTTCAAGCCACTCGCCGAGGTGACGGCCGAGGACATCGACATCGCCTTCGCGACGAACGTGCGCGGCACCACGCTGACGATCCAAGGCGCCCTGCCCCTGCTGAACGAGGGTGCCGCGATCGTCGTGACCGGCTCGACCGCGGCGTCCGGCACGGAGCGTGACTTCGGGCTCTACGGCGGTTCCAAGGCGGCAGTCGCGGCGATGACGCGCACGTGGGCGGCCGACCTGGCTCCTCGAGGGATCCGCATCAACACCATCGTCCCCGGCCCCACCGAGACGCCCGGCCTCAAGGGCCTCGCGCCGAGCGACCCGGACGCCCTCCTGGCGCAGATCGCCTCCTCGGTCGCGCTCGGTCGACTGCTCCGGCCCGAGGAGATCGCCGCCACCGTCCTGTTCCTGGTCTCGGACCAGAGCTCGGGCATGACCGGCAGCGAGGTCCTGGTCGACGGCGGCGCCTCGATCGTCTGACGGCGAGGCCGGCGCCGGACCGGGCTCGGGTGGTGCACCACCCGAGCTGGGGCCATGCCCGCTGCGTCATGATGGTCATGACAGCCCCGCAGCAGACCAGGAGGACGACCGTGCCGAGACCTCGGACGTTCGACGAAGCCGACGTCGTCGCACGCGCCCGGAAGGCGTTCGCCGAGACGGGCTACGCCGGGACGTCCCTCGACACCCTCCTCGAGGCCACCGGTCTCGCGCGACAGAGCCTCTACAACGCCTTCGGCGGCAAGAAGGAACTGTTCATGCGGGCGTTCCTCAGCGACGCCGCCGAGGCGGTCGATGCCGTCGAGTCGATCCGCCACGGCTCGGACAGCCCGATCGGGCGGATCCGGGCGCAGCTCGTGAAGGTCGCCGTCGAACACGGGGCATCGCAGGCTCCGCCGTCCCTCTTCACGAGAGCCGCCGTCGAGCTGGCGACGCAGGACGCCGAGGTCGCCGCCACCGTCGCTGCCTCGTTCGACGCCATGCGGGACCACTACGCCGCCTGCATCGCCGAGGCGCAGGACGCCGGGGAGATCGAGGGCAGAGCCGACTCCGGCTCGTTGGGAGCGTACTTCTGCGCGGTCATCGAGGGGATGTCCACCCTCGGCGGATCCGGCGTCTCCCGCGCGACGCTGCTCGACATCGGGTTGACCAGCCTCGCCGCGGTCCCGATCACCGACCTGGGACGCGAGCACCTCGGCACGTCGGACGGCGACTGGTCCTGACGGACGAAGGCGTCACGGCGACGACAACGCGTTCCCCGTGAGCAGACGGGAGGCGCGGTGCCAGCTGTGAACTGGTCCCCGGATCTTGGACTGCTTAGTTGGTTCGAGATCCGGGGATGGTTCTGTTGGGTGGTAACGCGTCATCGTTGACTGGTGCGCAGCGCACTGCTGCGGTGG
>NZ_QKSG01000020.1:0-12958 GCF_003234035.1 Curtobacterium sp. MCPF17_031 | reverse complement strand
CGCCCGCCCCGCGGCCAGCCCGGCCACACGACGGACGGGAGGCCCGTGACCAGCTGGTCACGGGCCTCCCGTCCGACGGCGCTGCGCTCCCCCGCGGCGGCGTCATCGGCCGGTTCCCCGTCAGCCGACGACCTCCCACGTGACGAGTCGCGCGTCCCGTGTGGTGACCTCGTGCACGGGTCCCTCGACCGCGAGGACCGCGCGCGGCGTCGCGGTACCCGGCAGGACCCGGACCGCGGTGGCGCGCTCGTTGACGATCACGCCGCCGGTCGCGGTGTCGGCGTCCGCGACCGAGGCCGAGGCGGCCGCGTGCGAGCCGACCCAGACCTCCACGTCGCCGGGTTCCACGATCCGGACCATCCGCCGGTCGCTGAAGGCCAGGCGGGTGGTGGGGACGGTGAAGGCGAGCCGCACGGACTCCCCTGCGTCGAGTTCGACGCGGGCGTACCCGAGCAACTGCACGACGGGTCGGGTGACCGATCCGGCGACGTCGTGCCCGAACAGCTGCACCACGTGGGCGCCGGCGACCGTCCCGGTGTTCGTGACGGTGACGCCCGCGGTGAAGGCCGAACCGGCCTGCACGGAGTCGTCGACGACCAGGTCCGAGTACCCGAACGACGCGTACGACAGACCGAACCCGAACGGCCGGACCGGGGTGGAGTCGGTGGCCGTGACGTCCGAGGGGCCCCCGAGCGCCGGGTGCAGGTACGAGTACGGCTGCGCGCCCGCGGACCGCGGCAGTGACACGGGCAGCCGACCCGAGGGGTTCACTGCACCGGTGACGACGTCGGCGATCGCGAGTCCGCCGCCCTCGCCCGGGAAGAACGCCTGCAGGACGGCAGCCGGCCGCGGGCCTTCGCCGTCGAGCGCCCAGCTGATGGCGTACGGACGGCCGGTGAGGAGCACCAGGACGACGGGTGTGCCGGTGGCGACCACGGCCTCCACCAGTTCGCGCTGCACGCCGGGCAGGTCGAGCGACTCGGAGTCGTTGCCCTCGCCGACGGTGCCGCGGCCGAACAGGCCGGCCTGGTCCCCGACGACGACGACGGCGAGCTCGGCGTCGGTGGCGGCGGAGACGGCAGCGGCGATGCCGGTCCGGTCCTCCCCCTCGACCGCGCAGCCCTCGACGACCCGGACCGATGCTCCGGCGAACGCCTCGGTCAGTGCCTCGGCGACCGTCGGGATCGAGAACCCGAGCGGCAGCCCGGGGTGGGCGGCCAAGACGTGGTTCGCGAACGAGTAGCAGCCCTGCAACGCCTCGGCGCGATCCGCGTTCGGACCGATGACCGCGACGGTGCCGGGGGTCCGTCGGACCGGCAGGACGCCGTCGTTGCCGAGCAGCACGATCGACTCCTCCGCGAGGCGACGGGCGAGCGCCTGATGTCGGGGCGAGTCGAGGTCGACGCCGGTGGGCGGTTCGTCCTCGTACGCGTCGGGGTCGAGCAGACCCAGGGCCTCCTTCTGCGCGAGCGCCCGGAGGACGGCCCGGTCGACGTACGCCTCGTCCAGCTGCCCCGAGCGCACCCGCTCCACCAGGGGGCGCAGGTACGCGTCCCCGGTGGGCAGTTCGACGTCGATGCCGGCCTCGAGCGCGAGTGCAGCGGCCTCGCCGCGGTCGGCGGCGACGGCGTGCATCACCTCGAGGAACGCGATCGCGAAGTAGTCGGCGACGACGACGCCGTCGAACCCGAGCTGCTCGCGGAGCACGCCGGTCAGGTACTCGGGGCTGGCGGCCATCGGGACGCCGTCGGTCTCGGTGTAGGAGTTCATGACCGAGCGGGCGTTGCCGTCGAGCAGCGCCATCTCGAACGGCGGCAGGAACACGTCCCGGATCTCACGCGGCCCGGCGGAGACGGGCGCGTGGTTGCGTCCGGCGCGGGACGCCGAGTAGCCGAGGAAGTGCTTCAGCGTGGCGTGCACGCCGGCGTCCTGCAGACCCCGCACGTAGGCGGTGCCGACGCTGCCGACCAGGTACGGGTCTTCACCGATGCACTCGTCGACCCGGCCCCAACGGGGGTCGCGGACGACGTCGAGCACCGGCGCGAGCCCCTGGTGGATCCCGAGCTCACGCATCGAGTCGCCGATCGCGCGGCCGACCTGTTCGACGAGCTCCGGGTCGAACGAGGCGCCCCACGCGAGCGGGGTCGGGAAGGTCGCGGCCTTCCAGGCGGCCAGTCCGGTGAGGCACTCCTCGTGCACGAGCGCGGGGATGCCCAGTCGGGTCTCCCGCTTGAGGCGACGCTGCTCCTGCCAGAGCCAGGCGGCCCGCTCCTCGGCGTCGACCGGGCGGGTGCCGTAGACGCGGGTGTAGTGCCCGATACCGTCGCGGGTCACCTCCGGCAGGGTCGCCTGGGCGTCCTGTCCGGCCGCCATCTCGCCCTGCATGGGTGCCACGACGCCGTTCTGGTCGAGCCAGTAGCCGACGATCTGCGCCGCCTTCTCCTCGAGCGTCATCCGGGCGAGCAGGTCGCGGACGCGGTCGCTCACCTCGGGGACGGCCGGGAGGTTCGGGGCCGGGTCCGACAGGTCGGTGCGGACGGTGTCCACTGCCTGCCTCGGTTCGTTGGTGATCGTCATCCCTTGACCGCCCCGGTGAGGCCGCCGACGATCCGGCGCTGGAAGATCGTGAAGAAGATCAGCGCGGGGATCATCGACATCGACGTGAAGGCGAGCACCTTGGCGGTGTCGACGGAGTACTGCGACGAGAACGCCTGCACGCCGAGCGGCAGCGTGTAGCTGCCCTCGTTGTTGAGGATGAACAGCGGCAGGATGTAGCTGTTCCAGCTGGCGATGAACGCCAGGATCCCGACGGTGACGACGCCCGGCAGGGACAGCGGCACGATCATCCGGAAGAAGAACCCGAGGCGGCTGGCACCGTCGATGGACGCTGCCTCCTCGAGCTCGTCGGGGATGGCCCGGAGGAACGGCACCAGGATGATGACCGTCGTGGGCAGGGCGAAGGCGATCTGCGGCAGGATCACGCCGGCCAGGCTGTTCGTCAGACCGAGGTCCTTGATGAGCAGGTACAGCGGCGTGATCGCGACGGTGATCGGGAACATCAGGCCTGCGGCGAACAGGGCGTACAGGGCGCCGCGGCCCGCGAACCGGTAGCGGGCCAGGATGTAGCTGACCATCAGACCGAGCACGACGACACCGACGGTCGTCGCGATCGCACTGATCGCCGAGTTGCCGAGCTCCTGCCAGAAGATCGAACTGCCGAGGACCGAGCCGTAGTTGCCGAGCTCGAACGGGGCCGGCAAGCCGGCGGGGCTGGTGGTGATCTGCGAGTTCGTCCGGAAGCCGCCCAGCACGATGTACAGCACCGGGGCGAGGTTCGCGGCGACGAACAGGATCGCCACGACGTAGGTGAGCGGGTTGGCGCGACCGATGGCCGCGCTCGACCGGCGCTCCCGTGTCGCACGACGCCCGGGGGCGACGATGCTCGTGGTGGCCATCACTTCTTCCCTTCGGTGATCGCGCCCGCGGTGTCCCGGCGGAGCACGAATCGTTGGTAGATGAGCGCGACGGCCAGGGAGATGACGAACATCACGACGGCGACGGCGCTGCCGAAGCCGTAGTTCCCGGAGTTGCGGCCGTTGCCCACCATGTAGGTCGCCATGGTCGAGGTACCTGCGGTGGAGGCGATGTACTGCCCCCAGATGATGTAGACGAGGTCGAACAGCTGCAGCGACCCGATGATCGACAGGAACGCCCAGATGCGGATGGTCGGGCCGAGCAGCGGCAGCGTGATGCGCCGCTGGATCTGCCAGTAGCCGGCACCGTCGATCGCGGCGGCCTCGAAGAGCTCCTCGGGGATGCTCTGCAGACCGGCGAGGAACAGGATCACCGCGAAGCCGATGTACTTCCACGAGATGATCAGCAGCAGCGTCCAGATCGCGATGTCCGGGTTGGACAGCCAGTCGGCACGCAGACCGCCGAGTCCGATGGACTGGAGCATGTCGTTGACAGCGCCGTTCGACTGCAGCAGCAGGCTCCACCCGGTGCCGACGATGACCTCGGAGATCACGTACGGCACGAAGACCAGGACGCGGATGAGTCCGCGGCCGTGCATCTTCTGGTTGAGGAGCAGCGCGAGCACGATCGCGATCGGGCCCTGCAGCACCAGCGACAGGACGACGATGAAGCCGTTGTGCATGAGGACCGACCGGAAGGCCTGGTCCTGGAAGATGATGACGTAGTTCTGCAGCCCGACGAAGTCGGTGGGCGGGCCGTAGCCCTGCCACTTGAAGAACCCGTAGTACGCGGCCATGCCGACGGGCAGGATCACGAACGTGACGAAGACGATGACGGCGGGTCCGGCGAGGACGGCGATCTCGGCGCGCTTCCGCCAGTCCGCGAGCCGCTTGGCGGGCCGACGCCCGGCGGGGCGCGGTGCGCTGGACGCACCGCTCCCCGCCGTCGTTGACCCCGAGGCGCGGTCCGACCCGGTGGTCGGGTTCGTGCCGAGCGAGGTGTCGAGGGTCATGGTCAGCCCTTGGCCGCAGCCTGGTTGGTGGTGGTGACGATGTCCTTGGCGGTGCCCTTGTCGGCGAGGACGTCGACGACGCTGGTGTTCAGCGCGTTGCCGACGTTCTGGCCGTAGAGGGTGTCGAGGTACTGCGACACGAACGGGGCGTCCTTGTACGCGGCGAGAGCGGACTTCAGGTACGACTCCGACACGACGGACTGGGCGTCCTGGTTGACGGGGATCGCCTGGAAGGCCTTGTAGTAGCCCTCCTGGTTGTCCTTCTCCACGATGAAGTTGAGGAAGTCGGTGCACGCCTTCTTCGGGGCCTGCGCGGTGCAGGAGTAGCCGTCGACGCCGCCCATCATCGACTTCGGGTCACCCTTGCCACCCTCGACCGCGGGGAACGGGAACCAGCCGAGGTCCGGCAGCGGCTTGGCGTCCGGGGTCAGCGAGGAGATCACACCCGGGTCCCACGCGCCCATGAGTTCCATGGCCGCCTTGTGGTTGGCGAGGAGACCGGCGGAGCTGCCGGCGCCCTGCTGTGCGGCGGTGGTGAGGAAGCCCTTGTTGAACGGCTTGGTGTCGTTGAAGGCCTCGAGGTCCTTGCCGGCCTTGGTCCAGCAGGCGTTGTCGAACTTCAGCGACTCCGCAGCGCCGGTCAGGGTCTTCTCGCTGCAGGCGCGGAGCGCGAAGTTGTAGTACCAGTGCGCGGCCGGCCAGGCGTCCTTCGCGCCGACGGCGACCGGGTCGACCCCGGAGTCCTTGAGCTTGGCGATGTCGTCGTTCAGCTCGTCCATCGTGGTGGGCGTGCCGTCGATGCCGGCCTTCTCGAACAGGTCCTTCGAGTACCAGATGCCCTCGGGCAGCACGGCGACGGGCATGGCGTAGGTGCCGTCCTTCGCGTCGTAGCCCGAGAAGGTGCCGGCGCTGATGGACTTCTTGGCGTCCGCACTGATCGAGTCCTTGATGTCGAGCAGCTGCCCGGCGTTGATCATCGCGTTGAGCTTGCCGCCACCGCGCTGCAGGAACACGTCGGGGCCGTCGCCGGAGTTGAGCGCGGTCTGGAGCTTGCCGTCCAGGTCCTCGTTCTGGATGGCCTGGATCTTGATCGTGACGTTCGGGTTCTTCGCCTCGAACGCCTTGACCGTGTCCGCCCAGTAGGCCTTGCCCGGCCCGGTGGTGGAGTTGTGCCAGAAGGTCATCGTGACCTTGCCGTTGCCGTTGCCGTTGCCGTCGTCTGCGGCTCCGCCGCTCGAGCAGCCCGTGGCGAGCAGTGCGGTGCCGGCTGCGATGGCGATGGCCGCCGCGAACCTGTTCTTCCTCGTCATTGTGGAGTCCCTCGGTAGTCGTCGTTGACATGCGACCGCGAGGCCGCACGGAGAGCATGCCCGGGGCTCGATCGGGTTGTCAATCGATTTCGATAACGATTTCTGTCCGGTGCGCCACGCGGCACGAAGTTGGTTCATCGGGACGGAACGGGGCCCGGGGACGAGTACGGTGTCGTCGTGGATGCCATCGCCCGTCCTGCTCCCCTCCCGGGGCGGACCACCATCAGCGATGTCGCGCGAGCCGCCGGTGTCTCCGTCCCGACCGTGTCGAAGGTGATCAACGGCCGCGATGGTGTCGCCGCCGCCACGTCGCAGCGGGTGATGGCCGTGATCGAGTCCCTCGGGTACGAGAGTTCCCTGGTCGCACGCAGCCTGCGCCGCAGCCGTACCGACGTGATCGGCATCCTGGTCACCGAGTTCGAGCCGTTCTCCACCGAGTTGCTCAAGGGCATCTCGTCCGCTGCCGACGGCACCGGGTACGAGCTCCTCGCCTACGCCGGACTCGTCAGCGGAGAGGCGCGACCGGGCTGGGAGCGCCGGTCCCTGTCCCGCCTGGCCGGCACACTGATCGACGGTGCGATCGTCGTCACCCCCACGACCCTGATGGCGAGCACCCCCATCCCCGTCGTCTCGATCGACCCGCACACCGGGCCCGAGGGCCACGCCGCGATCGACTCGGACAACGTCGGCGGCGCCCGGGCCGCCACGGAGCACCTCATCGCGTTGGGTCACCGCCGGATCGCCCACATCCGCGGGCGTGCCGACCTGGCGTCGGCCGAACTCCGCGAGATCGGGTACCGCCAGTCGCTCGAGGCCGCGGGCATCCCCTTCGACCCCGACCTGGTGCGGGTCGGCGACTACCAGACCGCTGCCACCGCCGAGGTCGCCCGCGGACTGCTCGCACGCCACGACCGGCCGACCGCGGTCTTCGCAGCGAACGACAGCTCGGCGATCGGGGTGCTGCAGGTCGCCGGGGAACTCGGGCTCCGGGTGCCGCAGGACCTGTCCGTCGTGGGCTTCGACGACGTCCCCCAGGCCGCGAACGCCACTCCCCCGCTGACCACGGTCGCGCAGCCGCTGCACGACCTCGGCGCCGAGGCGCTCCGGATGCTGCTCGAGCTCCTCGGCGGCCGCGACGTCCCGGCGCACGTGCAGCTGCCGGCGTCGCTCGTGGTCCGGGCGAGCACGGCTGCGCCCCCACCCGGTTCCTGAGGCGCGAGACGCCGGCGTCTCCGCGAGACGCCGCGACTCGTTCGAGACGCCGCCGAACTCCGCGGCGTCTCGGCAACTCGGCGGCGTCTCGCCCACTCGGAGGCGTCGGACGGGAGGCACAGTGCCAGCCCGCCCCGCCCCTCCCGTCCGCCCCGCGCGACTCCGGCGTCTGCGCGAGACGCCGCCGCCAACCGTCGGAGACGCCGCCGAACTCCGCGGCGTCTCGCGCAGACGGGGGCGTCTCGCGCACTCGGCCACCCGGTCTCGCGCACCCGGCCACGCAGCCACCCTCGCGCGCGACCGCGGGACCTGATAAGTTCCCGCTCACAACAAATACGGGAGGCCGTCGATGGCGACGCACCAGGACACAGCACACCGGACCGGCGAGGCCCTCGTCACCGTGCTCGACGCGGACGGCACACCCCGGGCGGGAACCGAGGTCGTCGTGGAACAGCAGCGCCACGCGTTCGGGTTCGGCAACATCGGGTTCGACTTCGTCGGCCTCGCGAACGGTGACGCGCCCGACGAACACGACCCGGACGACGACCCCGGTACGCCCGAACTCGCCGACCTCTGGCTCGACGTGTTCAACACCGCGACGCTGCCCTTCTACTGGGGCCGCTTCGAGCCGGAGCGCGGCCGCCCCGACACCGAGCGACTGCAGCGGACCGCCGCTTGGTTCCGAGACCGCGGTGTGGCGACGAAGGGACACCCGCTGGTTTGGCACACCGTGCAGCCGGACTGGTTGCTCGGGTTGGACACGGACGAGGTCGAGCGTCTCCAGCGGGAGCGGATCCGCCGCGAGGTGCGCGACTTCACCGGCCTGGTCGACACCTGGGACGCGATCAACGAGGTCGTGATCATGCCGCACTTCGCGAACGGCGACAACGGCATCACCCCCCTCGCCCTGGCCCGCGGCCGGCTCGCGATGATCCGGATGGCCGTCGACGAGGCCCGCGCCACCAACCCCGCCGTCACACTGCTGCTCAACGAATTCGACCTGTCGGACGCGTACGAGTGCCTGATCGAGGGCGTCCTCGAGGCCGGCATCCGCATCGACGCCATCGGGCTGCAGACCCACATGCACCAGGGGTACTGGGGCGAGGACACCATGCTCGCGATGGTCGATCGCTTCGCCCGGTACGCTCTGCCGCTGCACCTGACCGAGACCTCCCTCGTGTCCGGCGACCTGATGCCGGCGCACATCGTCGACCTCAACGACCACCGGGTGGACTCGTGGCCGTCGACGCCCGAGGGGGAAGCACGTCAGGCCGACGAACTCGAACGGCACTACCGCAGTCTGGTCGGGCACCCCGCCGTCGAGGCGATCACCTACTGGGGCATCACCGACCACGGCGCCTGGCTCAACGCGCCGATCGGGCTCGTGCGGGCGGACGGCACGCCGAAGCCCGCCTACGACACACTCCGTCGGCTGGTGAAGGACGAGTGGTGGACCGGGCCGACGACCCTCCGCACCGACGACTCCGGACGGGCGACGTTCCGCGGGTTCCGTGGCGACTACGCGGTCCGTGCCGGCAGCGCGGAGGCGACACTCACGATCGGTCGGGACACGCCGACAGAACTCCGGCTGACGACGGACTGACGTCCCGCCGTGCGGGCGCGACCGCCGTCGGACGGGAGGCGCGTGACCGGTCGGGACGCGCCTCCCGTCCGACACGCGGCCGGCTCGGACCAGCGACGACCCGCCGATCGCATGCGCCCCGCGCGCTACGGTGCTGTCATGCGCGCCACCGTGCGGGACGTGGCCGCCCTCGCCGGGGTGTCCCCCAAGACCGTCTCCAACGTCGTCAACGGCGGGGTCGTCGTGCGCCCGGAGACCCGTGCCCGGGTCGAAGCCGCGGTCATCGAACTCGGCTACGTGCCGAACCTGTCCGCTCGAGGCCTGCGGAACGGCCGGACCGGGGCGATCGCCGTGACGCTGCCGGAGCTCGCGAGTGCGTACTCGGCCGACCTCGCACGGTGGTTCGTGGTCCTGGCGCACGACCGCGGCCTGGTCGTGCAGCTCGAACAGACCGCGACCGACCCGGAGCGGGAACGCGACCTGGTCTCGCGGGCGCGAGCGCACCTGGTCGACGGGCTCGTCCTCAACCCGGTGTCGCTCGACGCCAGCACCCTCGCGAACACCGACGGCCTGCCGCCGACCGTCGTAATCGGCGAGGTCGAACCGGAGCACGTCGACCAGGTGCACGTCGACAGCCGGGCGGCTGCGCGCGAGGTCACGACGATGCTCCTCGACCGCGGACACCGGCGGATCGCGATCGTCGGTGCCGAGCGGGGTGACGTCGTCACCGCCACGGCACGGACGCGGCAGCTCGGGCACGAGGACGCGCTGGCCGCACGGCGTGTCCCCGTCGACCCGACGCTCCGTGTCCCGCTGCCGGAGTGGACGACGCCGACCGCGGCACGGACGTTCGGCGAGTGGCTGGACCGGAACCCGCTGCCCGACGCGGTGTTCGCGTTCACGGACTCGATCGCGTTCGGGGTGCTGCACGTCCTGGCGAGCCGGGGCGTCCGGGTGCCGGAGCAGGTGAGCGTCGTCGGGTTCGACGACGTCGACCAGGCCGCGTTCGCGGTCCCCGCGCTGACGACGGTGTCGTTCGACCGGCGGGCGTTCGCGGGCGCGGCGCTCGACCTGCTCGAACGACGGATCGAGGACCGGGAGGCACCGGTCCGGACCGTCGTCGTGCCGCACCGGATCGTCGAGCGCGCGAGCGTCGCGACGCGGTGAAGGCGCGGTCGCGGCAGCCGACGCCCGGACGGCAGGTGGCGCGGCGGAGTGCTGCCCGGCGAGACGCGGCACCTCGGCGGAACGCGGGCGGCGAGTCGCGGCACCGCCGCGGACGCGGGCAGCGAGTCGCGGCACCTCGGCGGAACGCGGCGGGCGCCTACGTCCGCGCCTCGGTCCGCCGCGGCTTCAACCGCTCGGGAGCGTCCGTCGCCGGCACCCACTCGCAGATGAACGACCCGCGGTACCCGAAGAGGAACCCGAACAGCCGGTTGTGCACCTCGAGGTCGACGTGGAACGACCGGTCCTCGTCCGACCACCACTCGTGCAGGGTCGCCCGGCCGCTGAACAGCATCGGGAACCGGAACGAGAACGGCCCCTCGTGGAACCGTTGCGCATCGGAGGTCAGGACCAGCCCACCACGCTCGTCGACGGCCAGGTCGAGGTCGACCGCCAGGTGTTGGTGCGAGCCGAGGTAGTCGAGCACCCGACCGTCGACGAGCACCATCGTCGCGTCGAACCGTGCCGTGCGCCCGGACCGCACGGTGTAGGTCCGGACGAACGTGACGGTCTCACGGCCGAGGACGTCGCGGTAGGGGTAGTTCTCGATGGTGAACGGGACGTCGTTCCCGACGTCGGGCACCAGGATGTTCCGGAGCCGGCCGATCTGCAGGAACGGCACCGTCCACCACGGACCTCGGCGGATCGACTGCATGGTGCCGTGGCCGACGCAGGCCTCAGCGGCGTCGAGTCCGACACCGAACCGTCGCTGCATCATCGGGTGGAGCCGGTCGAAATCGGCGCCGAGCGCCTCCTGGAACACCGAGGTCATGACGTTCCTCCGGGTCGGGCAAGCGTCGCCAGGGTCGCCGGGGCGTCCCGCAGGTGGTCGGCGCGACGGGTTCCGCCGACCGGTGCGCGGCGCGTCCGGGAGGCCCGTGGCCGGTCCCGGCGCCACACCGCCAGGACGCTGGTGAGCGGCCAGGCCTCCGGTTCGTCCCCGCCCTCGAGCCAGACGCGGAGCCGGTCGAAACTCCACGCGGTCGCCCACCCGAGGAGCGGTCGGACGACGAGGTCGAGCGGTCCCCACCCGGAGTCGTAGTCGTACCCGGTGATGAACCGCGTCCGGCCGTCATCGGTCGGCACGTACCGCCAGTAGCCCCGCCCTGTGCGGATCGGGGAGAGTCGGTCGTCGGTGGCGAAGCGCAGCGCCGAGGTGCGCGTGCCGTCGTCACGCAGTCGCTCGCCGATGGAGATGCCAGTGCCGTGCACGTCGTGGAGGGCCGAGCGTCGGACGTAGGTGAAGCGAGCGGCTCCGTCCGTGTCGGCCGGCTCTGGCACGATCTCCGAGAACCGGACGTCCCAGCGGACGTGCTGCCGGGTGTCCTGCGTGGCGGCCCACACCGCGTCGACGTCGGCGTCGATCAGCGTCTCGACGTAGATGCTCCGGCTGGCCACGGGGCTGAGCGTAGTGCCGGCCCGAGTGCCATCACCAGCGGCAGCGACGCCGTCAGTCGCCGTCCGCCGCCCGCAGCACGGCGGCCGCGGTGCGCCGGTCGGCGAGGATCCGGAAGTGGCCGCCGAGGTCCAGCCGCACGTTCTCCGCCCCGGCGAGCTCACTGCCGCCGGGGATGAGCGTGTCGAAGACCGCGTAGACCGAGGTGATCCGGGTGTTCGCGTCGAGCTCCCGCGCCAGGCCCGCGAGCACCGGGTCGGCGGCGCGGAACACCCGGAGGTGTCGGACGGGTGCCAGGACGGCGTACTTCGACCCGGCGAACGGCGTCGACACCGCCACCATCCGGTCGATGCGGCCGTGCGGGTCCAGTCGGGTCATGGCGTACTTGCCGATCAGGCCGCCCTTGCTGTGCGCGAGGACGAGCACCCGGTGCAGGTCGTGCTCGTCGAGGTAGGCCATCACCTCCTCCGCCGAGACGGGCACCGGCTTGAGGTTGTGCCGGAGGACGGTGAGCACGTGCACCGGGTGGCCGCGGTCGTGGAGCACGTCCATCAGGGGGCGCATGAAGTGCCACGTCTCGTAGACGCCGGGGATCACGATCACGGCCTGCCGGTCGCCGGAGCGGTAGTCGTCGGCGGTCGTGGGCCCGAGACTCCTGACCTGCCACACCACGGCGTACACCCAGTCGAGGAGCGCCCATCGCGCACGACGCACCAGTCCGACCCGGACCGGGCTCGTCCCGGCGGTCGCGCCGGTCACAGCGGGACGCCGTCCCGGGTCGCCTCCAGGGTCTGGACGCGACGGAACTCGTCGACGAGACGGGCGACGGCGACGGGCTGGTGTTCCTGCACGTGGTGCGGCCCGGGGAGCTCGACGAGCGCGCCCGCGTCCGCGGCGGCCACGAGCCGTTCCACCCAGTCGTGCTTGGCGATGGGGTCCTGCTCGCCGCGGATCACGAGCACCGGCACGGTCAGGGCCCGGACGCTGTCGAGCATCCGGAAGTCCCGCATGGGCAGGAGTTCCCGGGCGTACTGCGGGATGCTCTGGACGTAGTCCCCGAAGACGATGACGTTCATCCGGAGGCCCTCGATCGCGCAGTCGAGCAGGAGCTGCGCACCCAGACGCGGCAGCGAGCGCCGCCGGTCGTCGACGACCGGCCCGACCAGGACCACGGAGTTGACGACGTCGGGGTGGCGGAGCGCGGCGGCGACGGCGATCTGCGTGCCCATCGACTGCCCCATCACGACCAGGTCGCTGATGCCACGAGCGGTGACCGCGCGGACGACGAGGTCGGCGTACTCGTCCACCTGGAACCTGCGCCCGGCACGGGTCAGTCCACCGAACCCGGGCAGGTCGACCGAGACGGTCCGGTGCGTCTGCGAGAGCAGTGTCTGCACCCGGAGGAACGACCGGTGGGACATGCCGATGCCGTGCACCATGACGATGGTCGGAGCGAGGGCGTCCCGGACGCGTCCTGCCGGGGCGAGGGTGCGCAAGCGCACGGGGTGTCCGTCGATCCGGACGGTCTCGACGAGAGCGCGCATCCCCTGAGACTAGGCGGCTCACCACCCGCTGCCTGTGAACGATCCGCAGCGGGGAGTCAGCACCGTCTTCGACTCCTGCAAGGTCGACGCGGTGCACTGCTCCCATGACCGACACGAACCCCTCCGGACGGCGCCCCGACGACTGGTCGGCTGCCCCGGCACCCGCCCCCACCGGCCCGACCGCGGGCCTGTCTCTTATACACA
>NZ_QKSG01000002.1:0-475604 GCF_003234035.1 Curtobacterium sp. MCPF17_031 | reverse complement strand
GTGTATAAGAGACAGGGTCAGGGCGGGGAGGCCGACGGCGGTGGCCACGGCGAGGGCGGTGGCGCCCAGGGCGGTGGTCCTGCGTCGGGATCGGTGTGGGGTCACGCGATGATGCTGGCGGGACCGTCTGTCGAGACGGTTTCCTGAGTGTGACCACAGCGTGAGCGGGAGGCGACGCGGAGCGCGCTCCTGGCGGACGGACATCCGCCGGACGGGAGGCGCAGTGCGGGCCCGCCCCGGGCCTCCCGTCAGCTGGGACCTGCCCGTGCCACGATGAGCGCATGCCCGTCGTCGAGTCCCGCTGCGTCGTCCCCGTCGAGGTGGGGGTCGCGTTCGCCGTCTCGCAGACGCAGGGCGCCATCCGCAAGCGGTGGGACCCGTTCATCCGGCGGCAGCACCTCATCGGCGCGACCGTCCCCGGCAAGGGTGTGCGGACGTACACGGTGCAGCGGTTCGGCCTGGCGATGGAGAGCGAGTACGTCTCGTACAACCCGCCGTCGAACGTGGGCATGAAGATGACGAAGGGCTCGTGGTTCTTCGAGCGGATGGGCGGCGGGTGGCGGTTCAGCCCCGCGGAGGGGCAGCCGGGACACACCCTGGCCGTCTGGCGTTACAACTTCACCTGCCGGCCGAAGTGGCTGGCTCCGCTCGCCGAACGGATCGGCGTGGTCGTGCTGCAGCGGGACATCGACCGGCGCATCGCGGGGTTCGCGCGCGGCTGCTCAGACCCGGTGGTGCTGGCGCACGTCGCGGGCAGCTCAGCAGCCTGAGGTGCGGTGCCCGGCTGCGGCCGGCCGTCAGAACCAGCGCAGGACGAACTGCTCGAGCACGTTGCGGGCGACCGCGACCGGGCCGCTCGCCGGCTCGCCGCTGTCCTTGCCGATCGCCCGGAGCAATGCGGTCTGCGCCTTCTCGTAGTCGTGCCGCTGCTCACCCGAGTAGTCCGCGGGCGGAGTGGTCCGGCTCGTGCTGACCGACTCGAGCTGCCGCAGGCCGTACCGGTGGCCGACCGGACGCGGGGCGGACTCGATCAGCTGCGCCAGCCGCATGTGCGTGTACCGCTCCGGCGCGCCGGACGCGGCCGCGATGCAGTCCGTGAGCCCGCGGAGTCCGGCCTCTGCGCCGCCGGTGCGGAGCTGCACCAACCGCGCTCGGCTGCACAGGTCGTAGAGCACTGCCTCGTCCATCCCGTCCCCTCCCGGTCCTCGGACAGCGTGGCACAACCCCGGGGACAGCGGGGCTCCTCCTTTGGATGCAAGTCCGGCAGGTGCCTCCCTCCGCCGGTCGTTCCGGAGCAGCGGAGTTCCTAGCGTCGATGTCATGACGAACACCATCGAAGCCCGGTCCACGACCGGCACCGCGCAGCAGGACCGCCGCGGCGTCCGGGGCGTCATCACCCGGCACCCGCTGTTGACCTTCTTCACCCTCGCCCTCGGCCTGAGCTGGCTCGCCTGGGTGCCGTACATCCTCTCGCCGCACGGCCTGGGCGTGTGGGACATCCACTTCCCCGAGGTCCTCGGCAGTGCGCAGTTCACGGGCGTCCTCCCCGGCGCGCTCCTCGGCCCGTTGGGCAGCGCGTTCATCGTGACCGCGGTCGCCGACGGTCGCGCCGGCCTCCGCCGCTGGGTGGGACGGCTGTTCCGCTGGCGGGTCGCCTGGTACTGGTACGCGCTGGCGCTCGTCGTCGTCCCGGCCCTGATCGTCCTGTCCGCAGTGCCCTTCGCGGGCGGCGACGTGCACGCCCCCTCCGCCCTGGCGCTCTCGGCCCTGGTGCCGGGGCTCGTCATCCAGCTGTTCTCGACCGGCCTCAGCGAGGAGCCGGGCTGGCGCGACTTCGCCCTGCCCCGCCTGCAGCACCGCTTCGGCGCGCTCGGCGCGGCCGCGATCCTCGGACCGATCTGGGCGCTCTGGCACATGCCGCTCTACCTCAGCGACTGGGGCGGATGGCCGAACGCGCACTGGAGCGAGCCGGTGGTCTTCGCCCTCTTCACGATCACGTTCAACGTCGTGATGATCCAGGTGTTCAACAAGACGGGTGAGAGCCTGCCGCTGGCCCTGCTGCTGCACGTCGGCGTGAACAACACGATCTCGTCGCTGTTCCCCGAGATGTACCCGAGCATGACCGCCGGCACCCTGATGATCGGACTGACGATCATGTCGACCGTCGCCGCCGTGGTGCTGCTCATCGCCACCCGCGGCCGGCTCGGCTACGACCCGGCACGTCGGGCGCTGCCGATCGACGCCCCGATCCCGGCTGCGGCACGCAAGGGCCTCGTAGGATCGCACGATGGCACCCGCTGAGCCCCGCGCACAGCGCCCCGAGGTCGAGGCCCAGGGCGCTGCCCCCGGGCGACGCCCCGCGACTGCACGGGAACGGCGCACCGACGTCCTGGTCCCGCTCGGTACCTTCGTGGTCGGCCTCGGGCTGCTGCTCGGTCTCCCGCCGCTCGATGCGGCTGACCCGGACTCCATCGTCCCTGCCGGGGCGTACCCGGCGGTCTCCAGCGGCCCCTGGCTCGTCCTGGCGCTCGGCCTCCTCGTGCAGTCCGCCGTCCTCCTCGCAGCGCGTCGGGCACCGCGGGCGACGCTCGTCGCCGTCAGTGTGGTGCCCGTCCTCGCGGCCGTCGCACCGACGACCCTGCACGGCCTCCTGCTCCTGCCGGTCGTGGTCGCCGTGGTCCTCGCCGTGCTGCGAGTCCCGCTCGCCCGACTGTGGCCAGCGCTCGTCGCAGCGGCAGCGCTCGTGATCGTCGCCGAGGGCTCCGTCCTCTACTCCGCCTACGGCGCCGGTCGGGCCGGTGTCGGGATCGGCATCAGCCGTTCGCTCGGACAGGGCTTCCTGCAGGCGTTCGGCACGGTCGGCCTGCCGGTGCTCATCGCCCTCGTGGTCCGCTCCCGCCGCGAGGTCCGCGCCGCCCGCACCGCCGAGGCCACCGCCGTCGACCGGGAGGAAGACGCCCGCATCGACGCCGCCGTCTCCCGTGAACGCGCCGCGATGGCCCGGGAGCTGCACGACATCGCCGCCCACCACCTGTCCGGCATCGCCCTGATGTCCGCCGTCATCGACCGCCAGATCGACACCGACCCGGAGCGCGCCCACGAGGGCGTCCGCCAGGTGCGGGAGCAGAGCACCGCCGTGCTGGAGGACCTCCGCCGTCTGGTCGGCCTGCTCCGCGACGACAGCCCCGCCGAGCGAGCGGTGGAGACCGTCGCCGGCATCGTCGACCTGGTCGAACGGGCCCGGTTCCGCAGCGACGTCCGCCTCGACGTCCTGCCCGGGACGACCGGAGCGCCCGCCACGGCCGGACCTGCCGCGCCCCGTCCACTCGGCGACGGCGTCGGCCCGCTCGCCCAGCTCGCCGCGTACCGCACCGTCCAGGAGGCCCTCGCCAACGCCGCCCTGCACGCCCCCGGATCGCCGTGCACCGTCACCATGGACGACCGCGCCGACGACCACCTCACGATCCGCGTCGAGAACGGGCCGGCCACCGTCCCCGCACTCGGCAGCACGCCGGCCGGGGGGAACGGACTGCGTGGCATGCGTGAGCGGGCGGAACTGGTGGGGGCGAGCCTCCAGGTCGGCCCGACGGACACCGGCGGCTGGACGGTCAGCCTGCGTCTCGGCCGGGAGGCCCTGCCCACCCCCGCCCCGCAGGCCGCGACCGCGCACCCCGGCACCACGACGGAAGGCCCCCGATGACCGACAGCCCGGCCGACGGCCGCACCATCCGCGTCCTGGTCGCCGACGACCAGCCCCTCGTCCGCGCCGGCGTCTCCGCGCTGCTCGACGCGGAACCCGACATCGAGGTCGTCGCCGTCGCAGCCGACGGCGGACAGGCGCTGGAGCTCGCCCGGAGCACCCGACCGGACGTCGCGGTCCTCGACATCCGGATGCCGGTCCGGAACGGCATCGAGGTCGCCCGCGAACTCTGCCGCCCCGACGCCGACCCGGCCGTGCCGACGCTGATGCTGACCACGTTCGACATGGACGACCTGGTGTTCGGCGCACTCGAGGCCGGAGCGTCCGGGTTCCTCCTCAAGGACGCGGAACCCGACGTGATCATCGGCGCCGTCCGCCAGGTCGCCGCCGGCAACGGCACCCTCGACCAGGCGCTCACCCGCCGGGTGCTCCGCGAGTTCGCCTCGCGCCGGAGCCTGCAGCCGGTCACCGGGGACCGCGTGGACGGCGTCCTCACCGCCCGTGAACGCGACGTCCTGCTCCTGCTGGCGCAGGGGATGTCGAACGAGGAGATCGCCGCGGAGCTCGTCGTCGAGGTGTCCACGGTGAAGTCACACCTGGCACGCATGCTGCCGAAACTCGGCGTCCGGTCCCGCCTGCAGGCCGTGGTCTGGGCGTACCAGAACCGGATCGTGACGGTGCCGGAGCAGGACCGGTAGAGCCGTTGGGCGCAGGCGCGGATGCTCCCGGCGCTCCGCTGTCACTCCGCGGGTGCATGATGGGCGCGGCCGTCACACCCGTACGGCCCGGACTGGAGTACCTGCTGTGACCGAGACCCGCGCATCGTCGCAGTCGTCCGACCGCCCCTCGGGTGGGCGCGATGCCCAGCCCGGTGACGCCGGTCCCGGCGACGACGCCACGCACCCCGCGAAGGCCGCGCAGCACCCCGCCAGCCGGGAGGCCCGTGGGCACCGTGGCAAGGCCGGCCTGGCCCTCGCTGCGCTCGGCGTCGTGTTCGGCGACATCGGCACCAGCCCGCTCTACTCGATGCGCACCGTGTTCTCCGTGGACGGCGGCATCGTCCGACCCGTCCCCGAGGACGTCTACGGCGTCATCTCGCTGCTCTTCTGGTCGATCACCATCGTCGTGTCGATCAAGTACGTGCTCGTGCTCATGCGCGTCGACAACCACGGTGAGGGCGGGGTGATGGCGCTCGCCGCACTCGCCCGACGGCTGCACGCGCACCGTCCGGGCGGCACGACGGTGTTCCTGGTCATCGGCATCGTCGGGGTGGCCCTGTTCTACGGCGACTCCGTGATCACCCCGGCGGTGTCGGTGCTGTCCGCGGTCGAGGGCCTGGGCACCGCAGCCCCGTCCGTCGAGCACCTGATCGTGCCGATCGCCGCCGTGATCCTCGTCGGGCTGTTCATCGTGCAGAGGTTCGGCACCGCGAAGGTCGGCGCCTCGTTCGGTCCCGTGATGCTGCTCTGGTTCATCGTCATCGCGGTCGCCGGCATCCCGCGCATCGTCGAGCACCCGGGCGTCCTGCAGGGGCTGTCCCCGACGTGGGCGATCGCGTTCCTGTTCGCGCACCCGTTCATCACCTTCATCGCGATGGGTGCCGTCGTCCTCGCCATCACCGGCGCCGAGGCGCTCTACGCCGACATGGGCCACTTCGGACGGATGCCGATCCTCCGCGCCTGGTTCTTCGTGGTGTTCCCCGCGCTCGTCTGCAACTACCTGGGTCAGGCGGCCCTGGTGCTCGAGGACCCGACCGCGACGAAGGACCCGTTCTTCCTGCTGTTCCCGAACTGGGCGCAGCTGCCCGTCGTGATCCTGGCCACCGCCGCGACCGTGATCGCCAGCCAGGCCGTCATCTCCGGCGCGTTCTCGCTCACCCGTCAGGCCGTGCAGCTCGGGCTCCTGCCGCCGCTGACCATCCGGCAGACGTCGAAGCGCGAGGGCGGCCAGGTCTACCTGCCGGCCGTCAACCTGCTGCTGTTCATCGGCGTGATGGCGATCATGCTCGCCTTCCGCTCCTCGGCCGCACTCGCCACCGCGTACGGCGTCTCGGTCACCGGAGCACTGGTCGTCGACACCCTGCTGCTGCTCGTCGTCGTGAAGCCGCTCTGGCGCTGGGCGACCTGGAAGCTCGTCACCGTCGCCGTGGTGTTCGGCGGCCTCGAACTGACCTTCCTCGCCGGCAACCTGTCGAAGGTCCTGCACGGCGGATGGGTACCGCTGCTCATCGCCCTCGCCGTGATCACCCTCATGACGACCTGGCACCGGGGTCGGCAGCTCGTGCAGATCGAACGCCGGAAGCGGGAGGGCTCGCTGGCCGAGTTCATCGAGACCGTCAACGCCGACCACATCCCGCGCGTCCCGGGCATCGCGGTGTTCCCGCACCCGAACAAGGAGACGACACCGCTCGCGCTCCGGGCGAACGTGGAGCACAACGGCGTCGTCCACCAGCGGGTCATCATCGTGTCCGTCCTGACCGCGAACGTGCCGCACGTGGCGCTGGAGGAGGCGTTCCGACGCGACGAGCTCGGCTACGACGACGACGGCATCGACCACATCACCATCACGTTCGGGTTCTCCGACGACCAGGACCTGCCCGCCGCGATGCGTGCCGCGTGTGCCGGGGGCGTGCTCGACCTGGCGCAGGAGGACATGTCCACGGCGTCGTACTTCATCTCACGCGGAGCACTCCGGACCGGCGCGGGCAAGGGTGCCATGGTGTCGTGGCGGCGGAAGCTGTTCGTGGCGATGGCGCACAACGCTGCCGACCCGGCCGCGCGGTTCGGGCTGCCGCTCGATCGCACGGTGACGATGGGCAGTGACGTCGAGGTCTGAGCCGCTGCGGTCAGCCGTCGAGACGCTCAGCGGCACCCGGCACGACGAGCTGCCACGGGCCTCCGCCCCGGACCCGCGTCAGGGACAGGCGGTAGCTGCCGGGCTCGGCGAGCGGGTCGCCGTCGACGTACTCGACGGGCTGGCCGCTCGTCGTGCACTGGTCGGAGGTCGCGATCACGTCGATCCGGTCGTGCAGCTTCCCACCCTTCCGGGACGCGGTGACCGTGGCCTCGTACACGTGGTACCGGCCCGAGGCCTCGACCGTGCGGTCGGTCGACCGGACGTCGGCGTCGACGACCAGGGTCGCCTGCCGTGCCTGCTCCGCCGGGGTCATCGAGACGTAGTCGACGCAGCGTCCGACCGCGGCCACCGAGCAGCCGGCGGCGCCGGCCCCGATCGCGCAGACGATCCCGATCGCCAGCGCTGTCTTCCCCCATGTCATCCGGCCAGTGTGCGGCACGTGCCGGCCGCCGGTGCCGATCGTGACCGGATCGTGCCGAGCCTCGTGGTGGGCGACACGGCTCGCACGCCGGCAGCCGCGCGCGCCGCCGCACTCACCGCAGCACGCGCGCCAGCTCACTCCGGTAGTCACCGAGCTGCCGGACGAGCCCCTCGCTGGCACGGGACCCGCCGAGGTCCCCGAGCAGCCGGTCGACCCGCCGGAGCACCGCGTGCTGGTCCGACCGCGAGAGCGTCCGGAAGCGGTCCGCGTCCGGCAGCTGTCCCGGCCATCCGTCGTCGTCCGAGGTCGCGACCGTGGTCTGCACGACGGTCGACGTGGTCGCGGGACGTACGACGTCCGACGAGGCGTCCGGCCCCCCGATGGTCGCGGCCGCGGCACCGGTCCCCGCGATGGCCAGGATGAGGGCCAGGGTGGCCAGGCTGACAGCGGTCTTCTTCTGCATCAGGTGCTCCGTTCGACGGCCGCGGACTGCGGCGGGCCGCGCACTGCGGCAGGTCCAGCCTCTGACGAGGCGGGCGGGAGGCGCATCGGCGGAAGGTGGTGGGCCTCCCGTCCGTTCGACTTATCGTCCGGACCCGGCGCTTCCGTCGTTCGGGGGAGGCGCGGAGCCGCCTCGGGCGGCTAGCCTCACGCCATGCGTCCTCTCTCGATCCCGCCGTGGGTGCGTTCTGCCCTGGCCGGGGTCGCGTTCCTCGCCGTCGCGCTCCTCGCGATGGAGGGTCTGCACCGCGCCGGCTGGTACCCGACGCGCCTCGACGACTACCGGGTGACGGCGGCGCTCGTCGCGCTCTGCATCGTCGTCGGCCAGCGCCTGCCGTACCCGCTGCTGGTGGTGGTCGGGGTCGTCGTGGCGTGGCCGACGTGGGCGTTCGACGTGCTGACGGTGCGACTGATCCCCCTCGTCATCGCCGTCTACCTGGCGTGCGCCGCCGGGCGTCGGGTGGTCGCCGTGCTGGCCGTCGCGGCGGTGCCGACGTCCATGGCGATGTTCCTGCCCCTCCGGTACGAGCCGGTCAGCGCGTGGCTGCCGGCCCTCCGCGCGTGGCGGGTGTGGTCGAGCGACGCGGACTGGTCGACCATCGTCCTGATGGGGATCCTGCTCGTGGCGTGCGCGGTCCTGGGCCGTGCCACCGCCCGTCGTCGTCGTTCCGAGCTCGTGCTGCAGCGCCGCAACGAGGAGCTCGTCCGGCTGCGGGAATCTGATCAGGCCCGCATCGCGTCCGAGGAGCGGACCGCCGTCGCCCGCGAGGTCCACGACGTCGTGGCCCACCACATGGCCGCCATCGTCGTCCGTTCGCAGGCCCTGGTGCGGGTCGGCGTCGCAGACCAGGCCGAGTTCGCCGAGTACGCCTCGTGGGTCGCCGGCACCGGGCAGCAGGCGCTGTCCGAGATGCGGAAGGTCGTGCGTGTCCTCCGCGCGGGCGGTGACGGCGGCACGACCGACGCCCCGGTGTCGCTGCGGAGCGCGCTCGAGGACGCCGTCGACCGCGTCCGCGCGACCGGCGTCCGCGTCGAGGCCGACCTGCGTGTGCCCGAGAGCCTGGGCGTGATGCAGGACTTCGCCGTCCTCCGCGTCTGCCAGGAAGCCCTGACGAACACCCTCGTGCACTCCGACGGCTCGTCGGTGCGGATCAGCCTGGCCGCCTCCGAGGACCGCATCCGCCTGGAGGTCCTGGACGACGGGGGCTCCGAGGGCAGCCCCCGGGTGCCGGAACTCGCCGCCGGTGGCGCCGGGATCCGCGGGATGCGCGAGCGCGCCGCCTCCATCGGCGGTGTCCTGGACGCGGGTCCGGCCGAGGGCGGTGGGTGGCGCGTCACGCTCGAGGCCCCCCGGGAGGCCCATGGTCAGACCGCGGCCAGCCTCCGGTCCGTCACGGGGTCGCGTGCTGCTGCCGATGCGGCTGGCGCTGCGACTGCGGCTCCTGCTCCTGCTCCGGCCGGTCGTCAGGCGGTCGCGTCGTGATCCGCGTGGTGATCGTCGACGACCAGGCCGTGGTCCGCACGGGTCTCGGGATGATGGTCGACGCCGAACCCGACCTGACCGTGGTCGGCCAGGCGCCCAACGGGGCCGAGGCGATCGCCGTCTGCGCCGATCTCCGCCCCGACGTCGTGCTGATGGACGTCCGGATGCCGGTGCTCGACGGCATCTCGGCCACCCGGTCGATCGTCTCCGAGGGCACCGCGGGCGCGGTCGTCATCCTCACCACCTTCGACGACGAGGAGTACCTGCTCGATGCCGTGCAGGCCGGGGCGCTCGGGTTCCTGCTCAAGGACGCCGGCCCCGACCTCATCGCCGCCGGGGTCCGCGCGGCGCACACGGGCGACACCCTCATCGCGCCGTCGATGACCCGCGCGCTGCTCGAGAACCGGTTGCTCGGCGCCCGGTCCGGCGGGGGCACGGCCGGCGGCGCTGCCGACACGTCGGCCCCGGTCCCACCGGCCGAGCACGCCCCGGTGTTGGCGTCACTCAGCGCCCGCGAGCGGGAGGTCCTGACCGCCCTGGTCCGCGGGGCCAGCAACGCGCAGATCGCGAAGGACCTCTGGATCAGCGAGGCCACCGTGAAGACCCACATCAGCAGCGTGCTCGGCAAGGTCGGGGCCGCGAGCCGGGTGCAGGCCGTCGTGTTCGCCTACGAGAGCGGCTTCGTCCGTCCGGACTGGTCGGCGTAGCCCGGCCGGGCACCCGCCCGTCAGACGGCGCGGGAGCGGGACAGCGGCGCGGCCGTGACCTCGGTGACCTCAGTGGCGGCGGCCTCGCGGCGGATCGCGATGACGGTCACGTCGTCGTCGTGCGGCACCTCGGCCGCACGCTCGGCGAGGGCCGCGACGATCGCAGCCGGCGCCCGGTCGGCTCGGGCGAGCTCGGCGACCGAGTCCACGGCGTCGTCGCGTCCGCCGAACAGGTCGAGCACGCCGTCGCTGAACGAGATGAGCAGGTCGCCCGGCTCGAGGGTCCCGGTGGTGGTCGCCCACTCGTCGCGGAGGCCCATCCCCAGCGGCAGGTCGACCGAACGCAGTCGCTCCACCCCTCCGGCAGCACGGAGGATGAAGCTCAGCCCGTGCCCGGCGTCCGCCCACTGCAGCGACCCGTCGTCGTCGATGCGGGCGTGGAACAGCGTGGTGAAGGTCACGTCGGTGCCGGCACCCTCGGCGGCGAGGCCGTCGGAGGCACGGCGCAGGGCCTCGGAGGCGTCGTCGACCGTGCGGGCGCTCCGGATCGTGGCCCGGACCGCGGCGGCGATGAGTCCGGCGCCGACGCCCTTGCCCATCACGTCGCCGAGTCCGACGGCGATGCCGTTCTCGGTGCGGTACCAGTCGAAGAAGTCGCCGCCGACGCTCTTCGCCGGCAGGCAGGTGCCCGCGACGGTGACGAAGTCGCCCAGTCCGTCGCTCGAGGTCGGCAGCAGGGAACGCTGGACGTCGGCGGCGCGGCTGATCTCCTCGAGGACCTTGTCCTCGCGGGCCTGGGCGGAGCGGACGGAGCGGCGGGCTCGGCGGGAGAGTTCCTGCACGATGACGGCGACGGTGCCGAAGACGACGACGGTGATGCCGAGGCGCACGAGTTCGCTGGCCCGCGGCGCGTTGTCCGGCAGGAGCACGTACGGAGCGAGGATCACGAGCGTGACGCCGAGGACCGAGTAGACGATCGTGCGACGTCCGTCGAGGGAGGCCCACCACACCACGGGCAGGACCACCAGGGACGTGAACACCGACGCTCCGGAACCGGTACCGGTGCGGAACAGGGCGAGGGACACGAAGTCGACCGCCAACAGGATCGGGATGAGCGCGACCGCGCGCGGGAACCACAGCGAGATGGCCGCGAGCAGGGTCGCGACGCCGATGGCGACCAGGCTCGCGAGGAACAGCCCGGCGTGGCTGATCTCGAGCGACGGGAGCACCAGACTCAGCAGCGCACCGAGGGCCAGCAGACCCGTGATCGGGGTCTGCCGGACGAGGGGATTGTCGATGACGCTGGTTGGGCGGGACATGTTCAGGGAAGGCTACTGGTTCGCGGTCCGCCGCGCCGGTGCGTCGACCCGAAGAGGGGCGGACGGTCCGGTCTGCCACCGGGGACGCCGAACGGCGGGGCACCCGTTCCCGGGTACCCCGCCGTTCCAGCGTTCAGGAGCGCAGCGCTCCTGCGTCTCCTGCGCTACTGCGCGCGGCGGCGTCGCATCCGCTGCGCCAGGAGCAGGCCGCCCGCGGCGAGGAGCACCACGGCCAGGATCCCGATCGGCACGACGTTCGCACCCGTCCAGGCGAGGGCACCGTCACCGGCGGAGGACGAGCCTCCCGGCTGGTCACCCGCACCGCCACCGGCACCCGGTCCGGCGCCCGCACCCGCACCCGGCGCAGGCGAGCCCGGCGCAGGGTCACCCGGCGTGGGAGTGGGGGAGCCCGGCGTGGGCGACGGCGCTGCCGTCGGCGGTGCCGCGGTCACCGTGAACGCGACCCGGGCCAGCACGACGCCGCCCACCGAAGCGGACACCGTCACCCGACCGGAGGCGGTGGCCGGCACCGCCAGGTCGCTGCTGAACGTGCCGTCGGCGTCGGTGCGCACGGTGACCCCGCCACCGAGGGCCGGCGTCGTCGACAGCGTGACCGTCGCGTTCGCGGGGAACCCGGAGCCGGTCACGGTCTGCGTGCCACCGGCGGTGACCTGCGGCGACGCGACCTGGAGGCTCGGCACCGCAGCAGCGACGCTCGAGTACCGCACGACGGTCCGGTCCGTCACCGAGCGCTCGGCGACCGGCACCGTGATGGTGCGGCTGTCGGCGTCGTACGTCCAGTCGGACGCGGCGACGGGGGCGCCGTCGATGGTGACCGACACGGGACGGTCGGCGTTCGTGAACGTCGCCGTCCACGAGCGGTCGCGCACCTGGCCGGTGAACGAGCCGTCGGCGGGGGCGATGTCGAGCGTGCCGCCGTCCGCCTGCTGGGTGAACCGCATCGTGGTCGACGCGGAGTCGCCAGTCGCACGGGCAGTGGCCTTCGTCGGCTGACCCTCACCCGAGTCCTCGTGCAGGGCGAAGGTGCCGTCGGCGCCGGTCGCGACCGTCACCGTGACCGCGTCGAGCGGTGCGGCGTCGTTCGCGACGTGGTGCGAGCGGGTCGGGACGATGCCGCCGCTGCGGACGAACACCGGCATGGTGGTCAGGTCCGTCGTGACGTCGGCCGTCGTGCCGCCCTCGTACGTCTTGCCGGTGAACCAGTCGGTCCACGAGTCGCCGGCCGGGAACCACACGGAACGGGTGGCGGTGCCGTCGTCACTGTTGCCGGTGGTGACGGGCGCGACCAGCACGTCCTTGCCGTAGAGGTACTCGGAGCCGGCCTGGGCGTAGGACTCCTGCGCCTCCGGGTACTGCAGGTAGAGCGGCTGCAGCATCGGGGTGCCGGTCGCCGTGGCGTCGGCAGCGAGCGTGTACGTCAGGGGGAGCAGGTCCTCGCGGAGGTTGAGGAACTGCTTCGCCGACGCGTTCGCCTCGTCCGGGTACTGCCAGGGCAGCCGGTCGCTGTGGTTGCTGTGCAGGCGGTCGATCGGCTGGAAGGCACCGAACTGGACCCAGCGGGCGTACATGTCGGGCGGGAGCTGGGTCGTGCCCGGCTCCTTGCCCTCGATGCCGTACTGGCCGCCGTTGTGCCCACCGATGTCGTGGCTGATGGCGGACAGGCCGGTCGCTGCCGACTCACCGGGCGTGTAGCCGACCTGCGCTGCGAGTTCCTGCCAGGTCGACGTGGTGTCGCCGGTGAAGTGCACGGTGGTGCGCTTGTCGGCCCACGGTCCGGTCGGGACGGCCTGCGGGTTGCCGTAGCCGCCCGCGGTCAGCGAGCCGTACGCGCGGGAGAACGCCAGACCGCGGCCCTTGAGCTGCTCGTCCGTGTACTTCGCGTACTGCTGGTTGATGAACGCGTCCGGGGTGACACCGTTGGCGGAGTACTTCGAGTTCTCACTGCAGCACCAGTCGAGCCACCACATGTCGACGCCCTCCGGCTGCAGCGACGTGTGCAGGTCGAAGTAGGCCTTGAGCTGGTCGGGGTCCGACCAGTCGAACAGGTAGCGGTCCCCGTCGCCCTTGGTGAGCTTGCCCTTCGCCGTGGCCTGGGCCTCGGCGAACTTCGGGTCCTGGCTCGAGATCGACGGGTGGATGTTGAGGGTGTTGTGGATGCCCTCGGCGTGCCAGTCGGCGAGCAGGCTCGTCATGTCCGGGATGCGGGCCGGGTCGACCGACCAGCCGTCCCACTTGCTGTCACCCTCGTTCGTCGGGCTGCCGATCTTGTAGTCGGTGTCGATCGCCATGACGTCGACGGGGACGCCCTCGTCCTTGAACTTCTTCGCGATGTCCAGGTAGTCCTGCTGCGAGCGGTCGTAGTACTCGGAGTACCAGACGCCGTACGCCCACTGCGGCAGGAGCTTCGACGGCCCGGTCAGGGTCGCCAGGTCCTTCAGCGCGGTCGTGTACTCGGTGCCGTACCCGAAGACGTAGCCGTCCTGGTAGCCCTTGCCGCCGTGGTCGCCACGGGGCGTGGTCTTCTCGGTCGCGGTGTCGTACAGCGCCGAGGCGGTGTCGTCGAGCAGCGACCAGCCGTCCTGGTAGAGCAGGCCGGGGTTGGTCTTGACGGAGCCGTTGGCAGTGTCGAGGTCACGACGGTAGCCGCCGAGCGGGGCGTGCGCGGCGAGTACCGGCGACGCGGCGTCGACGACCGCGATGGTGTCGACGTTCACGTTGCAGTTGTTGTCCACCGTGGGGCAGCCGAGTGCGATGTCGTTCGCGCCCGCGGCCAGGTGCACCGGGATCGTCACCGTGTTCCAGTAGTCCCAGCCGCTGGTCGGGGCCAGGGTGCCGGTGGTGGCTTCCTGTCCGGTCGGTGCAACGGTCAGCGCCGGCGAGTTCCCGGTGCCGTTCGCGTACCGGACCTGCAGGGCGTAGTCGCCCGCGGCGGGGACACCCGTGACGTGCGTGGTCAGTGCCGAGTCGGCGCCGCCCCACAGGCCGGAGGCGAAGCCGTCGCCGGAGAAGCCGTTGTGGTCGCTGGCGACCTGGGCATTGCCGGCCTTGCCGGCGTCCTCGGCCTCACAGACCACGCCGAAGGCGCAGTCCTGGCCGGCGTTCGCAGCGGTCGGCGCCGGGTAGGCAGCGCCCGAGGGGACGATCGCCAGGCTGTCGACGTTCACCCGACCGGAGTCGCCGTCACCGCGGACGACCTTGACGGTGTGCTGACCGGCGGTCAGGTCGAGGGCTGCGGTGGTCTGCTTCCACTCGTCCCAGTTCTTGCCAGCCGGCAGGCTGAGGGTGACCGGTGCCTTGTCGTCGACGACGACGCTCAGCGTGCGGGTCTCGACCTTGCCGTCGCCGCCCTGGTTGTTGGCGTAGCGCATGGCGAGGTCGTACGACCCGGCCTGCTGCACGGTCGTGCGGAACGTCATGGAGTTGCCGACGTTCTCGAACCCGGCGGCGAAGCCCGATCCGGTGTACCCGGCGTGGTCCTTGGCGGACGCCAGGCCCTGCAGCGCGAGTGCCTCGCCCTCGCAGAGCGTGCCCACCGCGCAGGAGGGCGTCTCGGCGGTGACCCAGGGCGAGCCGGTGACGGCCTGGCCCAGGGAGGTCGTGAGCTTCACCCGGAGGTTGTCCTGGCTGAAGTCGCCGGTGCCCTCCCGGTACTGCACGGTCATCGAGCCGGTGTCGAGCGTCAGCCAGCCGTCCTGCACGGTCTTGGTGAACGGGGTCGCGGCGAAGTCGTCGCGCCCGACCACGTTGAACGTGCCCTGGTCGGTGAACTGCCCGTCACCGGCGTACTCGGTGCGGATCAGGGTGGGGGAGAGCACCTGGAAGCGGGCCTCTCCGGACACCACTGTGCGGGCGTCCGGCGCGGCTGCTGCGGGCAGTGCGGAGATGCCGAGCCCGCCGAGCGCAAGCGCTCCGACCAGGGCTCCGGCGAGGGACGACCCGAGGACGCGTCTGCGCCTCCGGGTCTGCGTGGGATTGGGACGCAAGGGTGTGTGCTCCTCGTGGACGGCGTCGTCCGGTCATTCGTCGGCGGTCTGGCCGCCTTGTGCGGGTACGTGTCCCGCGGCCACCCCCCTAGAGGGCCGCGTTACAACGTGGAAACTGTAGGGCCTCATAGCTCGTACATGGAAGCCCGCAAGGAGAACGTGTCCCTCGAGCGGCGCTCAGCGGACCAGCCGGGAGGCCCGGATCACCTCCCGCAGACCGGCCCGCCCCTGCGCGGGGGAACGACGACGGGCCGCCCGGCGCGACCGAGGTCACGCCGGACGGCCCGTCGATGATCGGACGCTCCGGAGGTCACTTCCCCAGGGCGGTGAGGAACCGGTTCGTGTACGACAGGGCAGCGTCCGGTCGGGAGCTGCACGTCGCCGAGGCGGTGCTCTGCGCGCACGGGGTGTCACGGTCGAGCGACCAGTAGTGCACGCCCGCCAGTGCGTTCGCCCGCGCGTACGCCGAGACCGTGTCGACGTCGGCGAGGGTGAACACGTTGCTGACGACGTCGTTCACGCCGATCATCGGCGTGACCTCGATCTTGTTGGACGGAGTGCCGTAGGTGTGCTGCAGGTTCTTGACCGCCTGCACCGTCGAGGCCCCCATGTCACAGGCGCCGTTCGTGACGACGCACACCGCCGAGGACGCCCCACCGAAGTCCATCGTCATGAGGTTGATCGTGTAGTTCGCCAGCCCCGAGGCCTTGATCGCCGTGACGGTCGTGTCGCCGGTGCTGTTCAGTCCGGCGAAGGTCCCGTTCGACGCCGCGAGGGTGGCGAGGGTGAACGAGAACCGGAGCTTCGGGTACTGCGCCTGCGCGGCCGCTGCCGAGCTGACGAGCGACCGGATGTCGGCGGCGGACTGGCCGCTCTCGATGTCGAAGTCGATGCCGACCAGGTGCGGCGAGGCGTAGCGGGCGATGAAGGCGTTCATCGCGGCCCCTGAGGTGCACTTGAACGACCCGGCCGCACCACCGGTCGAGACGACGTAGTCGACACCCGCGGCGTCGAGCGCGGGCACGTTCGCCTTCGCGAAGGCATCGCCGGCCACACCGCCCCAGTTCTCGCTGCCACACGTCCCGGTCGCGAAGGCGAGCGAGAGTGCCCGGAGCTTCGGGACCTTCGTCGCGAGGCTGTTCGACCCGCCTGCCACAGGGATCGTGCTGCCGGTGATCGCGGTCTGCATCACGTTGGTGTTCCAGTTCAGGTTGACCGTGACGTCCTTGTACGGGCTGAACAGGGTCCCGGTGGTGGCGCCGGTCCCGGTGCCGCCGCCGGTGCCGCCTCCGGTCCCACCGCCGCCGGTGCCCCCGCCGCCGGTGCTGGCGGGGGTGCAACTCCCTGCCGAGGTCCACGGCTGCCCGGAGCCGGTGGCTCCGGAGTGGGTCGCCGGGTCATCGCCCTGCGTCCACCAGTTCGCGGTGTAGTTCGTGCTGCCGGTGCTCACGCTCGCACCGCCGGAGTACGCGGTCGACGCACTCCAGGTCGGTGCGCAGGTCGTCGCGGCGCTCGCCGGTCCGGCGGTGACGAGCGCTCCGCCGAGCACGAGCCCGGCGATCGACGTGACGACTCCGAGACGCCTGATCCGACGTCCGATCGATGGTGTTCTGGTCATGACAGATCCTCCACGATGGGCGGTCCGGGCGACGCTGCCCGAACTCGCGGGAGGTTTTCGAAACCTCCTTGCGTATTCGTACTGCGATCGCCGGCGGATGTCTGTCCGCATTTCGCTGGACGAACAGCCGGGACGTCAACCGCCCCCTCGGTCTCGCGGCGGAGATCGTCCGAAACCTGCGGACCTCGGGCGCCCCGGCCGCCCGGTCGCACCGACCGGTCACCCCGGGAACGGGGGTGCCGTCACGGAACAGGTGACGGGCCTCCCGGGCTGCCCCTGTCGTTCTGCGATCGCGCGCTTGCCGTCCAGCAGCACCCGACAGGTGGCGGTCGCTTCCGGGGGTGGCGTGACGGCGACGCGTGCGCGGTCGCCGGTCAGGACGATCGCCTTCTGCTGCCACCGCGATCCAGCCGTACCGGCCGACAGCGCGGTCGTCGTCACCTGCGGGTACCGGTGCGCGGCCGGTGCGTCGCCCCGCCGCTCGGCCCCGCGGACGGACACGTCGGTCAGTGCGGTTCCGGCGGGGGCGTCCGTGGTGACCTGGTAGGTCACGGACCAGGCGTCCGCCGTCTGCTGCCGGATCATCGCGCAGCCGGTCGTCGCCGCGACCAAGGCGGCCGCGATGGTGAGCACGCCGATGGCGCGTGCAGTGGTCGTTGTGGAGTGGCTTCCGTTGGACATGCGTCCAACATCTCCTCCGCCCGGTGCTCGGCGCGACCGCTGCGGGGATGACCGGGGTCATCCTCTGGTCGTCCCTCTGGACGTCGTCCGGGAGGCTCGGCTCAGCGAGGCCAGGTCGCGATGACCGCGACCGCGTTGAACAGCACGTGCGCCAGGATCGCGCCGCCGATGCGGTTCGTCATCGCGACCAGGGTGCCGGTCAACGACCCGAGGGCGAAGATCGTCAGGAACACCCGGAAGCCCTCGAGCTGGGTCCCGCCGGCTCCGAGCAGGACGTGCAGGACCGCGAACAGGAACGCGGTGAGCAGCACGGCAAGGAAGCGGGTCCGCGGTGTCAGCTCAGCGGCCATCCGGCGCTGGAAGAGCCCGCGGAAGAACACCTCTTCCAGGAACGGGCTGACCAGCACGATGCCGATGGCCGACACGACGAGCAGGCCGATGTCCGGCGTGCCGAGGGTCGGCGCCGGCGCGAGACCGGTCGAGCCGGTGAAGGCCAGACCGAGGAACACGTCGAAGACCCGGCACAGGATCACGATGCCGATCGCGAAGATCGCGTCGCCGAGTCCCAGTCGCAGGCGCGCCGCGTGGTCCGTGCCCGCCGATCGGCGCAACACCCAGACGATGCCCGCGACGAGTGGCAGCCAGACGGCGAAGTCGGCGACCAGGACCTGCATCACGGGCGGCTGGATCTTCCCCGCGGTGCTGAAGCCGGCTGCGACCCGGGCCAGGATGACCGCCACGCCCAGCGCGACCAGCAGGATCACGAGGTCCCGCTGGCGACTGGTGTCGGGCTCGGCGTGGGTCACGTCGGACTCGGTGCTCATGGGCTCACCGTAGAGGACGGGAGGCCCAGAACGGCCGATACAGCCGAGCGTTGCTCGATCATGTGGCACTATTTGAATGCCGTACACCGGGACATCCCCGGGCACTCGTGTCGGGACCACGGGCGAGCGGCGGGATCGTCGGGGAAGGCGGGCCGCGTGGAACTACGCGACTACATCACCGTGCTACGTAAGGGATGGGTCCTCATCCTGGTCTTGGCACTCGTCGGGGTCGCCGCTGCCGCGGGCTTCTCCCTGCTGAAGAAGCCGGTGTACTCCGCTTCGGCGCAGGTCTTCGTCTCGACGGAGACCTCGGGCAGCGCGAGCGACCTGGCGCAGGGCAACACCTTCACCCAGCAGCGCGTCCTGACGTACTCGAACCTGGTGTCGACGCCGATCGTGCTCCTGCCGGTCATCTCGAAGCTCCAGCTCGACATGAACGCCGATCAGCTCGCGACGATGGTGTCCGCGACCGCGCCGACGAGCACGACCCTGATCTCGATCAGCGTCAACGACACGGATCCGGTCCAGGCCGCGGACATCGCGAACGCGACCTCGCAGAGCCTGACCAACGTCGTCGAGGACATCGAGGCCACCGACGAGAAGGGTTCGAGCAGCGTCAAGCTCACCCGCGTGAAGCAGGCCGACGTGCCGAGCGCCCCGGTCAGCCCGAACGTCCCCGTCAACGTGGCCCTGGGCCTCCTGGTCGGCCTCGCACTGGGCGTCGGCATCGCCGTCCTCCGCGAGACGCTGGACAACCGCGTCCGCACCGAGCAGGACGTCGAGAAGATCAGCGACAAGCCGGTCGTCGGCGGCATCGCCTTCGACAGCAAGGCCTCGGAGCGTCCGCTGATCGTGCAGGTCGACCCGCGCAGCCCGCGTGCCGAGTCGTTCCGCACGCTCCGCACGAACCTGCAGTTCCTGGACATCGGCACCGGCGCCCGCACCTTCGTGATGACGTCGTCCGTGCAGTCCGAGGGCAAGAGCACCACGGTCGCCAACCTGGCGATCGCCCTCGACAGCGCCGGGTTCCGCGTCATCCTGATCGACGCGGACCTGCGCCGTCCCCGCGTCGCCGAGTACATGGAGGTCGAGACCAACGCCGGCCTCACCGACGTGCTCATCGGGCGCGCCGAGCTGGAGGACGTCGCCCAGCCCTGGGGCCGCGGCAACCTCGTCGTGCTGCCGGCCGGTCAGATCCCGCCGAACCCGTCCGAGCTCCTCGGTTCCCGCGCCATGCAGGACCTCATCGAACGCCTGGAGGGCGAGTTCGACTACGTCCTGTTCGACGCCCCACCGCTGTTGCCCGTCACCGACGCCGCGATCCTGGCGAAGAAGGCCTCCGGCGCGATCGTCGCCGTGGCCTCGGGCAAGACGCACAAGGGCCAGTTCGCCGCTGCGGTCTCCGCACTCGAGAGCGTGGGCGCGCCCATCGCCGGCTTCGTCATCACGATGATGCCCGTCCGCGGCCCGGGCGCCTACGGCTACGGCCGGTACGGCTACGGGTACGGCTACGGCCTCGAAGAGGACGAGAACACACCGAAGGTCAAGCCGCCGAAGCGCGGCGGGAAGAAGCTCGGCGCGCTGAGTCGCGCCGAGCGCTGAAGCGAGGTCGGGGGACATGAACGCACGCCGGGGGACCCGAAACCTCGGCTCGACGCGTACACGAACGACCTTGATCTGGGTCGCCATCGTGATCGTCGTGCTGGTCGTCATCGACATCGCTCTCGTCACGCTCGCGCTGGGACGCACTGCACCGAACTCCGGTGACCCGGCGGGCCCCATCCCGACCTTCTCCAGCTCGCCCCAGTCCAGCACGAGCTCGTCGCCGACGCCCAGCGCGTCGGCAGGTGCGGCAGACGCAGCGTCAGCCCGCCGTCTGCTGTCCGCCATCGACGGCAAGGAGGCATGGCGAGCCTCCAGTACGTCGTGTTCCGGTGACAAGCCGGTGCTGGAGCACTCGGTGGACGGCGGGGCGACCTGGGTCGCCGTCGCGCTCGGCGACGACGTGCGCGCCCTGACGGGTCTGCGTGCTACCACCAGCGGCGTCTCGATCCTGACCGCGGTCGACGACGACTGCGCCTTGACCGTCCGGACGAGCACCGACGACGGTGCCACGTGGTCAGCCGGTCAGCCGGGCGCCGCCGGTGCCGGGGTCCGCGACTCCGCCCTCCAGCTGCAGAGCGGCCTCGTCGACTCGCCGTGTGCCGACCCGGTCGACGCCTACCAGGGGCAGTACACGACGCTCGTCGCGTGCGCCGACGACATCGCATGGCGGAGCGGGACCGGGTCGTGGGTGACGGCACCGATCGGCGGGATCCAGTCCATCACCGACGCCGGCGACACCTACACGCTCGCGCGCACCGGCGCTGCGACGTGTGCCGGAGCCGAGGTCGTGAGTCTGCCGGCCGTGAAGGTCTCGCCGACGTCAGCTGTCAGCCCCGTCGGGTGCTGGACCGGGGGCGCGAGCAGCGGGCCGGTCGCGATCGATCTGGCGGGCAAGAGCCTGTGGGCCTGGTCGGGCGACACGGTCGCGATGTCGGCGGACGGTGGCGCTTCGTGGTGACGGTCACCGAACGGACCACTCGGCCGGAGCACGGCTGGGAGAACACCTACGCGCGGCGCCTGGTCGTCACCGACGCGCTCGCGCTGATCTGGGTGGCGTTCGGCGTACAGATCGCATGGTTCGGGTTCGACAGCCGGCAGGTCGCGGGCAGTTCGGCCGACCTGGCCGTCGGGTACTCGGCCGTCTCGATCCTGATCGTCGTCGCCTGGCTGATCGTGCTGGCGCTCTACGACACCCGTGACCCGCGCTACATCGGCACCGGCGCCGGTGAGTACCGACGCATCGTCGACTCGGCAATCCGGCTGTTCGCACTCGTTGCGATCGTCGCGTATGCCTTCAAGCTCGAGATCGCCCGCGGGTACATCTTCATCGCGTTCCCTCTCGGTGTCCTGCTCCTGCTGTTGACGCGGTGGATGTGGCGACAGTGGCTCAATGCACAGCGCCGGGCCGGCCGCTACTCCGCGACGGTCGTGCTCGTCGGGTCCACCGGCTCGGTCGAACACATCGCCCGCGAACTGATGCGGCACCCAGAAGAGGGCTACCGCGTCGTCGGCGCCTGTGTGCCGACCGGCACCGTCGGTGGGATGCTCGGAACGACCGGGGTCCCCGTCCTCGGACGGATCAGCGACGCCGTGGTCGCACTGCGCAGTATCGGCGCCGACACCGTGGCCGTGACGAGTTCGGACGACCTGGGTGCGCAAGCGGTGCGTGAACTGAGCTGGGAGCTCGAGGGCGGGCGCGAGCACCTGATCGTCGCTCCGAGCCTGACCGAGATCAACGGCCCGCGCATCCACACACGACCCGTCGCCGGCCTTCCCCTGATCCACGTCGAGATGCCGCGCTACGAAGGCTCCACGCTCTTCCTGAAGCGCGCGTTCGACGTCGCCGGATCAGCGCTGCTGATCATCGCCCTGTCGCCGCTGTTGATCGTGTTGGCACTCGCCGTGCGGTTCACCAGTGCGGGCCCGGTGCTGTACCGCCAGGAGCGCGTCGGCCTGAACGGGCAGCCGTTCGACATGCTCAAGTTCCGGTCCATGCGCGTCAATGCCGACGACGAACTCGTCGCGCTCCTCGCAGCACAGGGCAAGGGAGACACCCCGTTGTTCAAGCTGGATAACGACCCGCGCATCACCTCGATCGGCCACGTGCTCCGCAAACACTCGCTCGACGAGTTCCCGCAGCTGTTCAACGTGCTGTTCGGCTCGATGAGCCTGGTCGGACCGCGGCCCCAGCGCGAGGGCGAGGTCGCGCTCTACGACGCCGCAGCACGCCGTCGACTGTTGCTCAAGCCCGGCATGAGCGGCCTGTGGCAGGTCGGCGGACGGTCGTCGCTCGGGTGGGAAGACGCCATCCGGCTGGACCTGTACTACGTGGAGAACTGGTCGTTGACCGGGGACATCGTCATCCTGTGGCGGACGGTGCGAGCGGTGTTGGCGCCGGGGAAAGAGGCTTTCTGATGTCGGGGCTCATCGCGCACGAATGGGTGGCGGCACACGGCGGTTCGGAGAACGTGGCGGAAGCCATGTCTGCAGTATTCCCCGATGCTGCGATCCAGACACTGTGGAGCGATGCGCCCGAACGGTTCCCCGGCCGGACTGTGCACGAGTCGTGGTTGGCGAAGACCCCGCTCCGGCGCCACAAGGCGCTCGCACTGCCGTTCATGTCGTCAGCCTGGACCAGGGTCGACACCGCTCCGTACGACTTCGTGCTCGCGAGCTCCCACGTGTTTGCCCACCATGTCGGCGGCCGGAATGCGACCGGATCGACGCCGAAGTTCGCGTACGTCCACACGCCGATGCGCACCGTTTACGCAGCGGACCAAGATTCACGAGGAGCTGGGCTTCTTGTCAAGGCGTCGGCTTCACTTGTCCGGACCTTCGACCGACGCTTCGTGAGCGGCGGGGTGCAGTACGCGGCAAACAGCGACTACATCCGTCGTCGTATTGCGCAGGTGTGGCACCAAGAAGCGAGGGTGCTCTACCCGCCAGTTGACACCACGTTCGCAACGGGGGAGCCTGTTGGGCTTAAAGCAGGAGAGGGAGAACTGCTGGCGTCGCTTCCGGAAGGCTTTCTACTGGGTGCGTCGCGATTTGTGCCCTACAAGCGCCTCGATCTCGTTATCGCCACCGCGGAAGAGTTGAAGCGACCGGCGGTCATTGCAGGGCGAGGGCCGGAACTGCCTGCGCTCCGTGCGCTGGCCGACGCCGCGACGGTGCCAGTGTTGGTCGTCGTCGGGCCGTCAGACGCGATGTTGCGCGAGTTGTACCGTCGCGCCTCTGTGTTCGTGTTCCCCGCAGTCGAGGACTTCGGGATCATGCCGCTCGAAGCGATGGCAGTCGGCACTCCCGTGGTCGTCGGTGCAGATGGCGGTGCCCGCGAGGGCGTAGAAGCCGTGAGTGGCGGCGTCGTGTCCCCGTCAGTCGAACCGGTTGCGTTCGCGGATGCCGTCCGCCGAGCCGAGCGGCTCGACACCCGCAATGTGGCAGGTCACGTCGAAGAGCAGTTCGGGACTGAACGGTTCGCCCGTGAACTGCGGCACTGGGTCTCAGGAGGATGAGCGGGGTTGGTCTCCTGAACCGTTTCGGTGCCGGGGTGCGCCGTGTCCTCCGCCACCCCAGCGCGACTCTGCTCGCGTCGAGCGCCGCCTCGACCCTCTTCGGACTCGGAACCGCGACGTTGCAGGCGCGTCTTCTCGGCCCAGCGGGGCGCGGTGAACTCGCTATGGCGATGGTCCCCGCTGGAATCGTCGCGATCTTGCTGAGCTTCGGACTCCCGGATTTCGCGGCTCGACGAGCCGCGAAGGGAACTGACACTCGTTCCCTGTCGAGACTCGCGCTGGTCGCTGGTGTCGCCATTGGGCTGGTGGCGTTCTTCCCGTACATCCTCCTGGCCGGGCTGCAGGCGGACGGGCAGACCGAGGTGTGGTGGCTCTTCGTCGCCTGGGCCGCGACTGTCCCGTTGTTCGTGTTCGGCTCGACCTTGACGGGTGTCGCGATCGGGAGCGGGCGGTGGCTCGCCTCGGCAGTCGTTCGCGCACTCCCGGGGTTCGCGGCGCTCGTCGTTCTCACCGCGCTGTTCTTCCTGCACGTGGACGCCTCGCCGCTTCTGGTCGGTCTGATCCTCATCGCGACCACAGTCCTCAGTCCTCTGACGTACATGGTCAGACGTTTTGCCCGACCAGCAACCAGCTTCGGGCGCGAACTCATCGTCGACGCGGCGAGGTTCGGAGCCAGAGGCTGGATGGCTGGAGCGACCGCGTTGGTCAATCAACGGATCGACCTACTCATGGTCTCGGCGATCGCCCGACCGCAGGAGGTCGGCCTCTACGCGGTCTCGACGACGTTGGCTGCGACGCTGAATGCAGTGTCGAACGCGGTCGCCATGCCCAACCGCAATCGCGTTGCCCGGGGCGATGTCACGCGTGTGGCGCGCACGTGTGCGTCAACCATGCTCCTGATCGTCTGTCTGGCCCTCGTCGTGGCGGCGGCGGTGCCGTTGCTCATCTTCGTCCTGCTCGGTTCGGCGTTCCAGGCGGCGGCGGCACCCATGTTCGTGCTACTCGCCGCGCAAGTGCCTCTCGCAGGGGTTGTCGTACTCACACAGAGCCTCAACGGGGCAGGGAAGCCCGGAAAGCCGCTCGTCGGGGAGGTCGTTGCCCTCGTCACAACAGCGGGGATGATCCTCCTCTTGTTCAGTCCAGGAGGCTTGGTCCTCGCGGCGACTGCGACGGGCGTCGGGAACCTGTTGAGCCTCGCCGTACTCATCGTTCTCACTCGCAAACACATCCAGGCTGCTCCGATCCGGAGCTTCTGCTTCATCGGACCCCGCGCCATGATCTCGACACTCAGGAGCTTGCGATGAACCCAAGGACAGTCACCGCCATCGTCGTCACCTACAACTCTGGACGGTTCGTCGATCGCATTCTCGAGGACCTGCTTGCGATGGACCACGTCGATCGCGTGGTCGTGGTGGACAACAACTCGTCGGACGACTCGACGGCACGAGTCCGGAGCCGGATCGTCCGGGAGAAGGTCACGTTGATCGAGTCCGCCTCGAACGTCGGGTTCGGCGCAGCTGTGAACCGGGCCGTCAACGAGGAGTGTCAACACTCCGAGTTCATCGCAGTGGTGAATCCGGATGTGGGACTCGGAGCCGATGTCTTCGATCGATTGCTCGACCAGTTCGACGACGACCAGTTGGGTGTGATTGGGGTTCAGCTTGCTCGCTCGGACGGAACTCCTGTCTCGTCCGCGCGCTCCTTCCCTTCCAGATCGACGATCCTCCGCAGAACCGCTGTCGAGGTCGAGCATGGTGGTCGCACGATCTCGGTCGACTGGCTTTGCGGAGCGTTCATGCTCTGGCGCCACGATGCCTTCCGGGAGGTCCACGGATTTTCATCCGATTACTTCCTCTACTACGAAGACGTCGACATCTGCCGGCGGGCACGAGAACTCGGATGGGACGTCGTGATCGCAGGGTCTGTCTCGGCGGTCCATGACCAGGGCCACGGGGCAAAGACAAGCCCGGCGCTTCTCCGCGCCAACCGGCGCAGCCGACGGCGTTATGCACGACGGTGGCTCGGTAGGTCAGGTTGGGGTGCTGCGCTGGCCGCAGACGTGCTCGAGCAGGCGGGCACCACCCTTCGACGGATCGGTCTGCGCCGATGAAACTGCTGATGGATGGCCGCGTTCTGGAAGGCAGCAGTAGCGGGGTGCGAGACGTTGCGTCTGGTCTGTTGCAGGGACTCCGATCGCTGCAGCAACAGAGGCGCGTGGACGTGACGGTCGCCACAGTCGGCACCACGCACGCGGAATCCGATGTCCAATTGCCGAGTCGCTTCTTCATGCACGCCTGGCTTCCGCTCACTGCGCTCAGAGGTCGATTCGACCGCATCGTGGTCCCGCGGCAGACGATTCCTTTTGTGTCCCCCGTGCAGAGCGTTCCCGTGTTCCACGACGTCGGTTTCATCGACGAGCCCACGCTCTATCGTGACGCCGCAAAGATCACAGCCACGACTCGGTACGCCAGCCGAGCAAAAAAAGCGCTCGCAGTTTCGGGTTACACCGCGGACCGGATGGCCCAACTAGGCCTGAACAATCGGGTCACTCCTCTGCCGATCGAAGCCGTGCACGACATCGTCTGGCGACCTGAGCGCGATGATCCGTACCTGCTCTGCATCGCAGCCCAGGAGCCGCACAAGAACCTGCCCAAGCTCGTCGACGCTTGGGGAACCCTCGACGACATCGATGCGCGTCTCATCATCTGTGGCCGCCCCGGGAATGACTCTGACGCGCTCGATCGTGCCCGGTCCCGTCTTCGTCGCCCCGCCTCGGTGGAGATCGCGAGTGGTCTGTCCGCCGCGGCGTACGCAGCGCTTCTGGCCGGTGCTCACGGCTACGTCCAGCCGTCTCTCTACGAGGGCCTGTGCATCCCAGCGATGGACATGGCCGCGGCCGGTGTGCCCATGGTGGTCGGCAATCACTCCAACCTCGGTGCGCGCTTCTCTGGCGCTCCAGACGGACAAGCGATCGACGCAACAGACGTCGATTTGCTCGCAGCCGCACTACGCGCACTCTTGACTGACGAGCGGTTCAGGCAGGAGTCGATGTCGTACAACCGCGAGAACGTCCACATGACCGACTGGCTCCGTGTCGGAGAGATCTTCCTGGAGGCGATCGCATGATCTCACTCACAGTGGTCACCGTGTCGCACGAGTCCTCGCAGGTGCTGCAGGGTTTCCTCGAGCGCCTCGGCCACGGCCGTGGGCCCATGGATTCGGTCGTCGTGGTCGACTCAGGATCGCTTGACGCAGAACGTTCTCGCGCCGTTGCAGAACGTTTCGACGCCGACTTTCGACGAGTGCCGGTGAACGTCGGCTTCGGTACCGCCTCGAACATCGGCGCATCCGCCGTTGACACCGACTTCTTGGCGTTCGTCAATCCGGACGTCGAAACGACCTTCGAAGATCTCCACGCGCTTGCGGTCGAAGGCGATCGAGTCGGCGCAGCGTGTGTGGGCCCGCGGGTCCGGGACTCTCGTGGTAACTACGCGCGAGCCGAGCGGGGAACGATTGCTTCTCCTTTGGCCCGACGGCGCGACGTTGATGCCTCTGGGGAGCAACCTGTCGAGTCGATCGCGGGCTGTTGCATGGTGCTCCCGACGAAGTGGTTCCAAGCCGCCGGAGGGTTCGATCCGTTCTTCTTCATGTTCACCGAGGAGATCGACCTCCATCGTCGGATCACCCGAGCGGGCGGCTTGATCGGCGTTGTGGACTCTGTCACGGTCGTCACCGAAGGCGGTGGAAGCTCATCCGAGGTGGGCTCTCGGTGGAGTGTCACCGAGAGGGAAGTCGCGCACGTCCGTTTCACTTGGAAGTGGTACGGCCTGCCGGCCGCGGCGCTTGATTTCCTTTGGCGCATTGTGTTGATCGTGCGAAAGCCCGCATACCGGCCCACTCGAGTGAGCCTGGCGCAGTTCTTCCGGGGAGTTCTGAGTCGCGCTGGTCGGCAGCGACGCGTCATCACTCGAGAGTACGGAGCCCTGCCTTGGGACTGAATCGTCTGTGGCGTGACGCTGCGATCAACGCGCTTCTCAACGGCCCTGTCGTGCCGCGGAGTCTTCGATGGCGGCTGCTGCGGGTCTGGGGCGTCACCATCCCGGAATGGGTATCGGTCGCGCCTGGATGCTGGTTCGGTGGGAAGAACATCGAGATCGGGCCCGGGACGACTGTCAACTACGGCTGCGTGTTCGACAATTCGGCGGAGATCGTCGTCGGACCCAGGTGCGACATCGGGCATCACGTCACGTTCATCACGAGTACTCACGAACTCGGCCCGCGAGAACGGCGGGCTGGTCGCGCGATCGGTCAGCCGATCCACGTCGAGGCGGGAACCTGGATCGGTGCCCGGGCAACGATCCTTCCGGGTGTGACGATCGGTGCAGGCTGCGTAATCGCCGCCGGGGCCGTCGTCACGAGCGACTGTGCCCCCGACGGGCTGTACGCGGGTGTCCCTGCCGTCAGGAAACGCGATCTCGCATGAGTTCGTCGACGAGGCCCCTCGCCTCTGCGCCGCGGCGGGTCCAGGAGTGACGGTCTGCGAGCTCTGCTCTCGCTTCGAGGCTCTCCGCAGAAGGAGTTCCAGTCGAGGCAACCACAGCCTGCAAGAACTCCTCCGGACCTGCTGCGACAGTGACGTGCCCCGACACCGCTGAAACAGCTGGGACTCGCGTCGACACGACGGTCAGACCCGCTGCCAGGTACTCGTACGTCTTCAACGGGTTGACACCTACCGTGTACTCGTTGATGAGGTAGGGGATCAAGCCGACGGTCGAACGGGCGTAGAGCTCACTTAGCGATGCAAAGTCCAGGTGGCCATGGTGTGTCGCACCAGCCGCAACCAGTTTCTCGACAGCGCGTGCCGAGGACCCTCCCCCCTCTGACACTGGCCCGGCGAGGTCCAGGCGCACTCCACGCTTCAGCAGCCCTTCCAGCAGCTCGAAGTCGACTTTGCTCGCCGTCAGGTTCCCGGCGAAGACCGCTCGCTCTACACGGGGGCGCCCTCGGTGAACTGCCTCGGCGATCGGCTCGACGTCGGCGACGTTGGGCCACAGGCGTCGAGAGTCAAAGCCGATTGCGGCCAGATGTTTGTCGACGACCTCACTGCTCGCAACGGCGGTGACCCCCGCACCTGCGAGACGTCGTTCTTGTTGCGCGATGAGTTCTGCGTTGATGCCAGGTACGGAACCGAGCAGATCGACGCAGTGGTAGACCGTGGCGTCGGCGAAGCGTTCGAGACCGTAGGTGTTGGGCGTGTAGGTCCAGAGGAGTCGTTGACCTGGCCGCGCGATCCAATTGCTGACGAGTCTGTGGAGCAAGGGACGATTGACGATCCTGCTGACGCCCGTGTGGATTGGGAGGACCAGCGGACGCAGGACGTTGATGCCGTTCGTCGGCCGTTCAAACGATGTGCCTGCAGATCCTGCTCCGATGCGCCGCAGCATCCGCTTAAGATCGCTGGGCCGTAGCTCCGGCTTCCGTAGGCCCATCGACTCGACGTAGGACACATCCCACCGAGCGGAGAGTTCCCGCGCGACGTAATGCTGGTTCGTAGCGATCGGTTGGTTCCAATCGGCCGTGCCGAGCATGAGGATCGAAACGTCCATCAGTTACTCCCGGGCCGCTGCGACGGCGGCATCCACGACGAGCGAGTGGACTCGAAGCGGGCTCGGTGTGCTGCGACCCAGGATTCTTCCGAATGTCGTCCAGCCCATGCAACCATGCCCGATCTACTGCGCTCTCGCTCAGCCGTCGCACGGTGTATCGCGCGCGCCCACTCGTGGGGGCCGCTACCGCTCGGTGCGACCTCCGCACCGAGCTCTGTCATGAGCTCATCGAGGCCTGTGTCAGCGACCGCAACGACCGGAAGCGCGTGGGATGCAGCTTCGACGAGCGTCGTCGGCAGGCCCTCCCGAGCTGCACTCGATGACGTGAAGAACACTGCGTCTGCGGCCGCGTAGGCAAGCTCGGGTTCGTCGAGGTGTCCCAGCAGCCGGACGTTCGTCATCGAGGAACTTGTTCGCTCCAGCGCCGCCCTCTCCGGCCCCTCGCCAGCAATGAGCACCACCCCTTCGAACTCGCCAGCCAATCGGACCGCCATCTCCGGCCGCTTCGCCGAGTGGAGGCGACCGATCCAGAGGACGACCGGAACGTCCTCGGCCACCCCGAGCCGCTGACGAGCCGCGGTCCGGGCCGCGGCCGTCGCTGAGGTCGAGGAACCGTCTCCGACGCCGTTCTCGATCACGTGCACAACAGAGGGGTTGGCTACAACCGCGCGGACATCCGTTGCCACAGCCTCCGAAACACAGATGATGGCGGCGACGTACCGCGATGCGACTCTGTACTGGGACGCCAGGAGCCGACCGGAAACGCCTCGCAGAAACTGTCCGTGTTCGGTCCAGACGACTGGACCGAGCTTCGCAAGGGCCTTCGTGAATCCGATCTGCTCCCGCTTGAACTGCAGGTGGAACAGATCGACTTCTCGAGCACGAACGGCTCGAACCACGCGCCGACGTTCGGCGGGAAGGCGCAACAGACCGCCGATCATGGTCGATTTCGACCACTTCGGACCCAGACGAACATCGACGTGGCGGAGAGCCTCCTCGTCCCATCCCGGTACGTGCCCGACGAGTAGCGGTTCGTCGCCGGCGACCCGGAGGCGTGAGAAGAGTCGGTTCAGGTAGCGCTCTGCCCCACCGAACGTGCTCGACTGACTGACGACGACTAGATGCATGGGTCGATTATGCGGGGTTGAGGGAGACCCGTTGCCCATGGGAGGCACTGCTCGTACTGCGTTGGGGAGGATTTCACGCGCGACATCTGTTGCCGCGAGGCGTGACGCCCGTCAGGATGTGACGCGTGAACAGCTTCGGCCAGTACGAGCGCACGCGCTACTTCCCTCAGCTCGACGGCCTCCGAGCAGTGAGCATCCTCCTCGTGCTGACCATCCATTCTCATGTCACGCAACTGCGTGTTCTGAACGGCTACATCGGTGTGACCGTGTTCTTCGTTCTGAGCGGCTTCCTCATCACGACCCTGCTTCTCCGCGAGGCGGACCTGCAAGGGCGGGTGTCGTTGCGGAACTTCTACATCCGCCGCGCGTTCCGCATCTTCCCGCTCTACTACCTCGTCTTGGGCGCGAACATCGTCGCGGTGGCTGCAGGCTTCGCCGATAACCCAGGAGACTTCGGCCAGCGCCTTGTCTTGTTCCTGACCTACCTCAACGAGTTCGCCAGCCCCGGGACCTTCGGGCACAGCTGGTCCCTAGCCATCGAGGAGAAGTTCTACTTCGTCTGGCCGCTGCTTGCTTTCGCGGTGCCGGCGGTGTGGCGGTGGCGCCCTTGGGTGGCTGCTGCGCTCGTGGTGCTCTGCACTTCTGCGGGTCTCGTGGGCGGATACCTCGGGACGTACGCACCGATCGTCTTCGGCTGCGTGATGGCACTCGCGCCCCACAACCCTCGGAGTCACAGGGTGGTGCGGCTTCTCGCCCGGCCACTACCCGGGGCCATCCTCGGCGTCGTCGTGGTCGCGGTTGGCTTGTTGTCACGAACCGACTCCCACATCCACCTCGCCTTCGGTGCGGCGGTCGCCCTCGTTCTACCCGTCCTGCTCATCGGCCCGGATGGTGCTCATGCATGGCTCCGCTGGTCGCCGCTCCGATTCGTCGGGCAGCGGGCGTACGCCATCTACCTCGTTCACCCGCTTGTAGGGAGTGTCATCGATTCAGTCCTCCCTACTGACACCGTGATCTTGACGGTGGTGCACCTCGTCCTGATGTTCGCGGGCTCGCTCGTGGTCGCACACGTGCTCTTCATTCTCTGCGAGCGCCCGTTGATCGTCGTCGGTCGTCGACTGACTGGTTCTCGACGCGCTGTCGAAGCTCTGCCCTCGGCAACTCCGTAGGCCCCCGGGCCCGAGGGGACCACCAGCAAGGGCAAGGCTGGAGTATCGCTCGGAGCGACCGACCGCATGTCATGATTGCGATCAGACAGGGGGAGCGGGGTCCTGTCCGGGGAGCGATAGGACGAGGACTTGCAGACACAGCAGATTGCGCGTGGTCGAGGTGTCGGCCGGCGAGTGCTCGAGAGCGTGCGGGTGAGCCAGCGGGCGATGTTCGCGGCGGTGGCCATCGTCGCGGTCGTAGGAATCGCAGGTGTCACGGTCACATCGACCCCTCTCATCGCGGTCGCCGTTGTGGCGCTCGCGGTAGCGATGTTCTTGCCGAAACCGACCTTCGCCGTTTCCCTGTTCTGGATCTTCCTGGTCAGGCCGGGCTACGAGCTGCTCCACATGACAATCGGTGGTGTGGCGGTCACCGAGATCGATCTGCTGCCGGTTCTCGCGCTCGCCGCAGTCCTGGCGATGCCGAGGAACGCGAAGGTCTCGGGAAAGAGAGTGACCGTAGGAACGGTGGCGCTGATCCTCGCGATGCCGGCCTGGTTGACTCTGCGATTCATCGTCGTCCCGCCGTCCGGGCTGCTCCATGTGTCTCCGGTCGTCGACTACCGGAACATCACCATGTTCTGTGTGGTCGTTCCGATCTGGATCTACATCAACAAGCTTGGTTTCGCCGCTCTGTTCCGGCTGCTGATGGCTTGTGCGTACCTCGCCTGTGGGATTGCGATCTTGGCCTGGGTGTTGCTGATGTCGCACCTGGTGGCGCCGGCGAACACTACATTGGTGTACTTCCACGCGATCAACGACGTCCGTCCGGGAGGCGAGCTGCTCGTCCTCGTGCTGGCTGTCGCACTTCTCGTCAAGCGGGCACCTCTGCTGCTCGGAAACAGACTCCTGTCGATGGTCGTCGTCGCCGCTGAGTTCGCCGTGAGCCAGACGCTGTCGATGGTCATCGCCGCCGTCGTGGGCTTCGTGTTCTTCACGGTCCTGTTCCGCGGCGCGAGATCCACGGGGCGGGTCCTGGCTGCTCTGGTCGTACTTGTGCTCTTCGGTGGTGTCGCTGTGGGGGGAGTCGCCGCTGGATCGCGGTTCGACCTGGGCGAGCGGCTCGGGGAATCCTCTGCGCAGTATCGCGCGACCGAGTTTTCCCAGCTGACCGCGGCGGTTACGCAGTCTCCGGCGAATCTCGTACTCGGCGAAGGCCCGGGCTCGGCGCTTGCCGTGAAGAACGTGTACTCCGGCGTCGTCGAGATCAAACGGGACACGCACAACACCTACGGGAACATCACGCTCAAGGGTGGGTTGATCGCCCTTGTGCTCTTCCTCCTTCCGTTCGGTATCGGGCTGAGGAGACTTCTCAAGACGAAGAACGAGGACGACTTGCGACTCGCCGCCTCCCTCATTGCGGTGGCGGTCCTCACCATCACTGTCCCTTTTGTCTGGACGGCCGCCGGCTTGAGTGCGCTCGTTGCTCTGCTGTTCGGTGCCCTTCAACCACCTGAGTCGCCTGTCATCGACACGACGACGGTTGCTTCGCGCTCCGCAGCACTCGAGCGACGCAGCCCCATGACCCCTGTTACGCGGGCCTGAGTGCTGATGTGGCGAACACCCGACGTGGTGTGAACATCGACGGCATTGGATACGGCCCAACTAGGCTTACCCCCATGTCCGACCAGCCCGAGTCGGGACGCACTGCAGCACGTCGGGGGTCTCGGCCCCACGTTTTCCTGTGGGTCGTCCTCGCCCTCGTCCTCCTGCTGATCTTCGCCGTCGCATGGGTGGGCATCCGTGGTGTCCTGGCGAAGGGGCACCTCGAACGCGCCGTGGGTGACGTCAACACGCTGCGGTCGCAGCTCACCGGCGGCGACACTGCTGCGGTGCAGGGGACTGCCAAGCACCTGCAGGACGAAGCGGGCGCTGCCCGCTCGCTGACCGGCGACCCGATCTGGGGCGCCTCGCAGTACATACCGTTCTTCGGGACGAACCTGCGCGCCGTGCGACAGGTGTCCGTCGTCGTTGATGACGTTGCCCGGAACGCCGTCACGCCGGTGTCAGGCGTTGTCGGGAAGTTCAGCACCGACAGCTTCGCGCCCAAGAACGGCAAGATCGATCTGCAGCCGATCGAGGACGCCCAACCAGCGGTCGCGAAGGCGACTTCGACCCTGCAGCGGGCCGAGCGTGATGCGCAGACGATCGACACGAGCGCCACGCTGTCGCCGGTGACCACAGCGGTCGGACAGCTGCGAAACGCGCTGCAGTCGGCCTCGGCCCAAGCCGGGACCGCCAACCGCATCGTTCAGCTCGCCCCGGCGATGCTCGGTCACAACGGCGACCGGAACTACCTGCTGCTGTTCCAGAACAATGCCGAGCTGCGCGCAGGCGGGGGAATCCCTGGCGCTGTCGCGCGCCTGCAGGTCGATGATGGGCACATCAGTCTGGCGGCACAGGCGTCGAGCACGGACTTCGGGAAGTTCGATCAGCCCGTCTTGCCGCTCGACCAGGACACGAAGAGCCTGTACGGATCGATCACCGGCGAGTACATCCAGGACGTCACACTGACCCCGCGGTTCGACGTGTCAGCGGAGCTGGCGCGGGAGATGTGGAAGCAGAAGTTCGGCGAGCAGGTCGACGGGGTCCTTGCCATCGACCCCGTCACGCTGAGCTACATCCTGCGGGCGACTGGGCCGGTGCAGCTGCCGATCGGCGAGACGCTGACGTCGGACAACGCTGTCAAGCTTCTGCTGAGCGACGCCTACAGCAATTACCCTGATCCGAAGGTGCAGGACGCGTTCTTCGCTTCGGCTGCGAGCGCTGTGTTCGACAAGGTGTCCAGCGGCGGATCCGACGCGAAGAAGTTCATCACGGCTCTGACCGACGGCACTGGAGAGGGCCGCCTTCGCCTGTGGAGCGCGAACAAGGGTGAGCAGCAGCAGATCGCAGGGACGGCCGTGGCCGGGACCCTGCCGATGGCTTCGAAGCAGACTCGTGAGTTCGGTGTCTACCTGAACGACGGCACCGCCGCGAAGATGGACTACTACCTCGACAAGCAGGTCTCGGTCGGCAGCTCCGTGTGCAGGAAGGACGGACGCCCCACCTCGGTGGTCGAAGTGACGCTCAAGAACGCGGCTCCCGCGGACGCGGCGACGAGCTTGCCTCGGTACGTGACTGGTGGCGGCGACTTCGGTACCGAGCCCGGAAAGATCAAGACGCTCGTCGCGGTCTACGCACCGGCGAACGCCATCTACCTCGGCGCCTCGCAGGACGGCAAGACAGCGGGCTTGCAGACGACGGTCGACGGTGACCACCCGGTCGCGCAGCTGCAGACACTTCTTGCCCCAGGGCAGAGCACCACGTTCCGTGTCGCGTTCCTCGGCGACGCCAAGTACGCCACGGCTGGCGTGCAGGCGGAGTCCACGCCCGGCGTGCGGCAGTCGAAGGTCGAGCCGCTGCAGTTCGACTGCGCGAAGCCGGTCCCGGTCGGCTGAGCCGACCGGCGGCAACCGGATCGCGAACTGTAGGGGCAGAAGACCCGGTCGCCAGTGCAGGTGTGATCGGTGAGTCGCCGCATACCGCGGTTCTGCAGGACCCCCACTCCGGGGGGTCCTGGCTGACCTGAGCAGGTGTGAAGCCTTCCCATCGAGCGGCAAGATCCGTTCCTTCATTGCCCAATGCGTCAACTGATCTGGGATTTCGTGCGCTGTGAGCCCCGAGGAGGTCGCCTCGCGGTCCGATGCACGGTCCAGGCTGGGAGCAGATCCAGCTGCAGTTCACGCACTCGTTGCACAACGGGTGGTAACAAACTGTGAAAGTCCGCTACATTGAGGGAACTTCGCCAATCGCACTCGCCATCTCTGGCTGTGGGGGATTGACTTCTGCGGAGGCAGGGCTCTGGTATCAGGGTCTGTCAGATCAGATCACTAGGGGAAACTTCATGAAGAAGCTCATCGCCGCGGTCGTGCTGGCTGGCGCCGCACTGCTCGCAACGCCGGCTGCCGCCAACGCCGCTGGTTACGCACCCGACTCCAACGTTGTCGTCTCCGGCAACTACGTCGCCGGTGGCGTCGTCATCGTGAACTTCAGCGAGGGCGCCTTCCAGAACAACGAGACCGTCAACGTGCAGATCACCGGTGCCGGTGTCTCCTCCGCGACGCTCGGCGCTCTGCCGGTCACCACCGTCTCGAAGGCGTACACCGCCGGCGCCGACGGCTCCCTCCCCGTCCGCGTCACCCTCCCCGTGGGTGGCTCGGGTTCCTACAACCTGACCGCCACTGGCGCCACCTCCGGTGTCGTCGGCGTTGCGTCCTTCACCATCGCGCCGGCTGACGCCGCCGCGGTTGCTGCTGGCTCCAACGGCACCAACGGTTCCCTCGCCTTCACGGGTTCGACCGTCTCCGCCCTGGCCCTCTGGGTCGCCGGTGGCGCAGTCGTCCTCGGTGGCGGCCTGCTCGTCGTGCGCGGCTCGGTCCGTCGCCAGCGCGAGACCGTCTGAGCTTCAGCTCACTGAACGAAACCCCCGGGGCCGAGAGGCTCCGGGGGTTTCGTCGTTCGTGGGGTCGAACTCGAGCTCCGGATCAGGTCACGATCAGGAGGACGGCGACCACGGCGATCACGGCGATCGGGGCTGCCACCCACAGCCACCACGGGAAGGCGGAGGGACGACGGTACTGTCTGCGATTCGGGTTCACCTGCTGACCGTACGACCTCGACGTGCAGGTCTGGCGTCGTGAAGAGCCGTCGACGGCGAACTCCATGGAGTTGTCGGCTGATTGTCACATGTCGGACACAGAGCCCGGAGCCTTCGGCAACTCCCACACCTCCGCGTAGCGCTCCCGCACCAGTGGCCACACCTGCGCGACCGCGTCCTCGACCGAGCGCACCGAGTCGCTGAGCGGCGGGGTCAGCACGAACTCGTGGGGGATCGGCCGACCGGAGCGGTCCTGCCGGCCTTCGGGGTCGGGGAACCGCACGGCGAGCATCCCGGTCCGCCGCCGGATCGCGGCGGGCACGTCCCGGACGCCGGCGAACGCCTCCTCGTAGCGCGCTAGTGGGTCCTGGCCGGGCTGCTCGGTGGACAGGAAGCGGAAGCCCCACGTGCGGCCTCGGGTGGCCCAGATGAAGTTCATGCGTCGTCTCCTCGGCGCAGGACACGGTCGTCGACTCCGCGGTCCAGGTCCTCGGCGAAGCGTGCGAGCACCCGGGTGGTGAACTCCCGTTCGGCTTCGGCCTGGTCCTTCACCTTCGCCACCTTCTTGGCGGCGAAGCTGACGGCCCTCGAGCCGAGTCCGCCGCCGATCATGCTGACGGCGGCGCCGACCAGGTTCGACTTCACGAGCTTGGACGTGCCGAGGAACCCGACGACCGGTCCGACGAACTTCAGCAGCTGTTCGGCGACCTGGGCACCGCGTTGCCGTGTGGAGGCCCACTTCGCGAAGCGCTCGAACGGCAGCATCGCGGTCATCGGCAGCAGCAGGTCCACACCCGTTCGGGTGGTGACGTCGATCTTCCCGGGCTCGAACTTGGCGGACGACAGCAGCAGGAAGTCCTCGCCGACGTCGAGCGCGTCGGGGTCCTCGACGAAGCTCTGCAGCACGCTGCGCAGCTCGTCGAGCTCCCCGCCGGCCTTGCCGATCACGAGCTCGCGGAAGTCCTCGACGTCCAGGTCGGGCAGCAGGTCGGCCTTCGACAGTGCGATCGTCCAGATGCGTGGGAAGCGGGTCAGGCGCTTGCCGTCCTCGAGGACGTCGTCGCGCAGGGCGTAGAGCCCGGTGTGGAAGTCGGTGAGCAGGGCCTTCAGGTAGCGCTCCTCCTCTCCGGCGTTCTCGGCGAGCAGCTGTCCGTCGACGAGGACGACGGCGACGTCCGCGCTGAGGAGGGACCGGAAGGTCTCGATCCGGCGGGCCTCTTCGTCCGCCGAGCTCGGGTCCTCCTCGAACCACTCGCCCGGGTAGTCGTGCCACACGATGCCCAGGGGTTTCGCCGCCTTCTGCTTCGACCGGCCCTTCGGCAGGTCGTCGGCGGACGGCTCGATGACGAACCGGTACGCGGAGGCGCTGAACCGGTTGGCGCTCGGGACCGTGGAGCTGTCGCGCATGCCGAGGTAGTTGCGGTGCAGGGTCCGGCCCTGCGCACGGTCTTCGGCGGTCACGGCGTACCGGTTGGCCCGCCGGACCTTCGGCTCCTGTGCGGCGCCGTAGAACGACGAGAGCAGGACGGTCTTCCCGCTGCCACTGCCTCCGAAGACGGCGATGTGCTGTTCCATCGTGGTGCTGGTCGAGGCCATGCTCCGACCGTAGGCGCGTGCACCTTGACGCTCGTCGCGCGACGGCGGGCAGGTTGGTGCAAATTGGCCGTTGAGAGTGCGTCAGCCCCGCCGTCGCCGGGCCGCCGCCGCGAGCAGCACGACCCCGAGCAGCGCCCCGAGGACCGCGCCCATCGTGTTCGCCACGACGTCGTCGATGGTCGCGAACCGTGCTGGCAGGAACAGTGCCTGCCCGGTCTCGATCGTGGCGCTGACGAGCAGGCCCGCCCCCGCACCGGCCCACCACCACCGCGCACCGGCGAGCAGGACCACGAGCAACCCGAGCGGCACGAAGAACCCCACGTTCGCCAGCGACTCGATCATCGGGTAGCCGAACCAGCTCGGCGCTCCGTGCCGGTGGGCGGCACCGATCAGACGATCGATCCACGGCTGCGCCCGCGAATCGACGGGCGTGCCCCAGAAGCCGATGAGGACCACCGCCACCGCGTACGCGACGGCCAGTGCCCCGGCGATCCGGCGACTGCGGCCGGTCGCGTGGGCGCTCGTGCCGCCTCGTCGGCGGAGCGCACGACCGGAGGCGGCCATCCGCCGGACCGCAGCCGACGTCACGTCACGCACGTCGGGCTCGGGCCGGTCGGGGGTCACGGGAGCGACGCTACCCGGGCGGGCCTCCAGGCCGGATCCGTCGCAGGGCTGACAGTCGGACTGGAGGCCCGTCCCGCCTTCTGTGGACCCGGTCCAGATTGCGAGTACCCCGGTTGGTCCCCTGTACCCCGGAAACGTGACGTCTCGTCCCGGTTTTCCGGGCTTCGATACCCGAGCGGATCAGGAGAACCCGTGAATCAACGGGGGTCGCTGGTAGCCGGTGGCGGTCGCCCGTAGCGTTGACCCGCAAGCAGATGTACCCCAGAACGCGAAGGAGCAGGGCCATGACGATCATCAGCCACGACGTGCACCAGGTCGAGGTGACGCTGGACACCGACACGGTGGACACGATCGCCGTCCTCGAGGCCCAGGTTGCCCACACTCCTTCCCGCGCCTCCCTCTCGTGGGCCGAGGTCGAACCCGGCCTCTGGTCCGCCAACTACGGCGGCTACTTCGGTGGCACGGTCGACAAGCGCGACGGGCACTACTTCGTGTCCGACACGTTCGGCCAGTACGTCGGGGACTTCCGCTCGCTGGAGGACGCACAGTCGCGTCTCGCCGAGCGCCTGCACATCGTGCTCCCGTCCGTCATCCGACCGGTCGACTGACCGGCACTGATCGTCTGATCACGATCACCCGACCACGAGGGATCGAACGCAGTAGCCAAGCACCACCCGGAGCATGACCTCCGGAACAGCAAGACCGAGGCCCCGCCGGAACACCGGCGGGGCTTCGACGTTGGCCCTGGGCGACCCCAGTCTGGGGGTCTGTACCCCGTTCTTTCAGGCTGGTCCCCCCTATTGGGGACGCCTCGTGTCCCCATCAATGCGGACAAGGCTGTCAGGATCGAGCTCGGCGCAAACGGTCGTTCTCCGATTCCCTCGGGTCCTCGAGCGCGCCAGGTTCGCTGTCTCGACCCGAAAGTGACTGATGCTGCCTGCTCCCCACGGCACTGCCCTGCCCCGCCGCACGTTCGGCCTCCGCCCGCTCGCCATGCTGGGCGCCGCGCTGCTCGTCGGTGCCGGCCTGAGCGCCGCCGCCGTCCTCTCGGCCGCCCCCGCCTCGGCCGCGGTGCAGGCGACGCAGGACAGCCACTTCGTCTGCGACCAGAACACGCTCTACGCGACGAACAGTGCCGGCTCCGTCATCGCGATCGACATCACGAAGGGGACCAGCGCCGGGACGACCGTGCCGGTGGCTGTGCTCGGCGAGCACGCGAACAACGGTCTCGGGATCTCGCGCGAGGGCACGTCGATGTTCGCTGCGGCGAACGGCACGTACGCCACGCTCCGGACCTACGACCCGGCGACGAAGGCCGTCTCCGGGGACATCGCCACCGACAAGCCCCGCCCGGTCATCCGCGGTGCGGTCAACCCGGTCACCGGCTTCTACTACTACGGCGACAACACCGGCGCCCTGATGGCGTACGACCCGGCGACTGGCAAAGCGATCGGGCAGGTCGGGCAGATCAACGGCCTGAAGTCCGGCAACGGCGACTTCGCGTTCAGCTCGCGCGGCCTGTTCTTCGTCGTCGCGGCCGACAAGGTCTACCGCGTCGACACCGAGACCGTCCCCACCACCGCGGGCGCGACGGCGCTGACCACCACCGAGATCGCCACGCTGCCGGCCGGCACGAACAGCCCGGGCATCGCGTTCTCGTCCGACGGCTACCTCTACGTCTCGAACTCGGTCACGACCGGCACCGCGCCGAACACCACCACGACCACGACGCTCATGCAGCTCGACCCGACCTCGGGCGCCCAGGTCCGGAGCTTCCCGGTCGTCGGCAACTACAGCGCCAGCGACCTCGCCACCTGCAACTACGCCGACACCGTCACCGGCCGCGCGAGCATCGACCAGCGGTGGAAGGCGACCGACCAGTTCGGGCTCGCGATCACCGGCGACGGCATCACCGCGACGAGCAAGGGCACCAGCGCCAGCACCACGGGCAGCGCCACCGGTCTGCAGGACCAGAAGGCCGGCGCGATCCTCACCACGCCGGGCAAGAAGTACACGGTCACGCAGACCGCCGTCGGCACCACCGACCTGGCGAACTACACGACCACGTGGAAGGCCGTCGACGTCAACAGCGGCACCGCCGTCGCATCCGGGTCCGGCCAGACCGCCGCGTTCGCGTTCCCGCAGGCCGTGGGCACCGACGGCACCGACGTCGTCGTCACGTTCACGAACACGCTCAAGCTCGTGCACGCCTCGACCACGTCCGACACCTACGCAACCCCGGTCGACACCACCCTCACGGTCCCCGCCGCCGGCGTGCTGGCGAACGACAAGGGCACCGGGCTGACGGTCACGAAGCACACCGACCCGGCCAACGGCACCCTGACGATGGCCGGCACGGACGGCAGCTTCTCGTACGTGCCGAAGGCGGGCACCTCGGGCACCGACCAGTTCGACTACACCGCGACCGACGGCAGCGGGCAGACCTCGACCAGCACCGTGACGATCACGGTCACCCCGACCGCCACCGACGACGCGTTCAGCGTGCACGCCGGCTCGACCGTCACCGCGGACGCCGGCCACGGCCTGCTCGCCAACGACCACGGCTCCGGCCTGACGCTCGCTGGCAACTCGACGCCGGCCCACGGCTCCCTGACGCTCGCCGGCAACGGGGCCTACGCCTACACGCCCGACGACCACTTCTCGGGCACGGACTCCTTCACGTACACGGCGAAGGACGCCTCCGGTGCGACGATCACCGGCACGGTCAGCATCACGGTCCTGCCGACCGCGAAGGCCGACACCATCACCGCCACCGCCGGTCAGACCACGACGGTCGCCGCCCCCGGGCTGCTCGGCAACGACCTCGGCACCGGGCTGACCGTCTCCGGCAACACCACCCCCGGGCACGGCACCGTCTCGGTCGGCACGGACGGCACCACCACCTACACGCCCGCGCCGGGCTACTCCGGACCGGACGCCTTCGACGTGACGATCACCGACGGCAACGGGAAGTCCGACACCGTCACGATCACCGTCCGCGTCGCCCCGAAGGCCACGGACGACACCGCGACGGTCGACGCCGGCAGCTCGGTCAGCACCGCCACCCGGGCGACGGGCGTCCTGGGCAACGACTCCGGCACGGCCCTGACGATCACGAACTCCACGACGCCCGACCACGGCACGCTGGTGCTCGACGCCTCGACCGGCACGTACACGTACACGCCGACCGCGGGCTTCTCCGGCACCGACCGCTTCGGCTACACCGCGACCGACCAGTCCGGTGCGACGACGTCCGGCACGATGACCATCACCGTCCGCCCCGCCGCCACGGCCGACACCGCGACGACGCCCGCCGACCACCCCGTCGTCGTCGACGTGCAGGCGAACGACCACGGCACCGGCCTGACCACCGCGGTCGTCGGCCAACCCGCGCACGGCACGGTCGCGGTCGCCACCGACGGCACGGTGCAGTACACGCCGGCCGCCGGTACCTCGGGGACCGACTCCTTCACCTACACCGTGACCGACTCCGCCGGCCGGACCACCGCCCCGGTGACCGTCACCGTCTCCGTGACGCCCGTCGCGACGGACGACAGCCAGGCCACGCAGGCCACGAAGCCGCTGTCGATCCCGGCCGCGACCCTGCTCGGCAACGACTCCGGCACCGGCCTGACGATCACCAAGGCCGTCGGCGCGTCCCACGGCGACGTGACGCTCGGCACGGACGGCACGATCAGCTACACGCCGGAGCCCGGGTTCTCGGGGACCGACACCGTCACGTACACGGTGACCGACGCCTCCGGGCAGTCGACCACCGCGACGATCACGGTCGTCGTCGGCCCGATGGCCGTGCGCGACACCGCGACCGCCACCGCCGGCGCGACCCTGACGGTCACGAAGGCCGACGGCGTGCTCGCGAACGACAAGGGCTCGGACCTGACCGCGAAGGTCGATCGTGCCCCGACGAACGGCACGCTCGACCTGCACGCCGACGGCTCGTACACGTACACGCCCGCTGACGGGTTCTCCGGTACCGACCGCTTCACCTACACGGCGACCGACGGCTCGGGCCACACGTCCACCGGATCCGTCACCGTCACCGTGCGGCCGGAGGCCCAGGACGACCGCCTCACCACGACGGCCGGCAGCCCGCTCGTCGTCACCTCCGGCACCCTCACCGGCAACGACGCGGGCACCGGCCTGACCGTCACCGCCGTGACCGGCGGCACACGCACCGCCGTCGTGCTCGGCGCGGACGGTTCGATCACGATCACGCCGGCCGACGGCACCTCGGGTACCGACTCGTTCACCTACACGGTGACCGACGCCGCCGGGAACACCAGCAGTGCCACCGTGCGGATCACCGTCGCCCCGGTCGCGACCGACGACTCCGGAACCGTCCGTGCGGGGGAGACCCTCCCCCGCACGACCCGAGCCACCGGGGTCCTCGGCAACGACCGCGGCACCGACCTGACCATCACCCGGCACACCGAACCGGGCCACGGCGTCCTGGTCCTCGACGACACCACCGGCGCCGTCAAGTACACGCCGGTCGACGGGTTCTCCGGCGACGACTCGTTCACCTACACGGTGATCGACACCGCCGGCACGCCGGCGACCGCCACGATGACCCTCGTCGTCACCCCGACGACCGCGGACGACCGGGCGACGACCCCGGCGAACCGGCCGGTCACGATCGACGTCCAGGCGAACGACTCCGGCGTCGGCCTCCACACCGAGCTCGTCGGGGCCCCCGCACACGGCAGCGCCGTGCTCGAGCGGGACGGCAGGGTCACCTACACGCCGGCAGCCGGGACCTCGGGGACGGACACGTCCACCTACCGGGTGACGGACGCGAGCGGACGCCCGAGCGGGCTGTCGACGGTGACCGTCACGGTCCTCCCGGTCGCCATGGCCGACACCGTCGGGACCGCAGCCGGCAGGCCCGTGTCGATCCCGGCGGCCACGCTGCTCGGCAACGACTCCGGCACCGGTCTGACCGTCACGGCGGCCGGCGGCACCGACCACGGTGACGTGGTCCTCGGCACCGACGGCACGATCCGCTACACGCCGCAACCCGGGTTCTCGGGGACCGACACCGTCACGTACACGGTGACCGACGCCTCCGGGCAGTCCGCGACCGCGACGGTCATCGTCGTGGTGGGGCCGATGGCGATGCCCGACAGCGCGACCGCGACGGCCGGATCGACGCGCACCGTCTCGAAGGCGGACGGCGTCCTGGCCAACGACCGGGGCACCGGGCTCACCGCCACGGTCGATCGGGCACCGGCACAGGGCACGCTCGACCTGCACGCCGACGGCTCGTACACGTACACGCCGGCCGACGGGTTCTCCGGCACCGACCGCTTCACCTACACGGTGACCGACGGCTCCGGGAAGAAGGCGACCGGCACCGTCACCGTCACCGTGCGGCCCGCCGCCGGGGACGACACCCGCACCACCAGTGCCGGCCAGCCGGTCACCGCGACCTCGGCCGCGCTGACCGCGAACGACCACGGCACCGGCCTGCACGTCACCGACGTCACCGACGGTGCGCACGGCACCGCCACGGTCGACGCCGACGGCACCGTCACCTACCTACCCGCCGCCGGCTGGTCCGGCACCGACACCGTCACCGTCACCGTGACCGACGCGATCGGCAACACCGCGACGAGCACCCTCACCATCACGGTGGACCCGGTGCTCGCCGCGCCCGACGCCAGCGCCACCGCCGACGGCCAGCTCGTCGTCCCCGCCGGACAGGGCGTCCTCACCGGCGCCACCGGCACCGACCTCGAGGTCACCGGTCACGGCACCCCCGACCACGGCACGGTCGAGGTCGGCGGGGACGGCTCGTACACGTACACCCCGGCGCCGGGCTACTCCGGCCCGGACGGGTTCGACGTGACCGTGACCGACGGCAGCGGCGGGACCACCACCGGCACCGTGACGATCACCGTCGCCCCGAAGGCCGTCGACGACACCACCACCACGACGGCCGACGCCCCGGTCGCCGTCCTCGTCATCGCGAACGACTCCGGTACCAGCCTGCGCGTCAGCGGTGTCGGTACGGCCGCACACGGAACGGTGAGCGTCACCGGAGGCGGGACCGTCACGTACGTCCCCGCCGCCGGGTACTCCGGCGCCGACGCGTTCCGGTACACCGTGGTCGACCCCACCGGCGGCACCGCCTCGGCATCCGTCACCGTCACGGTCACCCCGACGGCCACGGGTGACGTCCTGCGCACCGCCGGTGGGACCCCGCTGGTCATCGCCGGCACCGCCCTCACCGGGAACGACTCCGGCACCGGCCTCACCGTCACCGGACACGGCGACGCCAGGCGCGGGACCGTCACCGTCGGCACCGACGGTGGGCTCGTCTACACGCCGGCCACCGGCTTCTCGGGGACCGACCGCTTCACCTACACGGTGACCGACGCCTCCGGGCAGACGACGACGGCCGACGTCACCGTCCTGGTCGGCGCCGTCGCGGTCGACGACTGGAGCACCACGAAGACCAACGGCGTCGTCCGCATGGCCCGCGCCCACGGTGTCCTGGCCGACGACTCCGGCACCGGACTGTGGGCCTCGGTCGACGTCCACCCGCAGCACGGCACGCTCCGGCTCGCGAAGGACGGGGCGTACGTCTACTCCCCGTCCGCGAACTGGTCCGGCCGCGACTGGTTCACCTACACGGCCCACGACGCCGAGGAGAACACCGCCGTCGCCCTGGTCGCGATCGACGTCACCCCGACCGCGACCGCCGACACCGCCCGCACCACCGCGGGTGCCGCGGTCACCGTCCGCGGCCCCGGCGTGCTCGGCAACGACCGCGGCACGGCGATGACCGTCGTCTCCGTCGGGAACGCCGCGCACGGCACCGCCACCATCGCCGCCGACGGCACGTTCGTCTACACGCCGGCCGCCGGGTTCTCCGGCACCGACACCGTGCCGTACACGGCTCGCGACGCCAGCGGGCAGACCGTCGACACCACCGTCACCGTCACGGTCGGCATCACCGCGACGGACGACTCCGGTCGCACGATCGCCGGGACGGCGCTCGCCGTCGACGCCCGCCACGGGCTGCTCCGCAACGACTCCGGCACCGGGCTCACCACGAGCCTCGCCCGGAAGGCGGCACACGGCAGCATCCGGGTGCAGGCGGAGGGCTCGTACGTCTACACGCCGGCCGCCGGGTTCACCGGACGCGACACGTTCGACTACACGGTGACCGACGCCTCCGGGCAGACCACCCGGGCGACCGCGACCATCACGGTCGTCGCGAAGGCCGTCGCCACCGACGACCGGGGCACCGGCCGCACCGGGCGCACCGTCACCGTCGAGCCGCTCGGCAACGACAGCCCCACCGGTGGCGCCACCTTCGACACCGACACGCTGCACCTGGTCGACCCCGGCACCGGGCACATGACCGACCGGGTCTCCGTCCGCGGCGCGGGCACCTGGCACGCCGAGGACGGGGTCGTCACCTTCACGCCGGCACGTGGGTTCCACGGCACCGAGGCGATCGACTACACCGTGCAGGACAGCGCCGGACAGGTCGTCACCGCGACGATCACCGTCACCTACCCGGTCGGGATCGCGGCCGTTGCCCACGTGGCGCAGCTGGCCTTCACGGGCAGCACGGGCCTCGCCGGACTCGGGCTCGGGGCGCTCGCGCTGCTGCTCGCCGGGGCGGCGCTGCTGCTGCGGCGGCGGATGGTGGCCGAGGGGCCGGCCGGGGCGGCCGGGCCGGTCGGGCCGCGGCGGCGCCGGTAGGCGCCGCGGCGGCGCCGGTAGGGGGCGGTCAGACAGCCGTCCCGGACGGGAGGCCCGGATCACGTGAGCGGGAACGCTCACGTGATCCGGGCCTCCCGTCCGTCTGCGCCGGGTGCGGTGCCGCGGGTCAGTCGGTGCGGAGGGTGTCGTTCCCGTCGGACTCCACCGGCTCGACCGGGGTCCAGCCGTACCAGCGACCGTCGATCTCGGTCGTGAGGCGCCCGTCGCCACAGGTGACGAGCGAGGTGGTCGGCAGCTTCTCCGGCAGGAAGCCCGCGGTCATCGCCGGGCCACCCTTCGCACCGTCGACCGGTTCGCACCCACTCGTGTCGACACCATCGGCCGAGGTGAAGCCGATCACGTAGCCCGGCTTGCTCGTGTCGAGACGCACGTCGATGTCCTTCGCATCCGCCGGCACCCACTCGGGCATGAACCAGGCGAGGTCCTCCGAGTTCGCCTTCGAGGGGGCGTCGGCGTAGGTGTCGTAGTGCTCCTGCTGTTCGGGCAGGTAGGGCTTGACGACACTGCAGCCGGCGAGGGCCAGGACGATGACGCCCATGCCGAGGACGCCGACCGCGGAGGTCAGGGCAGAACGCTCGGATCGGGTGGTGGGCTGCGAGGTGTCGATCGTGGTGGTGTGCTGCGTCGAGGTCATGTGTCCATCGTCGCGGCGGCCGTCCGGCCGGAGAATGCGGCCACCTCCCGGATGCGGGTGGGGTTGACCCCCGGGCAGCCGGGCTACGCTGCGGCCATGGCTGACGACCCGATGAGCGCCCTGTTCTCCAGTGCGACGACCGCAGTGGCGGGCGGCGGGGACGCCCGTCGGGCACTCGGACTCGTGGGGCTCCTCGGACTGCTCACCGCGATCGTGTCGGGGGTCGGCGCGGTGGTGGTGGCGGTCGGCGTGTTCGTCGTCGTGCTCGGGCCGATCCTCCTGGCCTGGTCGGGTGTGCTGTTCGACGGGACGCCGGGGCCCTGACGGTCGGTCGTCGTCCCTCGCGCGCTGCTCCCTGAGCCTCGACCCACGGAGCGGGAGCGATCAGAACAACGGCTCGATGAGGTGCGGCCCGTCGTTCCGCACGCTGTTGACCGTCCGGGCGACCTCGTACTGCTCGAGGCCCGCCGCGACCTCGAGCGACTCACGGTCGAGCAGGGCGAGCAGGTCACCTGTACCGGCGCCGTCGCCGAGCCAGGCGTCGTACCCGTCGGGCGTGAGGAACGCCGGCATCCGGTCGTGCACCTCGCCCGGAGCGACGTGGGCGTCACGGGTGATGATCGCGAGCGACAGCCGCCACTTGTCCGGGGCGTCCTCGGGCTTCGTGGGGTCGGGCCAGGCGCTGACGACACCGGCCATCGCGAGCGCCCCGCCGGGCTCGTGGACGAAGTGCGGCTCCTTGCCGTCCTCACGCACGACCCACTCGTAGTAGCCCTGCGCCGGCACGATGCACCGGTTCGTCGCGAACGCACGCTTGAACATGCCGCTCGTCGCCACGGTCTCGATGCGCGCGTTGATCGGCTTCGGTCGCTGCTTCTGGAAGTCCTTCGCCCAGCTCGGCACGAAGCCCCAGCTGATCCGGGGGAGTTCGCGCTGCCCGTGCCGCTGCCGGACCGCGTACACGGGGTCGGTCGGAGCGACGTTCCAGCTCGGCGCGAGGCCGGCGCGGACCTCGCCCGTGTCCTCGTCGACGTGCTCGGTGCGCGCGGCGAGCTCCCCGACGAGTTCGGGGAGCAGGTCAGCGGTGGTGTCGGAGACGACGAAGCGGCCACACATGCGACCAGTGTGCCCGGACCCCCCGACGTCGGTACGGGCTCAGCCTGGTCCGCTTGACTGACGGCCGTGCAGACCCTCATCGTCACCGCCCACCCCGATCCGGACTCGCTCACCGCGGGCATCGCCCGACAGCTGCAGGACGCCCTGTACCCCGGCGAGGTCGAGCTGGTCGACCTCGCTGCCGAGGGGTTCGACCCGCGGTTCCGTCCGGCGGACCGGGACGCCTACCGGGGCACCGGTGCGCTCCCCGACGACGTCGTCCGCGAGCAGCAGCGCCTCGACGCCAGCGACCACCTCGTGCTGGTGTTCCCCGTCTACTGGTGGTCGATGCCGGCGCTCCTGAAGGGCTGGGTCGACCGCGTCTTCGTCAACGGTTGGGCGTTCGACGTCGACCCGGCCGGTGGGACGCGTCGGAACCTCGGGCGGCTCACCGTGCACCTGCTGCCGGTCGCCGGTGACGCTGCCGGGACGTACGAGCGGCACGGCTACGAGCAGGCGATCCGGACGCAGATCGAACACGGGATCGTCGACTACTGCGGGGCGGTCCGTGGAGCGACGGCGTTCGTGTTCGAGTCCGAACAGGACGACGACGTGACCCGCCGAGCCCTCGTCGACGACGCCGTCGATCGGATCGCACGGGCCGTCGCCGGTGCTGCAGTCGTCGTCGGTGCCGACGCTCAGAGCACGGAGTAGCCGGGCGGCAGGGACCCCCGACCGGTCAGGGCGGCGAGCAGCAGCGCACCGTCGCCGCGGCGCGCCCCGACCTCGGCGAGCAGCAGGGTGGCGGCGACCACCGCCTCCGCCGGCGGGGAGGCCGAGACGGGAGCACCGGCTGCCGTCGCGGCTCGTGCGACGTCGCCGCCGTGCACGACCAACTCGACGATGCGGGTGCGCAGGTACTCCTCGACCGGCAGGAGCAGACCGCCGACCACCGGGATGCGGGTGCCCGACGGGACCGCCGCGAGGACAGCCAGGGCCTGGTCGCGAGCCGCCGTCACCGCGGCCTCCGGATCGGTGCCGAGTGCTGCGCCGGCGGCGACACCGCGGGCAGCGACCTCGTCCGGGTCGGTCGCCGTGCGGGTCGCGGCCTGGAGGTACTCGGCCGCGTCGTCGAGGACCGCTCCGGACGTGGACGTGGACGTGGACGTGCTCGGATCGGCGCCGTGCTCGATCGTGGTGGCGGCGTACGTCGACACCGTCACGAGGGCACGGTTCGTGTGCCCGACGAGCGCCCGGAGGTCCCAGACCCCGAGCGCGGGGGAAGACCAGAGGGCCGGATCCGCCACGGGGGAGGGCAGCGCGGTGACGAGGTCCACGAACGACTGGGCGGTCGCGGCGAAGAGTGCTCGGGTCTCCACGTGCTCATCCTGCCGTGGCAGGTGGCTGCCGTGGCAGGTGCTCGCCGTCCGGTCAGTCGTCGGGGAGGCCGACCTTCGAGCCCGACGGGAAGCGGTTGCGGCCGGTCGGGGTGGTCGACCTGAGCTCGGACGGCGGGAGGGCAGTAGCGGCCCGGTGAGCCCGCTCCGCTCGTCCGAGGCGGGTGACGTACGTTGGGATGAGCGAGGTGTAGCCGGCGACGAGGATGAAGTTCAGCCCGTGCCCGTCGCTCGCGACCAGCCCCGTGATCGCGAGCAGTGCGACGCCGATCAGCCCGGGGCTCGCACGGACGACGTCGACCACCAGGGTCCGTCGCATCAGGGCCGTGTCCTGCAGCACGGCGTCGCGGTCCTCGGGGAGCACCTGCGGCATGCGTCGACGCAGGTACCGCTGGACGGAGTCGCGCGCAAGACGCATCGTGTCCGGACGCACCTGCCTGCCGTTGATCGTGGCCGGCGGGTCGGCGGTCTGCTTCACCGGGAAGCAAGACATCGTCATCAGTCCGGCCGCCAGTGCAGTGGACACGACGACCACGGTGGAGCGCGCCGTCCCCAGGCCGGCCCATCCCGTGTGCGCTGCGGCCACCCCGAGCACAACCGCTGCCACGACGCCGACGACGAGTCCGAACGTCACCGCCCGGCGGAAGGGCTCCAGCGACACGTCCTCACGGAACCGCGCACGCAACAACTGCCACCCCAGTCTGAACACGTGCCATGTCTACCCGCTCGCGCTGCGGATGGCTCGTGCCCGTCCGACGACCCTGGGACGGTTCCCGCGCGCCCGGGCCGGTCGTGCCTCCGACTGATCTCCCTGGTGCGGTGACGAGGTCAGGCCGTCGTCCTCGGGGAAGAGTCGGCCAGGCGCAGGACCGTCCGCCTCGGCAGCAGTGGCGCGATGCGGCTGGTCCGCGTGTTCGCACTGCCCGACACGGCACTGACCGGGGGCGTCGACTTGTCGAGGGCTCGGAACGCCGCAGCGACGACCTGCTCGGGCGTCTCGAACCGCACCCGGCCCTCGTCCGTCCCGGAGTTCCGGTAGAACTCGGTCTTCGTCGGACCGGGCGAGAAGGCCATGACGGTGACCCCGGAGTCGCGCAACTCGTACGCCAGCGCCTCGGTGAACCGCAGGACGAAGGCCTTCGAGGCTGCGTAGACCGCCATCCCCGGCGTCGGCATGTAGGCCGTGAGACTCGCGACGTTGAGGAGCACGCCCCGGCTGGAGGACACGAGCCGCGGGAGGAACGCGCGGCACACGTCGACGACGGCGTCGATGTTGACGGCGAGCTGGTCCCCGAGTTCAGACGGCGTGCTGTCCACGAAGTCTCGGGTCAGACCGATGCCGGCGCAGTTCACCACCGTGTCCACGCGGACGCCGAGTCGGTCGAGTTCGGTGAGCAGGCGCGTGCCGCTCGCCGGCTGCGTGAGGTCGAGCGGCACGACCGTCACCACCCGTCCGTGGTCCGATCGGAGCGACTGTGCCAGCTCCTCGAGGACGTCGGCTCGGCGCGCGACCAGCACCAGGTCGGCTCCGCGCGCGGCCAGGGCGCGGGCGAACTCCCGTCCGATGCCGGAACTCGCGCCGGTGATGAGCGCGGTCGTGTCGGTGTGGTCCATGCCTGCTCCTTCTAGTTGACAGGTGTAAACCTAGGCGGCTGGTTGACGGGTGTCAACCGCGCGCTCGTGCGACAGTTGCTCCATGACGAACACGTCGCGCACCCGCACCGGCGACCAGCTGCGTGACGACCTCCTCGCGGCCGCGACGGACCTGTTGTCGCAGCGCCTGGCCGTCACCCCACCGTCCCTGCGCGAGACCGCGCGTGCGTGCGGGGTGTCAGCGACCGCCGTGTACCGGCACTTCCCGTCCCAGCAGGCGCTGCTCATCGCCGTGGCCACCCAGAGCCTCACCGCGCTCACGACGGCGATCGAGGCCGCAGGCGCGGGTGCCTCGACCGACGACGACCGCGCCGCTGCCCTGCGGACCACCGCGAGCGCGTACGTGACGTGGGCGGTCGCGAACCCCGGCGCGTACCAGCTGCTGTTCGAGGGACGTGATCTGCTGGAGGACCCGGTGACGATCGAGTCCGGGATCGACCGACTACAGAGCCGCCTCGATGCCCTCCTCGTCGGCCTGCCTGCCGGCGATCGGGACGAGCGGTTGCAGGCCGACCTGCTCTGGATCTCCCTGCACGGCCTGGTCGTCACCCGCATCCGGAAGACCCGGCAGCAGTGGCAGCGCTCGGTGGTCGAGGACGCCACCGCGCTCGTCGACACCTTCATCGGCTGAACCCGGTCGCGGGGCCCTCGCGGGGGCGGGGCCCTCGCCTGCGAGGGACCCGGACACGCCCGGCGCTGTGCGCGGGCCGAGCCGGTGACCAGCCCGCCCCCGGGCCCCCTCAGCGAGTGTCCAGCCACTCCCGGTCATCTGGTCGGATGAGTCTCGACATCGTCTACACCGCAGCCGCCCACGCCACCGGAGGCGGCCGCGACGGCCACGTCCGCACCGAGGATGACCGCATCGACCTCGACACCCGACCGCCGAAGGAGATGGGCGGCAGCGGCGAGGGCACCAACCCCGAGCAGCTCTTCGCCGCCGGGTACGCGGCTTGCTTCCTCGGCGCCCTGCACGCCGCCGGCCGCGAGCTGACGCTGGACACCGCCGGCGCCGAGGTCTCCGCCGAGGTCAGCATCGGCGGGAACGGCTCGGGTGGGTTCGGTCTGGCGGTGGAGCTCGACGTCTACGCGCCGAGCGTCGCCGGACCTGAGCGGCAGCGGCTGGTCGAACTCGCGCACACCATCTGCCCGTACTCGAACGCCACGCGTGGGAACATCACGGTGACGCTGTCGCTCGTCGACTAGGTCCGGCCGCGTTGGGTGTGGGTGAGACGCCGGCGTCTGGTCGAGACGTCGTGCTGATGCCGAGACGCCTCCGTACCCGGCGGCGTCTCACCTGCGGAGCGGCGTCTCGCGCAGACGGGGGCGTCTCGCCCACACAGGGGCGTCTCGAGGCCGTGCGGCGGCGGGCGGGAGCTGCCTAGGCTGGTGCGGTGCCGACCGACCGCTGCCCCTGCCTGAGTGGCAACCCCTACGACGAGTGCTGCGGCCCCCTCCACGCCGGCGCTCCTGCACCGACCGCCGAGCGGCTGATGCGGTCGCGGTTCTCGGCCTTCGCGCTCGGCCTGCCCGAGTACCTGCTGCGCAGCTGGCACCCACGTACCCGGCCGGCGTCGGTCGACCTGGACCCCGGGCAGCGCTGGACGCGGCTCGACGTCGTCGGCACCCGGTCGGGAGGCCCGTTCGACTCCGCGGGCACCGTCACGTTCCGCGCGTGGTGGCGCTCCGACACCGAGCGCGGGACGCTCGAGGAGACGAGCGACTTCGTCCGCGAGGGCGGGCACTGGTACTACGTCGACGGCGTCGTGGTCTGAGGGTCGCTGGCCCCCACTTGCGCGTGTGAGACGCCGGCGTCTGTGCGTGACGCCGCCGAGTGCCCGAGACGCCTCCGGAGTCGGCGGCGTCTCAGCTGCTCGGCGGTGTCGCGTGCGGACGGGCCCGTCTCGGGAACGCCTGCGCGCCGCCCCGTCAGCCGATCGTCTCCGGCAAGCTCACGGCAGCGCGCATCGCTCGGCGGACCTCAGCCTCGTCTGGCAGCAGCTCGTCCTCGTCCCCGGTCAGGAAGAAGCGGATCTGCCCGATCGCCTGCTCGCTGAGCATGTCGAGGCCGTTCAGCACCCGACCGCCCGCGGCCGTCCACGCCGTCGAGGCCCGGGTCGGCCACGGCTCGTACGCCACGTCGAACAGCACCGCGTCCGGGCCGGACGGCACGAGGGGCAGGTCGTCAGCAGCACCGCCCGGCAGGGCCGACACCACGAAACCCATCGGGTCAGCGGAGGCGAGGTCCTGCAGGTCGTGCACCTCGATCGTCACCCCGAGTCGGGCCGCGAGCAGCACCAGGTCACCCGCCTTGCCGGTGTCGCGCAGGAACACCCGCACCAGGGAGGCTCCGAGCCGGAGTGACGCGGTGAGGGCGCTCGCCGCCGTCGCTCCGCCGCCGAGGACCGTCGCCTCACCCGGCACGTGACCGAGTGCGGCGACCGGGCGGACGATCCCGGCGACGTCGGTGTTCGCTCCCGCCAGGACGACCGACGAGCCTTCACGGCGGAACGCGACGGTGTTGGCGACACCGAGCTCGTCGACGAGCGGGGTCGTCCGGTCGAGCAAGGGCAGCACCTCGCGCTTCAACGGCATCGTGAGGCTCAGGCCGCGCCACTCCGGACCCAGCCCCGAGACGAACGCAGCGAGCCCACCGGAGGCGACCTCGTGCCTCCCGTACGAGAACGGCAGCCCGAGCACGTCGTAGGCCGCAGCGTGCAGCGCGGGGGAGAGCGAGTGCGCGATCGGGGAGCCGAGCACGGCGAGTTCGGTGCGGTCGGCGTCGGGGAAGGTGAGGGCCACGGGCGCAGCCTATCCACGGGCGTCACACGAGCCTCCCGGGGGAGGAGCGCTTAGGTTAGGCTACCCTTCGTGATCCGTACCTCCCTCCCCAAGCGTCGCCTCGGGCGCGTGCTCGCCGCGGCCGGTGCCGTCGTCGCGGCCTCGCTCGTCCTGGCTGGCTGCTCCTCGTCGAGCCCCTCGTCCTCGTCGTCCTCCGCCGGTTCGTCCGACGGTGCGTTCCCGGTGTCCATCTCCACCGGTCTCGGCACCACGACGATCGACTCGGCGCCCAAGCGCGTCGTCGCCCTCGGCTGGGGAGACGCCGAGACGGCGCTCGAACTCGGCGTGCAGCCAGTCGGGGCCAGCGACTGGCTCGCCTTCGGTGGCGAGGGCGTCGGCCCCTGGCTGAAGGGTGCGTACGACAAGGCGCCGAAGATCATCAACACGCTCGAGCCCAGCTACGAGGAGATCCTCAAGCTGAAGCCCGACGTGATCCTCGACGTGAAGTCCTCGGGGGACAAGGACCGCTACGACAAGCTGTCCGCCATCGCCCCGACGGTCGCGATCCCGAAGGGCGGCGAGAACTACCTGGCCTCCACGACGGAGCAGGTCGACATGATCTCGAAGGCGCTCGGCAAGGAGACCGAGGGCAAGAAGCTCCTCAGCGATCTCGACGACTCCTACGCCGCCGCCCGCAAGGCGCACCCCGAGTTCCAGGGCAAGACCGCAGCGATCGGCGCGTACACGTCGGAGGGCTTCGGCGTCTACGCCTCCCGCGACAGCCGCGCCACGTTCATGCAGAACCTCGGCTTCACGATCCCGAAGGCGATCGACGAGGCCGCCGGCAAGGAATTCTCGGTCTCGCTGTCGAACGAGAACCTCGACCTGCTCGACGCCGACCTGACCGTCGTGCTGCCGATCTACGTCGACGCGTCGAAGGCGTCCTCGGACCCGCTGTTCCAGAAGGTGCCCTCGGTCGAGGCGGGGCATTCCATCGTCATCGACGACTCGGACGTCTCCACGGCGTTCTCGCTCGGGACGACCGCGGCGATCGAGTGGGCGCTGCAGCGTCTGCCGGACGAGTTCGCGAAGAAGCTGGGCTGACGCCGGCCGCGGCGCGGCGCGGCTGCGGCTGCGGCGCCAGCCGGACCCGCACAACAGGAACCGGCCCGCACCACGAGATGTCGTGGTGCGGGCCCGTTCCTGTTGTGCGTGGACCCAGCCGCGCTGCCGGGGCCGATGGGGCGTCGGGCGGCGGGGCGTCCTGCGGAGGTGGGGCGGGCCTCCAGGCCGGGCGCTGCGCGCGTGCCGGACGGGAGGCGCGGGTCAGGACCCGAAGGACGAGCCCACGAACGCGAACAGGAGCGCGAGCAGCGGGAACGCGCCCTGCATCGACGCAGAGCGCAGGTACTTGCGGCCGGTGCCCGCGAGGACGACGGCGGCACCGAGCATGCTCGCGCACGAGAAGACGACGAGCGTCCAGCCGGTCGCACCGTTGCCGGCGAGCACCAGCACGACACCGAGGACCGCGCCGATCGCCAGGAAGAGGTTGTAGAAGCCCTGGTTGAAGGCGAGGGAGCGGGTCGCCTGCGCCTCGCCTTCGCTCGAGATGCTGAAGATGCGTCGGACCCGAGGGCTCGTCCATGCGAGGGACTCGAGGAAGAAGATGTACGCGTGCACCAGGCCCGCCAGGACCGCGAAGACACCGGAGATCGCCAGCAGAACCGTCATGACGACCATCCTCCCAGCAACGGGACGGCCCCCGGGGTCACATCTCGTCGGGAGCGACCTCGATCAGTAGGCTCTGACCATGAACGAGGCCCGAGGGACGACCGACGATGACGCCGTGGCCGAGCTGCAGAGCATCCGGCAGAGCATCGACAACATCGACGCTGCCGTGATCCACATGCTCGCGGAGCGGTTCAAGTACACGCAGCGGGTCGGGTACCTCAAGGCCGCGGCGGGCATGCCGGCGGCCGACCCCTCGCGCGAGCAGATCCAGGTCGCACGGCTGCGTGCCCTCGCTGCCGAGTCCCACCTCGACCCGGCCTTCGCCGAGAAGTTCCTCAACTTCATCGTGGCGGAGGTCATCCACCACCACGAGCGCATCGCCGTCGGTGAACTGTGACCCTGCCGCCACTGCACCTGCTGATCGGTTCGTACACGGCGACCGGAGGTGGGAACGCGACCGGCATCTCCATCGTCGACGGTGACGTCGTGTCGACGGTCGCGGTGCTCGACGATCCGTCGTTCCTCGCCGTCGACGGTGACCGGGTCTACGCCGTCTCCGAGACGGTCGACGGCGGCGTGCACGCGTTCCGCCGCACGGGCTCCGCTCTGGAGCACCTCTGGGACGCCCCCGCCGGCGGAGATGCACCCTGCCACGTGCGGGTCGACCCCTCGGGAGCGCTCGTCGTCACGAACTACGTCTCCGGGACGGTGACCGCGGTCTCGCTCGAAGCGGCGGAGGCGTACGTCGTCCCCAACGGGGTCGGGCGCGGCGGGACTGCTGGTGGCGGCCTCGTGCACGGTGTCGGCGGCCAGGGTGCCGGGGTGTCCGCCGTGCTGCCCCACGCGGCACTCGCGACCGAGGCCCTGCCCGACGCGACCGGCCCCGACGAGGAGCGCCAGGAGGGCTCACACGCCCACCAGTCCATCGCCACACCGGACGGCACCGTGCTGGTCGCCGACCTGGGCGGCGATGCCCTGCACGAGTTCCGGATCGACGCCGATGCGGGCTCGGTGTCGATCGAGCCGCTCCGCGTGCACCGCCTCACCCCCGGTGCCGGACCGCGGCACATGGCCTGGGTCTCCGGTTCGGTGGGCGGCGAGCTGGGCGGTGACTCGGGCGGTGACCTGGGCGGCGATCTGGTCGTCGCTGGGGAGCTCGACGGACGGGTGTACCGCCTCCGCCGTGACGAGTCCGGGACGTTCCGGGAGGTCTGCGCCACTCCGGTGTTCGACGGACCCGGTGTCCCGTCGCTCCTCAGTCACATCGAGGTCGACGAGCGCGGCCTGGTCACCGTCGCCGTCCGCGGCCGCGACCAGATCGTGGTGCTCGACACGGCCGACGACGGGCTCCGGGTCGTCGGGGCAGCGTCGGCCGGGGGAGCCTGGCCCCGCCACTTCGCCAGGGTGCCCGGGTACCTGCTCGTCGCGAACCAGAACTCGGATGCGGTGGCGGTGCTGCCGGTCGGGGACGACGGCGTGCCGGGGGCGACCGTCGGGCAGATCGCCGTCGGCAGCCCGACGTGCGTCATCCCGTTGGGGTAGCGCGTCCGGGGGCTGTCGGCGCTGCGGTTGTCGCCCTGCAGCTGTCAGCCCTGGGGGACCGGCAGGTCGATGACGTTCTCGAACGGCCGCCCCTCGGCCAGCGCCGCGACCTGGCGTCGGATCAGGTCGAGCGACCGCGGGACGCTGAGGTCCGTGTTGCCGCCGACGTGCGGCGTGAGCACGGTGTTCGGCGTCGTCCAGAGGGCGTGGTCGGCAGGCAGGGGTTCCGGGTCGGTGACGTCGAGCGCCGCCGAGATCCGGCCCGAGCGGAGTTCCGCCACCAGTGCGTCGGTGTCGACGACCTTGCCACGCGCGACGTTCACCACGAGGGCGCCGTCCGGCAGCGCTGCGAGGAGGTCCGCGTCCACCAGCCCCTCGGTCTCGTCGGTGAGCGGCGCGATGAGCACGAGGACGTCCGTGGTCCGCGCGAGTTCCGGCAGTTCGCCGAACGCGTGCACCCGCCGGCCGTCCTGCTGCCGCGCGGTCCGGGCGACGACGGTGACCCGGGTGCGGAACGCCTCGAACCGGGTCGCGATCGCGGACCCGATGGCGCCGTAGCCGACGACCGTGACGCGGCGATCGGCGAGCGAACGGGTCTCCCGCGAGTCCCACCGCTGCTCGGCGCGGTCGAACTGGAACGCGGCGATCTCACGGAGCGAGGTCAGCGCCAACCCGACGGCGAGCTCGGCTGTCTCGTCGTCGTGGATCCCGCGGCCGTTCGCCAGATGAGCGTGACCGGGCACGTGCGGGGTCGCCCACTCGTACCCGGCGCTCGGCAGCTGCAGCAGTTCGAGGTTCGGCAGGTCGTGCACGAACTGCCACCGGTGCCGCCCGCCGAAGTAGAACGGCAGGAAGGCGATGGCGACCTCGTCGGCCCGTTCGTACGGAGCCTCGACGTCCCAGACGTCCAACTCGATGCCGTCCGGGACCGGGCCGAAGCCGTCGACCAGTTCCTGGAAGGGCAGCGTGACGATCGGCACCGGGTCAGGAATCCGTGCGCGGCGAGAAGGACCCGTGGTCGTCGAGCGGCCCGCGACCGACGTAGCCCTCGGTGACGTTCTCCTGGATGACGGCACCGAAGTGCGTCGGCAGGGTCGCACCGTGTGCGCCGCGGAGCTCGTCGATCGTCGCCTCGAACGCACCCTGGACCTCGAGCGAGCCTGACGCCGCGTCGGTCACGCCGATGCGCAGGACGGGGTACCCCCGGCCCGTGCAGAGGCCCTGGAAGCGCACGTCGTCCTCACGTCGGACGGTCACGATGACGCGGCCCGTCGACTCCGAGAACAGCGCGGTCGCGGTGTCGACGCCGTCGCGGGACTCGAGCTCGTCCAGCACGACACGGGCACCGAGGCCGAAGCGGAGCACCGACTCGGCGAGGGTCTGGCCGAGGCCGCCGTCCGCCAGGTCGTGCGCGCTCGTCAGCAGCTGCTCGTCCGCCGCGGCGGCGATGAGCTCCGCCAGGGCCTTCTCGCGCCCGAGGTCGACCATCGGCGGACGTCCACCGAGGTGGTCGTGCACGGTGCCGGCCCAGGCCGAACCGTCGAGCTCGAGGCTCGTGGTGCCGAGCAGGTAGATGTTGTGGCCGTCGTCCTGCCACCCCGAGGGGATGCGCTTGGCGACGTCGTCGATCACGCCGAGCACACCGACGACGGGCGTCGGGTGGATCGGGGTGTCACCGGTCTGGTTGTAGAACGAGACGTTGCCGCCGGTCACCGGGATGCCGAGCTCCATGCAGCCGTCCGCCAGGCCCTCGACGGCCTCGGAGAACTGCCACATGACCTCGGGGTTCTCCGGCGAGCCGAAGTTCAGGCAGTCGGTGACCGCCGCGGGGACGGCTCCGGTGACGGCGACGTTCCGGTACGCCTCGGCCAGGGCCAGTCGAGCACCCTGCTTCGGGTCGAGCTGGCAGTAGCGGCCGTTGGCGTCCGTGGCGATCGCGACACCGAGACCGGTCTCCTCGTCGACGCGGATCATGCCGCCGTCGTCGGGGAAGGACAGCGCGGTGTTGCCGAGCACGTAGGTGTCGTACTGGTTCGTGACCCAGCGCTTGTCGGAGAGGTTCGGCGACCCGAGCAGCTGCAGGAACTGCGCCTTCAGGGCAGGGCCGGTCTCCGGACGGTCGAGCGACTCGGCGCCGTCGGCCTGGAGCGCGTCGATCCAGGTCGGGTACTTGACCGGACGGTCGTACACCGGGCCGTCGACCGCGACGGTGCGCGGGTCGACGTTGACGATCTCCTGGCCCTGCCAGTCGATGACGAGGCGACCGGTGCCGGTGACCTCGCCCAGCACGCTGGTCTCGACCTCCCACTTGCCGACGACCTCGAGGAAGGCGTCGAGCTTGTCGGGGCGGACGACCGCCATCATCCGCTCCTGGCTCTCCGACATGAGGATCTCCTCTGCCGTGAGCGACGGGTCGCGCAGCAGGACGTCGTCGAGCGAGATGTGCATCCCGCCGTCACCGTTGCTCGCGAGCTCGCTCGTCGCGCAGGAGATACCCGCGGCGCCGAGGTCCTGGATGCCCTCGACGAGCTCCTTCTGGAAGAGCTCGAGGCAGCACTCGATGAGGACCTTCTCGGCGAACGGGTCGCCCACCTGGACCGCCGGACGCTTGGTCGGGCCGCCCTCGGTGAAGGTGTCGGACGCCAGGATCGATGCGCCGCCGATGCCGTCGCCACCGGTGCGGGCACCGAAGAGCACGACCTTGTTGCCCGCGCCGGACGCGTTCGCCAGGTGCAGGTCCTCGTGCCGCAGCACACCGACCGCCAGGGCGTTGACCAGCGGGTTGCCCTGGTACACCGGGTCGAAGTAGGTCTCGCCGCCGATGTTCGGCAGGCCCAGGCAGTTGCCGTAGAACGAGATGCCGCCGACGACCCCGTGCACCACGCGTGCGGTGTCCTCGTGGTCGATCGCGCCGAAGCGCAGCTGGTCCATCACCGCGACCGGACGGGCACCCATCGAGATGATGTCGCGCACGATGCCGCCGACACCCGTGGCCGCGCCCTGGTACGGCTCGACGTAGGAGGGGTGGTTGTGCGACTCGACCTTGAAGGTCACCGCCCAGCCGTCACCGACGTCGACGACACCGGCGTTCTCGCCCATGCCGACCATCAGGTTCTTGGTCATCTCCGGCGTGACCTTCTTGCCGAACTGCCGGAGGTAGTTCTTGCTCGACTTGTAGGAGCAGTGCTCGGACCACATGACGGAGTACATGGCGAGCTCGCCCGACGTGGGACGACGACCGAGGATCTCGCGGATCTTCGCGTACTCGTCGGCCTTCAGCCCGAGTGCCGCGTAGGGCTGTTCCTTGTCGGGCGTCTCGGCGGCGTCCTGGACGGTGTCGGGCTTCGGGCGGACGGGCGTGGTCACGGTGTTGTCGTTCCCTGTCACTGGAGTCGCGGGCGCTGGAGTCGCGGTCACTTGACGAGCGCGCGCTCGATCACGGAGGTGAAGAAGGTCAGGCCGTCCGTGCCGGAGGCCATGGCCGCGCGGGTGTCCGGGCCGAACCCGGGCTCCGTCGCGTGCTCGGGGTGCGGCATCAGGCCGACGACGTTGCCGCGCTCGTTCGAGACACCGGCGATGTCGCCGATCGACCCGTTCGGGTTGACGCCGACGTAGCGGAACACGACCTGGCCGTTGTCCTCGATGCGCTTGATCTCGTCCGCGTCGGCGACGAACCGACCGTCGGCGTTCTTCAGCGGGATGGTGATCTCCTGCTGCGCGTCGAAGCCGGAGGTCCAGGCGGTGCCGGCGTTCTCGACGCGGAGCACCTGGTCGCGGCGGATGAACTGCTGGTGGGCGTTCCGCGTGTGCGCGCCCGGGACCAGGCGGGCCTCGGCGAGCATCTGGAAGCCGTTGCAGATGCCGAGCACGGGCATGCCCTTGCCGGCGACGTCGATGACCTCGGCCATGATCGGGGCCTTGGCCGCGATGGCGCCCGCGCGGAGGTAGTCCCCGTAGGAGAACCCGCCCGGCAGGACGATCGCGTCGACGCCCTGGAGGTCGTGGTCACCGTGCCAGAGCGCCACCGGCTCGGCTCCGGCGAGACGCACGGCGCGCTGGGCGTCGCGGTCGTCGAGCGAGCCGGGGAAGGTGATGACCCCGATGCGCATCGCGGTCACTCGACGACACTCACGGAGACGACGTCCTCGATGACTGCGTTCGAGAAGACGTCGACCGCGATCTCGCGGACCTCGGCGAGCTTGGCGTCGTCGACGGGGCCGTCGACCGACACCTCGAATCGCTTGCCGATGCGGACGTTGGTCAGGTCGTTCTTGCCGAGGCGGGCGAGGGCGTTGCCCACCGCCTTGCCCTGGGGGTCGAGGATCTCGGCCTTCGGCATGACCTCGACGACGATCGTTGGCACGTGTTCACTCCAGCACAGGGGTCGGGTGGGGACGTCACCAGTCTAGGTGGCCCGCGGGGGCAGCCGGAGCGGTTGTGGACGGACCATCGGAGACGTACTATTCGATGTCGAACAATCGGCATCGAACACCCGTCGCTCTCGAACACCGGAGACCACGTGACCGACCTGACGCCATTGGCGTTCGCGGCACTCGGCCTGCTCGCCGAGGCGCCGATGCACCCCTACGAGATGTTCCAGACGATGTTGCAGCGTCGCGAGGACCGGAACGTCAAGGTGCGCCCCGGGACGCTGTACCACCAGGTCGGCCGCCTCGCGGACCTCGGGTACGCCGAGGTCGTCGGCACCGACCGCGCGGGCAAGCGGCCCGAACGGACCACCTACTCGATCACCGACGCCGGCCGCGCGGCGCTCGAGGAGGGCCTCCGACGCATGGTCGCCGAGCCGGCCGACGAGTACCCGCAGTTCGGACTGGCGGTGTCCCACATGGACAACCTGCCCGTCGAGGACGTGGTCACCGCGCTCCGCGCTCGCATCCACGCGCTGGACGCCCGACGCGACGGGTACGACGAGACCGCCACGGGCCTCCAGGCCAAGGGCCTCGCCGAGCGCTACTGGCTCGACGTGTCGTACGTCCGTGCCATGCTCACCGCGCAACTCGAGTGGCTCACCGCCATCGCTGACCGCGTGGAGCGCGGCGACATCCCCTGGGACGGTCCGGCCGTCCCCGCAGAACCCACACAGAACAGCAAGGACACCACTCGATGACATCCGCATCAACCGCCGCCGACCTGGAGCACGGCAAGAAGCCGTGGCCAGCGCTCTGGGCACTCGTCGTCGGCTTCTTCATGATCCTCGTCGACTCGACGATCGTCTCGGTCGCGACGCCGACCATCGCGAAGGCGCTCGACGCCGACATCAACGCCGTCATCTGGGTCACCAGCGCCTACCTGCTGGCGTACGCCGTCCCGCTGCTCATCACCGGTCGACTCGGTGACCGCTTCGGACCGAAGGTGCTCTACCAGGTCGGGCTCGTCGTCTTCACGCTCGCCAGCCTCTGGTGCGGACTCGCAGGCTCGATCGAGATGCTGATCCTCGCCCGCGTCGTGCAGGGCCTCGGCGCCGCGATGATGACCCCGCAGACGATGTCCGTCATCACCCGCATCTTCCCGCCGCAGAACCGTGGCGCAGCCATGGGCCTCTGGGGTGCGGTCGCCGGTGTGGCCTCGCTCGTCGGCCCGATCGTCGGCGGCCTGCTGGTCGACGGCTTCGGTTGGGAGTGGATCTTCTTCGTCAACGTCCCCGTCGGCATCGTCGCGTTCGTCCTCGCACAGAAGTTCGTCCCGTCCTTCGAGCGCCACGGACACCGCTTCGACTACCTGGGCATCGTGCTGTCCGCAGTCGGGCTGTTCCTGCTCGTCTTCGGCATCCAGGAGGGCGAGACCTACGACTGGGGTACCATCACCGGCCCGATCTCGGTCTGGTCGCTGATCATCGCCGGCATCGTCGTGCTCGCCGCGTTCGTCGTCTGGCAGGGCGTGCAGAAGGGCGAGCCGCTGTTGCCGCTCGGCCTGTTCAAGGACCGCAACTTCACCCTGGCGAACATCGCCATCACCGCGGTCGGCGTCGCGATCTCGTCCTTCGCGCTGCCGATCATGCTGTGGGCGCAGGACGTCCTGCGCTTCTCGCCGACGCAGGCCGCGCTGCTCCTCGTGCCGCAGGCGGTCATCTCGGCCGGCCTCGCGCCGGTCGTCGGCAAGAAGCTCAACGTCTGGAACCCGCGCTGGGTGGCGTCCTTCGGGCTCGCCTGCTTCTCCGGCGGGCTGTTCTGGTTCGGCGCGCTGATCGCCGCGAACGCCGACTGGGGCTGGGTGCTCCTGCCGAGCGCGCTGCTCGGCCTGGCCAACGCCTGCATGTGGGGACCGCTGTCGGTCTCCGCCACGCGCAACCTGCCGCCGCGTCTGGCCGGCGCCGGCTCGGGCGTCTACAACACCACCCGTCAGATCGGTGCGGTGCTCGGTTCCGCCGGCATCGCCGCCCTGATGGAGGCTCGGATCACCGCCGAGTTCCCGCAGCAGTCCGGTGGTTCCGGCGCTGGTGCCGCGCAGACCGGGTCGCTGCCCGGGTTCCTGCTCGAGCCGTTCTCGCGAGCCATGGGGCAGTCGCTCGTCCTGCCGGCCGTCGTGCTCATCGCGGCGATCGTCGCGGCCCTGTTCCTGGCGAAGCCGAAGCAGACTGTCGCCTGGAAGCAGACCGGCTCGGTCGCCACGCAGCCCGACGGGTCCGCCGACGTGGCGCAGGCCGGCGCGGCGCACGCCGGAGCGGCGCAGGCCGATGATGAACGGGAGCACGTCGGTGCCCACGCCTCGGCCGCCGCACCCGCGACCGCCGCTGACGAGCTCGCCGCCGGGCAGCACCCGGGCAAGCACGTCGAGGCGTAGCCCGAGCGTCCCGCACCACCGGAGCCCCGGTCCCTCGCACGAGGGGCCGGGGCTCCTTCGTCTCCGGGTGTCCCGGTCGGCCGGCGTGGTCGCCGAGCGGGCGGAAGTGCACCGCTGGCGTCCACGGCACCAGGGTCTTCCGCCCGCTCGCGGGGTGCGCGGCCCGTGAGCCGGCGCCGAGGCGGGCGCAGTGCGGCGAGCGGGCGGAAACGCGCCTCCCGGGTCGCCCGCGCCGGAGGATTCCGCCCGCTCGCCGCGTCGCGCGCACTTCCCGGCCAGCCGGGAGGCCCGCCCCACGTCGAGCGGGCGGTTCCGCGCCCCCTGTGCTCGCGACACTCGGGGATTCCGCCCGCTCGCGGGTCGGGGCGGCGACGGGACGGACGCACGTCGGCGAGTGGGCGGAAGAGCGTCTCCGGACCGGGCGGGGCCGAGGCATTCCGCCCACTTGCGGGTCGGGGCGGCGACTCGTCGGTGAGCGGGCGGAAGCGCGTCTCCAGACCGGGCAGGGCACTGGTGTTCCGCCCGCTCGCCGGCGGGGGCGGCAGCCGAGCTGGCGCGCTTCGGCGAGAGGGCGGATCCGCGCTCCGCGGGGTCGTCGGGCCGGGGGATTCCGCCCGCTCGAGCGCGACGGACGCCCGGCGCGGATCGAACGGTCAGATCTGCGCGGCTCGGAGCGCTCGGACCCTGGTGTTCCGCCCGCTCGCGCCAGGCGGCCGAACCTCCCGCCGACCCGACCCGACCGACCCGACCGACCCGCGCCCCTCAGGCCAAGCCGCGAGCCCCGACCCATCAGGACCGTCGCTGCAGGTGCTCCCGTGTCAGTGCGTCCATCTGCTCGTCCGTCAAGTCGTCGACTTCGCGGGCCTCGCGGCGGTCGGAGCGTTGCCACCGGATGAAGAGGGCGATGAGCACGGGGACGTCCGCCACCTCGGCGATGAACCACAGCAGGTCGCCCGCCAGGTGCTGGTCCCGCAGTGGCGACGGCGCCCAGGGCACGTGCAACGCCACCCTGCCGGCTCCGTCCAGCACGTGGTCGCTGACGCGCATCACGACCGCCGGCACCGCGTCGAGCACGAGCTCCACGAACGCCAGCAGGAACTCTGCGGTGGCGAAGGCGGAGGAGCGGAGCACCCCGACCTCGGACAGCGGCGCGAGCAACCCGAAGCCGAGGACGGGCACGAGGACGGTGATCCCCTCGCTGCTGACCAGGGACTGGCGGAGCACGGCCGCCAGCGGGGTGAGCATCACGCAGAACAGCGCGAGGGCGACCAGTGGCGAGACGATCGCGTTGCCGAGGAGCCGCGCCGGACGTGAGCGCAGGACGGCGTCGGCGGTCTCGGCGAGGCGGGTCGGGCCTCCCGTCCGCAGCAACGCGAACGGGCCGGACAGTGCGGCGAACGTGGGGACCGCGAAGAACAGGACGGCGATCCGCAGGACGAAGGCCCACCGGAGCTGCCGGTCGTACTCGCCGACGATCCCGAACTGCACGACCGCGAACAGGGCCAGCGCGGCGACGAACGCCAGGGTCCGCCACCAGGGCCAGCGAACGCTCCGTCGTCGGGCCACGACGAGTCCGGCGCCGTACGCGACGGCGGCGACGACGACGAGCACCGCCGCCAGGGGGTCGACGTGCCAGGTGTTCCAGAACTCGGAGGGTGACGGCGTGGGGTGCCTCCCGGTGGTCGCGCTGCGGGAGTCATCTTCCTCCGGCCGGGAGGCCCGACGCGGCTCCGGCAGATGAGGATCCCTACATGGTCCGCACGCCCCGCGCCGCGACGGTCTTGCTCAGCAGCCACGTCCCGACCGGGATCGCGACCGCGCCGAGGAGCGCGAGCGGGAACGAGAGGTGCAGCTCCATCACGGCGAACGCCGGGCCGATCGTGCAGAGCGCCGCGACCGCGAGGACCGGCCATGCGGGGCGGTCCGCGCCGGGCACGAGGCGGGGGAGTGGACGGTCGAAGCGGCGCACGGCCCGGGCGACGCCGAGGGTGGCGGCGAGCAGGACGACCACGGCGACGATGCGGGTGGCCCACCAGGTGCGCGAGCCGGGGTCGGGGAACGGCAGCCCGACGAGCAGCCCGATGCCGTTGAGGAGGATGAAGAGCGGCAGGTGCCACAGGTAGATCGTCATGCCGTCGCGGCCGAGCAGGAACACGACGGCCTGTGCGGGTCGGGTGCGCATCAGCCGGGTCAGGGGAGCGTGCACGACCTGGACCAGGCAGGCCTGCCCGACCGCGAGCAGGGCCAGCGGCAGCATCGGCGGGTTGAGGTCCTGCAGCATGTCCGGAGACCAGAGCCCGACCGAGGTGATCGGCACGAGGACCGCGGAGGCGGCGACCGCGACACCCGCCAGCAGGAGCTTCGAGCGCCGGGCGAACCAGCCGTCCGCCCAGAGGAACCCGAGCTGCTGGGCGAACAGCCACACCGGGCCGAGGTTGAGCAGGCCGATCTCGGCGACCCCGCTGGCGAGCCGGACCCCGTCCACCGCCGCGGCCAGGAGCAGCAGTACCGCCAGCGTGCGCCACGGGACGGTGGCATGCAGCCGGGCCATCAGGGGCACGCAGCACTGCGTGATGCCGTAGGTGGCGAGGAACCACAGCGGTGACCCGATGCCGAACGCGAGTTCGTCGAGCAGGTCCGCGGGCGTACCGAGGACGGTCGCGATGCCGAGCCCGACCGCGAGCACCGCGAACAGCGGCACCGCCGGACGGTAGAGCCGCACGAGCCGGGTCGCGACCCAGTCCCGGGCGCCGCCGCCCCGGGCAACGGTGCTGCGCCACCCGACGGCGCTCGCGAAGCCGCCGACGACGAAGAAGAGGGGCATCACCTGGCCGATCCAGGTCGCCGCCACGTACCAGGGCAGTTCCTGCAGCGGGCTCGTCACCCGCAGGCCCGAGGAGTCGGAACCGACGCCGACCATCGTGACGTGCACGATGACGACCAGGACGACGCAGGCCGTCCGGATGAGGTCGACGACCAGGTCCCGCTGCGCGATGGTCCCCCGGGCGTCCTGAGCGGTGTTCGCCGACGCGTCGGCCTGCTGCATGGACATGGCTGGACGCTACCGGTCGTTCCACCCCTCCCAGGTCGGGTCCAGCCGATCGCGACAGGATCGTGACACATTGCATTCCGGGAGGCGCATGTGTCGCCCGAAGGGCCGCTCCCGCCGTGTACAGTGGGCGTTGTCTTGAATCCTGCAAGAGAAGGGCTCCGCATGGTCGACGACAACGAACTCCTCCGTGGAGCCGGTCTCCGCGTCACCGCGCCACGCCTCGCCGCCCTCCGGGCGATCGAGACGCAGCCGCACACCACCGCCGACGACCTGGTCACGGCGCTCGCCGCCGAACTCCCGACGACCAGTCACCAGGCGGTCTACGGCGTCCTCGCCGCACTGACCGGCGCCGGACTCGTCCGTCGCATCGAGCCGGCCGGCAGTCCCGCCCGCTACGAACGGCGGACCGGCGACAACCACCACCACATCGTCTGCACGATGTGCGGCGCGATCGGTGACGTGGACTGCGCCGTCGGCCACGCGCCGTGCCTGACGCCGTCCGAGACCCACGGCTTCGCCGTCACCACCGCAGAGGTCACCTACTGGGGCATCTGCGCGCAGTGTGCGGCAGCCGAGCAGAGCGGTGTCGAGACCGACGCCGTCGCTGCGAACCGACCCGAGCCATCCTGACCGAACCTACGTTCCACCTGAGGAGGAACCGTGTCCGACCAGAACACGCCCACCACCACGACCAACAGCGGGGCCCCGGTCTCCAGCGACCAGCACTCCATGGGAGTGGGGGCCGACGGCCCCATCGCCCTGCACGACCACTACCTGGTCGAGAAGCTCGCCCAGTTCAACCGGGAGCGCGTCCCGGAGCGTGTCGTGCACGCCAAGGGCGGCGGGGCGTTCGGTACCTTCACCGTCACCAACGACGTCTCGAAGTACACGCGGGCCGCGTTCCTCCAGCCCGGCCAGACCACCGAGATGCTCGCCCGCTTCTCGAGCGTCGCCGGTGAGCAGGGTTCGCCCGACACCTGGCGGGACCCCCGCGGCTTCGCGCTGAAGTTCTACACCGAAGAGGGCAACTACGACCTCGTCGGCAACAACACCCCCGTCTTCTTCATCCGCGACGGCATCAAGTTCCCCGACTTCATCCGCTCGCAGAAGCGTCTGCCGGGCTCGCACCTGCGCAACCACGACATGCAGTGGGACTTCTGGACCCTGTCGCCCGAGTCCGCGCACCAGGTCACGTGGCTCATGGGCGACCGCGGTCTCCCGTCGTCGTGGCGCCACATGGACGGCTTCGGGTCGCACACCTACCAGTGGATCAACGCCGCGGGCGAGCGCTTCTGGGTGAAGTACCACTTCCTCACCGAGCAGGGCCACGCGACCCTGACGCAGGAGGACGCCGACCGCATCGCCGGCGAGGACGCGGACTTCCACATCCGTGACCTGTACGAGGCGATCGAGCGTGGGGACAACCCGCGCTGGACCCTCAAGGTGCAGGTCATGCCGTACGAGGACGCCGCGAGCTACCGCTTCAACCCGTTCGACCTGACGAAGGTGTGGCCGCACGCGGACTACCCCCTCATCGAGGTCGGCACGATGGAGCTCAACCGCAACCCGGAGAACTACTTCGCGCAGATCGAGCAGGCCACCTTCGCGCCGTCGAACTTCGTCCCCGGCATCGCAGCCAGCCCGGACAAGATGCTCCTCGCGCGCATCTTCAGCTACGCGGACGCCCAGCGATACCGCGTCGGCACGAACCACGCGCAGCTGCCCGTCAACGCCCCGAAGAACGAGGTGCACTCGTACTCGAAGGACGGTGCCATGCGCTTCGACTTCCAGAAGTCCGAAGTCCCGGTGTACGCGCCGAACTCGCTCGGCGGTGCCCACGCCGACCCGAACGCGACCGATGACGCCCCGGGCTGGGAGTCCGACGGAGCGCTGCAGCGTTCCGCGGCGACCCTGCACCCGGAGGACGACGACTTCGGTCAGGCGGGCACGCTCTACCGCGAGGTCCTCGATGACGCCGCACGTGCGCGTCTCGTCGGCAACATCGCGGGGCACGTCTCCAAGGTGACGCGTGACGACCTCCGCGAGCGGGTCTTCGCCTACTGGACGAGCGTCGACCCCGATCTCGGTGCGCGCGTGCGTGCTGCCGTCGTGCCGAGCGCGCCCGGCTCGAACGAGGACCCGGAGAAGGTCGCCGTCGAGGCGTAGCAGCCAGGACACAGACGGGAGGCGCGGTGCGAGATCGACTCGCACCGCGCCTCCCGTCTGTGGTCCGCTGGCTCGCCTGGCGAGCGTGGGCGGCGCGCCGACCGGTCGAGACGCCCCGCTCAGTTCCGCCGGGTGGTCACGGAGTGTCGTTCCGGGAGGCTCGGTGCGACCGTTCCTGACCGCTCGGCGACCGCGGTCGGGTGCGTCAGGTCGGGTGTGTTCAAACCTGCTGGCCGTTGAGGAGGATCGGACCCTCCGGCCAGTCCTCGAGGCGGGCGGTCACCGGACGGACCATCCAGCCGCCCTGCTCGGTCTCCACGACCCCGGCACCGTCCGCGGTGAAGGCGCTGAAGGTGCCGACGGCCTCGGGGAACTCGTGCCAGCCCATGTGAGCGTAGAAGGGGATGCGGTCCTCGCCCGCACCGAGGAACCCGTACGGCACCCGGAGCCCGTCGAGCACGTCGTGGACGCGCTCCATCAGTTCTCGGCCCACCCCTGAGCCCTGGAGGCGGGGCGAGACACCGACCAGGCCCGTGTCCCCGACCAGGACGTCCTCGCCGCCGACCGTGACGAACATCCGGCGGATGCCGACGTGGGCCAGGACGACGCCGTCCTCGGTCCGGCCGAGCACCCGGCGCTCGGGTTGCATGCCCGCCCAGCTCCGACCGCCGACGTACCAGTGCGACCAGCTCGGGAAGGCCTGCGCCAGCATCGCCGCGATCGCCTCGTGGTCGGTGAGCGTCAGTGCGCTCTCCTCGACCACCTCCCACCGGATGTCTTCGCTCATCGGTCCATCCTGCCCGGGATGTGAACAACGCGGCGGAGGTCTTAAAAATGTCGTATACCGAAAGGTGGCATTCCGGAGTTCCGCCGTTCTACTGTCACGTCATCCACGAGAGGGCTCGTGGCGGAGGAGGGAGGACGGATGATCACGAAGTTGATCCTCGGCGCAGCGGTCGTCGGCACGGTCATCGGCGGCACTCTGACGCTCGACGTGGCGACTGCGCCCGGAGCAGAGGCGGCGACGTGCTACGGCTCGGTGAGCATCTGGAAGGGCAAGAACAACACCTGTTGGTCGGCCCGTCATCGGGACGCGATCAAGAACGCCAAGTCGAAGTACGGAGCGTGGGTCGGACGGGGCCGGTACTCGGTCCAGAACGCCTGCTGGGCGAACGTCGTCTCGTACGGGATGACGGCCAGGTAGATGCGACGTCGAGAGCACGGCCGCGTTGCGACGGCCATCGCGTGCGCGGCCGTGGTCTCGCTCGGCCTCCCGGGTTGTGCCCGGACCGAGGATCCGCGTGCGACCACTGCTTCCGCCGTTGCCTCGCTGACTGCTGGTGGGCCCTGGGTGGACGAGTTCCGCGAAGCACTCCGGCAGGGGGTCTCGCCGTACGAAGCGGCGATCCTCAGTGACGGTGAGGTCACGGCGGCGGAGCTCGAGGACGCGCACCACCACGTCCGGCAGTGCCTGCGGGAGTCCGGCCTGGACATCGAGTACGACCCGGACGGCGGCTTCGAGCTCTCGTCCCGTGACGGCAAGTACCCGGACGACTTCTTCAAGCGGTCGGATCCGGTCCTCCGCGCGTGCGAGGAACGGTACGACGAACACGTGACGATGCTCTTCGAGGAGACGCGTCGGAACCCGGAGAAGCAGGACGAGGCAGAGATCGCCGTTGCGTGTCTGCGGAGAGCCGGTCTGGTCGGGAGGGACTACACCGAGCGGAAGTGGCGGGCCGAGGGCGATACCGGAGTCTTCTCGTTCGACGAGTACGACAAGCGTGCGCAGCAGTGCCAGCTCGATCCGCTCGGGCTCTGGCGGGAACCGTGGCGCCGCGGTCGTGCGCCCTGGTGGCGATGTGCGCCCTGATTCTGAGCGGCTGTGCCCAGGCTCCTCTGGACCGCGGCGAGCCGACTCCGGGGCGGATGGATCCCTCGAGGTTCGCGGCCGCAGGGCCGTGGGCGGAGGAGTTCGCTGATGCTGCGGTGAGCCCGTACCAGATCGGCATGCTCGCCGACGGTGTGATCACAGCCGATGAACGCGCAGACGCCCGAGCGCGGACGAAGGTGTGCATGCGGGAGCACGGATACCGGTATGAGGAACACCGCGACGGCGCGGCGGACATCGATCCGTTGCATGGTCAGAGGGAGGGCATCGAACAGGTGATGTCGTACCTGCGGGGCTGCTCGCGGAGGTTCGACCACGACATCTCGAGGCTGTTCGACGCGATCCGACGGAACCCGGAGCACCGGGATGAGGCTGCGCTCCAGGTGGCGTGTCTGCGACGCGCAGGAGTCGTCGGCCGGGACTACACCGAGCAGCGCTGGCGGACCGAGCGCGAGGCCTACGACTACTCCTTCGTGGAGTGGTCACCGGAGGCGACGCAGTGTCGGCTCGACCCGCTCGGCCTGTTGCAGGAGGGGTGAGCGGGCGGCGCAGTAGCGCCGCGTGCGGGTGGCGTGACCGCCGCAGAGCTCACCGACTTGTAACAACCCGCTGACATCGAAGATGTCATATTTGAGTTGACCTGACGACAAGAATCTAATACGTTGCACTCTACCACGAGGTGCTTGCGGAGTGGAAGGAGAAACAAATGCTCACGAAGTTGATGGTCGCAGTTGCGATCACCGGGACCATCCTCGGTATCGGCGTCGCAATCGACACAGCGACGGCAACTGAAGCCGAAGCAGCTGCGTGCTGGGGGCAGATCACCCAGACGAGGGGGAAGAACTACACGGGTTGCGGAATGGCCCATCACTTCAATCGCATCAACAACAAAGACCTCAAATACGGTAACAACGCCAAAGCAAACACCTGGTCGTACGAACCGGTTTGCTATGCGCACGTGACGCAGTACGGGATGGTCCGGGTCTGAGGTGGTACTGAGGAGGCCCGGTCGCGGCATTGCGATCATGGTGTTGTCGATGCTCCTCATGAGTGGATGTGCCCAGGACCCAGCGTCGGCACCGTCAACTCCGCAGCGCCTTCCGGCCGCCGGTCCCTGGGCGCAGGAATTCGGAGAATCTCTTGCACTCGCCAGCGACTACGAGACTCAGATTCTGCGAGACGGTGAGATCTCCGCAGCAGAGCTCGCGGACGCGCAGGCCCGAGACCGCGCCTGCATGCGTGATGCTGGCTACGACCTGCAGGTGGCCGATGACGGAACTTCGAGCCTCAGTAGGATCGACGGAGCCGATCTTCCTGAGATGGACGTCGTCGAAGCCGTGAGGCGGCGATGCTCTCACCAATTCGACAGGAGCATCACCTATCTGTTCAACGAGGTGCGGCGGAACCCGGAGAAGCAGGACGAAGCGAAGATCACCGTCGCGTGTCTGCAGAAGTCCGGGCTCGTCGGGAAGGACTACACCGAGCGGAAGTGGCGGTCGGAGAACGACACCGGCATGTTCTCGTTCGACGACTACGACCCTGCTGCCGTGCAGTGTCGGCTCGACCCGCTCAGCCTCTGGCGGCAGGGATGAGCGGGCGACGCAGCGCAGCCGTGTCCGGCTCACTCATCGGCCTCGGCAGCCTGCTCGTCGCGGCCGCCGCCGCGGTCGGTGCGGTCGTGGCGCTCCCGACCGACCCACCCGCGGCACTGCGGACGGCGTCTCCGGTCCAGACCGTGGCGGTCACCGAGCGGACGGACGCCGACGAGCACCAGGTGCAACTCGCGCTCGACACCGGTGCGCCCCGATCGGTGGTGACGAGCCGGACCGGCATCGTCACGTCCTCGTCGTGTTCGACGGGCGGGGTTCTTCGCAGCGGCACGGAGATCGCCCGGGTCGACGACGTGCCGGTCATCGCGTTCGCGAGCAGGACGCCGCTGTTCCGGGACCTCACGCTCGACGACCGGGGAGAGGACGTCCGCGGTCTCCAACAGGAACTCGCCCGACTCGGCTCGACGATCGCGGTCGACGGCATCGTCGGACCGGGGACGCTCCGGGCGACGAGGTCGTTCCTCCTGTCCCACGACGTCCCCCGGGCGGCGGTACCGGACGACACGATCGAGCGCTCGGCGTTCGCCTGGATCCCGGCGGCCGAGGCGACGGTCCGGACGTGCACCGCCGTGGTCGGGGCGCCGGTCGACGCCGACGGCACACTCGTCGAACTGCCCGCGGAGCTGCGGGGTGCCCGGATCGAGCAGCTCCCGTCGGAGGCCGTGGCTGGCGCACGCGAGATCGCCGTCGGGCAGTTGCGCACGGCCGTCGACGACAACGGTGTGGTGACGGACCCGGACGCACTGACGCAGATCGGTGCCCTGCCGGAGTACGCCGCCACCGTTGCTTCTGCGGACGGCGTGCCGACGCTGCCGGCGTCGTGGGTGCTCGCCGAGCCGCTCGAGGTCCGCGTCGTGCCCCCGAGTGCGCTCTGGGACGTTCGGGACCACCATGCGTGCGTCCAGCCGGTGCCCGGCGATCCGGTCCGGGTCGAGGTGGTCGGCTCGGAGCTCGGGCAGTCGTTCATCCGCGTCGACCCGGGCGGGACCGCCGACCCCACGACCGCTGACCCCACGACGGCCGAACCCGCGACCGCCGAACCCGCGACCGCCGGCCCCGCGACGGCCGTCCCGACACCGCTCGATCGCGTCCGCGTTGTCCCGGACACCGGTCGGTCATGCCGGTGAGCCTCCGCGGAGTCGGGCACCGGTGGCCGAACGGGACCGGGCTGTTCCACGACGTCAACCGGACCTTCGACGACGGCACGGTGACGGCGCTCATCGGCCCGAGCGGCTCCGGCAAGTCGACCCTGCTCGCGATCCTCGCGCGGATGACCACCCCGACGTCCGGACGCGTGGAGCTACCCGACGACGCGGCCGTGCTCTGGGTGTTCCAGAACCCCCACGGTGTTGCTCGGCGCACGGCCCTCGACCACGTGACCCTGCCGCTGCTCGCTCACGGGATGCGCCGGCGGGCAGCGGAGCAGCGGGCACGGACGATCCTCGAGCGCTTCGGCCTGGCGCCCCGAGCGACAGCGCGTTTCCGTGAGCTGTCCGGCGGCGAGGCGCAACGGCTGATGCTCGCCCGGGGTGTGGCCGCGGCGCCGACCCTGATGCTCGTCGACGAACCGACCGCCCAGCTCGACCGGACGACCGCGGCAGAGGTGAACGGCGTGATCGCCGAACTCGCAGCCGCCGGCACGACCGTCGTCGTCGCGACGCACGACGACGCCACACGGTCTGCATGCGGCGAGGTCCTGGACCTCGGTGCGTTCCGGTGAGTCCTCGCACCGTCCCCGGGAGGACCCGGCACCCCATGCGCGTGACCGAGGTACTGCGCGAGGCCTGGCGCGACCTGGCGACCGGCGCGGGCTCCGCGGTGGCGTGCGCGGTCGTGCTCGCGGTGTTGATCGGCGGTGTCGTCAGCCTCCGGACCCAGACCGTCGCCGGGGACGTCCGTGCTGCCGCCCAGTGGGTGGTGTCCGGGGCGGCGACGCAGGTGTTCACTGCGGCGGGACGGATCGACGGTCGCGCGTGCGCGGCGCTCGCGGACGAGCCGGACGTCCTGGCGGCCGGGGCGCTCCGCCGGCTCGACGACGGCATGGTGGTCGCAGCGCTCCCGGGGACCTCGATCCCGACCTACGAGGTGACGAGCGGGGCGACCTCGCTCTTCAGCGTCACCGAGACGACCGGCGGTCCGGGTGTCGTCGTCGCGCCCGAGGTGGCCGACGAGCTGGGCGTCCATCCGGGCGAGCAGATCGTGACGCCGGACGGGCCGGTCCCCGTCGCGGGCGTCTACTCGTACCCGGACGACGGCCGGGACCCCGACCTGGCGTACGCGGTCCTGGCGCCGACCGCTGTCGACGACGCACCCTTCGACGCCTGCTGGGCGACGATCTGGCCGGAGGACGAGACAGCCCTCGCGAGCGTGCGGCGGACGCTGCTGCCGGCGACCGGTTCCGAGGAGGGCGAGCGGTCGACCCTCGGCCAGCTCAACCCGCGGTCCGGAACGGCGTTCGCCCCGAGCGAGCTCCCGACGCCGGGCGTACTCGAGGGAGCCGCACTCGGACTCGGACTGGTCGTCGGGGGCGCGGCGGTCCTCCGTCGGCGCCTGTCGATCGCCTCCGACCGGCACGTCGGCGTCAGCACGGCAGCGCAGGCACTCGGCATCGCGGTCCAGCACCTCGCGTGGGGTGTGGTCGGAACCACCCTGGCGCTCGCCGTGTCCGTCGTACTGGTGCGGGGCCTCCCGGTCGCTGACGGGCTGCCGATCGTCGCGGGTGGCGCGGTCCTCTGCGGACTCGGACTCGTCGGTGCGGTCGCGGGCGGCGCGGCCGCGGTGCCGCTCATCCGGGAGCGCGCGTTGCACCGCTACTTCCGCACCCGCTGACCGGGCGGGTGCTGGGTGGTGACACGTGCCTCCCGGCCGGACCAACGCACCCGCACCTGCGCCCGCACCCGCGCACGGGCTGACGGTCTCGCGTGCCGGAGATGGTCCTCAAAGCGACAGATGTGCACAGGATGACGCCGCACTTCTGTCGCTTCGCCGACCATCTCCGGCTCACCACCGCGCACCAGCCGGGAGGCACGGCGCGCGCCCGCCGCGTCAGCCGCGCCCGGCTGTGGTCACCTCGATGCGGTTCGCCCACGGGTCCTCGAACGCGACCGTCCATCCCTCGTCAGCGGTCTGCACCCCGGCGTCCCGCATCCGCGCGGTCAGCGCACCGAGGTCGTCGGCGGCCGGGACCTCGATCCGGACGAGGCCGAGTCCGAGCGCCTGCTGCCGACGGCCCGCCCCTCGGGAGTTCCACGTGTTCATCGCCATGTGGTGGTGGTACCCGCCAGCGCTGACGAACAGCGCCTGGCTGCCCATCGCTGCGGTCGTCGCGAAACCGAGGGTGTCGACGTAGAACGCCTTCGCCGAGGCCACGTCGCCGACCGACAGGTGCACGTGGCCGACGCGGCCGGGCCGGGTGTCGGCGTGCTCGAGTGCCTCGGCGGTGAGGTGCTCCTGCAGGAACGCGTTCGGGTCGATGTACACGGTGTCCATGTCGATCGAGCCGTGGGTCCACGACCACTCGGTGCGGTCGCGGTCCCAGTACAGCTCGACGCCGTTGCCCTCGGGGTCCGTGAAGTAGAAGGCGTTGCTGACGAGATGGTCGGCGCTGCCGGTGAACGACTGCGGGTACCGCGTGGCGACGGAGTACAGGGCGGCGGCGAGGTCCGCTCGGCCGTCGAACACCACAGCGGTGTGGAACAGTCCGGCCTGGCCGGGACTCGCGTGCCGGAGCGCCGGCTCGTGCTCGAGCACGACGACCGGCACGGCGAGCGCGCCGCCAGCTGGCACGGTGCCGCCAGCTGGCACAGCATCGCCACCCGGTACGGGCCGCCCGAGCACCACCCGCGCCCCCTCGTGCACGAGCACCGTCAGCCGCACGCCGTCCCGGTAGAACGCCGTCATGGCGTCGAGGTCGGCGACCCGGAGCGTCACGGCGCCCATCCCGGTGTCGGCGGCGAGGAGGTCCTGCGAGTTCATCCCACCAGTCTGCGCCCCGTTCGGTGACACGTCAACGACTCCCCGGGGGCCGGTGCTCCGGCACCGCGCCCGTCACTTCGCGCTGAAGCCACCGTCCGTCTTGAGCAACTGCCCGTTCACCCATCCGCCGTCCGGCCCACACAGGAACCCGACGAGCGCCGCGGTGTCGGTGGGCATCGACGGCCGTCCGAGCGGGGTCTGGTCGACCGCGGCCTGTCGGATCTCGTCCGTCATCCACCCCGTGTCGTTCGGCCCCGGGTTGATGGTGTTCGCACTCACCTGCACGTCCCCGAGCTCGATCGCGGCCCCCACGATCAACCGGTCGAGCGCGCCCTTGCTCGTGCCGTAGGGCAGGTTGAACCCGACGTGGTCACTCGTCAGCGCGATCACCCGACGCCGGTCGAGCGGTGCGTCGGCCCCCTCGCGCAGTCGCCGCGCGTACGCCTGCACGATGAGGAACGGTGCGCGGACGTTCACGGCCAGGTGCTTGTCGAACGACTCGACGGTGGTCGTCGCGAAGTCCGAGTCCACCGACTCGCAGTGCGACATCACGACGGCCGTCACCGGCACGCCCGCCTCGGCCTCGGCGCGGCCGACGAGTGCGGTCGCCTGCTCCGGGTCGGCCAGGTCGACCGGGAGGCGCGTCACGGCAGCTCCCGCCGCCACACACTCCGCGACGACCGCGTCCACACCGTCCGGGTCGGCGCCCCCGTGCACCCGCTCGTCGTACGGCCCCCACCAGCTGATCGCGAGGTCCCACCCGTCGGCAGCCAGGCGTGTCGCGATGGCGGCCCCGATCCCGGCTCGTCGGCCGACCCCGGTCACCAGGGCGAGTGGTCTGCGGTTCGTCATGCGGGCCTCCATCCCGACCGTGCGGCGGTGCGCGGTCCTGACCACCTTGGCATCGCATCCGGTTGCTCGTCAGCCGGACCGGGCCGGGACGGGCCAAGATGGACCGATGCCCCCTGAACGCCGAGGTCGCCGCCCGCGACCCCAGGACCTGCCGGTCGAGCACGTCCGCGACCGCATGTCGTCGTACATCTACGGCAACATCACCGTCCTCGCCGTCGCGATCGCCGTCTCGCCGGAGCAGATCCAGCACGGCTCCGCGGTCCTGACGGTGCTCGCGACCGCGGTCCTGACGTACCTGGCGCACGTGCTCGCGCACCTGGTGGCGCACTCCATCGGCGCCACCGGTGACGAGGACGCCCGTCGCGAGACCGTCGCCGTCATCACGCGGAACGCGAACCCGATCGCGACCTCCGGGCTGATCCCGGCCGTGCTCTACGCGGGCGCGTGGCTCGGATGGCTGCCAGCGGAGTGGGCGCAGATCGCGGCGGTCGTCATCCTGGTCGTCCGAATCGGTCTGGTCGGGGTGTTCCTGCAGCGGTTCAGCGGCAAGCAGCCGTCGTTCCTGGGCCTGTGGGGCGGGATCGTGCTCGCCGCGGTCGCGCTCGCGATCTCACTCGTGAAGGTCGTGGCGACACATTGAGCAGCGACACACCGATCCAAGGCGCAGCCGATGAGCGCCGCAGGTCGACCAAGCGGTTCCTCCGCGACCTGGTGATCATCGTGGTGGCGGCCCTGCTCGCGTCGTTCCTGGTGAAGGCGTACCTGGTGCGCTCGTTCTACATCCCGTCGGAGTCGATGGAGAACACGCTCCTGGTCGGCGACCGGGTGCTGGTGAACGAACTCGTGCCCGGGGTGATGCCGCTGGAGCGCGGCGACGTCGTGGTCTTCCGCGACCCGAACGCGTGGCTCAGCCCGGGGCAGGGCGAGGACCTCATCAAGCGCGTGATCGGCCTGCCGGGGGACCGGGTGGAGTGCTGCGACGCCCATGGCCGGCTGTCGGTGAACGGGCACGCCGTCGACGAGCCGTACGTGCGGCTGCCGGAGGACGTGGAGCGGGTGTCGGGCGAGGACTTCTCGATCACGGTGCCCAAGGGGCGGATCTGGGTGATGGGCGACAACCGCTACAACTCGGCGGACTCCCGGATCCACGGCAACGTCCCGATGGACGACGTGGTCGGACGCGCCTTCGTCATCACCTGGCCGGCGGACCGGTGGTCGGTGCTGTCGCGCTACGGCGCGGAGTGGGACGCGGTTCCCGACCGGGACTGACCGTCGGGGCGCGACCGGCAGGGCGCGAGCGGCGCGGCGCGACCGGCGCGGCGAGACGCCCCGGAAGGCGCGAGACGCCGCCAGACCCGGCGGCGTCTCAGCAGTTCGGCAGTGGCTCAGCAGCTCGCCGGCGTCCGGACGGGAGGCTCAGCAACCGACCGTCGTCAGCGTCACCTTCGCGACCCGGTCGGCTCGGACCTCCGCGCGCTGCGGGCAGAGGTCGCCCGCCCGGACGGTGACCTCGCCGAGGGGCACGCCCGCGAAGTCCGCGGTGTCGCCCGGGTAGACCTGCTGGTGGGACAACGGTTCGCCGTTCGGCAGGAACACCTTCACCTGGTACGGGTGGTCGGCCGCGTTCTGCGACACCGTGACGGACACCTGCCCGGTGGGGTTCTGCGCGCCGCAGCCGGTGAGGGCCAGGGTCGCGCCACAGACCAGGGCGAGGACGGGGACGACACGGCGGAACACCGGTCCAGGCTACGCGGGACGCCCGGGTGGCCCGTCCACTGGGGGCATGCGTTCTGGGAACAGCACGCGGGCGGTGTCCGGTATCCGCGTTACCGTGGAGGCATGAGCACCGAGCACGTGGAGCAGCAGACGGTCCCCGCTCCTGACGCCGCTCGGCGGGATGCACTCCTCGCCGCCCTCGACGTGGTCCAGGGTGGCCCCGAGGAGCGTTTCGAACGCATCACCCGCATCGCCCGCGAGGCCTTCGGGGTCTCCGGGTCGTTCCTCAACCTGGCCGGCAGTGACCTGCTCTTCCACAAGTCGCAACAGTCGGACTCCGCGATCCCCGGGTCGACGCCGCTGCAGGACACGTTCTGCGGCCGCACCCTGCAGCAGGACGGCCCCGTCGTGGTGCCGGACGCGCGCGACGACCAGCGTTTCTCGGACCTGCCGGGGGTCAACGGTGACCCGAACGTCCGGTTCTACGCCGGGGTCCCGCTCCGGGTCGGAGCCGACGCCACCAAGGTGGGCACCCTCTGCCTCATCGACTCGGCACCCCGGACCCTCAGCGCGGACGACCTCGCACTGCTCGAGGAGCTCGGCGTCTGGGCGGAGCGGGAACTCGCGACCGGCCTGGACGACGACCGGCTCCGTACCGTGCTGTCGGGCCTGCAGCCGCGGACCGTGGACCTGCCGGGGTGGACCATCGGTGGCACGTCGATCCCGCACGGCATCGTGTCCGGTGACTTCCACGAGTGGCGCGTCGCCGGGGACACCGTCGACGTGACCGTCGCGGACGTGATGGGCAAGGGCATGGCGGCCGGACTCCTCGCCGCTGGCATGCGCGGGGCACTGCTCGCCCGGAGCAACGAGGTCCCCACGACAGCGGTCGCAGCGCTCGAGGAGCAGATGTCGCCCGACCTCAGCGCGGCCGAGGCGTTCGCCACGCTGTTCCACGGCCGACTCGACACCACCACCGGCAGGCTCGACTTCGTCGACGCCGGGCACGGCCTCGTGCTGCACCTGCACGCCGACGGCACCGAGACCGTCCTGCGCTCCGTCGACCTGCCGATCGGCCTGCACCCCGTCGGGATCGACCGTGCCGTCGGGGAGCTCGTCCTGGAACCCGGTGACTCCCTCTTGCTCGTCAGCGACGGGGCGCTCGAACTGTGGGACTCGACTCTCGCCTCGCTGTCGCGACTCGGGGCGCTGTACCGGAAGTCGCCGGACCTCGGCACGTTCCTGGCCGGCGTCCGCGGGCGTGCGATCGAGCACGACCCGGGCGACGACCTGACTGTCGTCGTGGTCTCCCGCGACGCCTGACCCGCGTCGGACACCGGGCAGGCGGCCTCCCGGTCCCCGGGCCCGGCGGTCCCGAAGTCCCGCGGCCCCGCGGCCGTCAGGCCCCGAGGCGCTCGATCAGCGCCCGGTACCGTGCAGCCGTCCGCTGGACGACCTCGTCCGGCAGCACCGGCGGCGTGCCCGTGCGGTCCCAGTGCGCGCTGAGCCAGTCGCGGACGATCTGCTTGTCGAAGGAGTCGGTGCGGTTACCGGACTCGTACGCGGCGGCGTCCCAGTAGCGGCTGGAGTCGCTGGTCAGGACCTCGTCCGCGATGCGGATGAGGCCGTCGGCGTCGCGGCCGAACTCGAACTTCGTGTCCGCGATGACGACCCCGCGCTGCAGGGCGATCGCCGCCGCGTCGGAGTACACCGCGAGCGACAGGTCACGGAGGGCAGCGGCATCGGCCGGCCCGACCAGTTCCTCGGTGCGCGCGAAGGAGATGTTCTCGTCGTGCTCGCCCTGCGGCGCCTTGTACGCCGGGGTGTAGATCGGTTCCGGTAGGCGGTCACCGTTCGACAGGCCGGCGGGCAGCTCGACGCCGCAGACGCTGCCGGACTCCTGGTACTCCGCCCAGCCGCTGCCGACCAGGTACCCGCGGACGACGCACTCGATCGGGAACATCCGGAGCGGCATGACGTGCATGGAGCGGGCTTCGACGTCGGCGGGCACCGGGGTAGTGGTTCCGCTCGGCGTGAGCAGGTGGTTCGGGACGTCGCGCAGCTGGCCGAACCAGAAGCGGGACAGCCGCGTCAGCAGTTCGCCCTTGCCGGGGATCGGCGGTTCGAGCGCGAAGTCGTACGCGCTGACCCGGTCCGAGGCCAGCAGCAGCAGCTCGCTGGCACTGGCGACGTCGGCGGTGTCGGCCGGGACGTAGAGTTCGCGGACCTTGCCGGACGAGACGTGACGCCAGCCCTCGACGACGGGTGCGGCGCTCATCGGACGACCTTCGTGGCGATGTCGGTGCGGAACTGGCCGCCGGGCAGGGTGATGTCGTGCAGTCCCGCGTACGCGCGGTCTCGGGCCTGGGCGAAGTCGGACCCGGTCCCGACGACGCTCAGGACGCGTCCGCCGGTGGCGACGAGGTCCCCGTCGAGGGTGCCGGTCGCGGCGTGCAGCACGGCGACACCGTCGCGGGCGTTCGCGTCGTCGATCCCGGTGATGACCCGACCGGTGACCGGGTTCTCCGGGTAGCCCTCGCTCGCCAGGACGACGGTGACCGCTGCCTGGTCGCGGAACTCCGGCCGCGGGGCGCTGCCGAGCTGCCCGGTCGCCGCTGCCAGCAGCAGGCCGCTCAACGGGGTCGCCAGCCGGGGGAGGACGACCTGGGTCTCCGGGTCGCCGAACCGGGCGTTGAACTCGATGACGCGGACGCCCTGCTCGGTCACGATGAGCCCGCAGTAGAGCAGCCCGACGAACGGCGTGCCCTCGTGCTCGAGGCGGCGGACGGTCGGCAGTGCGACGAGCTCGGAGACCTCGTCCACGAAGGCCTGTTCGGAGCCCCAGCGCTCGTCGAGCCAGGGCAGCGGCGAGTACGCGCCCATGCCACCGGTGTTCGGTCCGAGGTCGCCGTCGCCCAGGCGCTTGTAGTCCTGTGCGGGGGAGAGCGGCCGGACGTCGTGCCCGTCGCTGAGGAAGAACAGTGACACCTCTTCGCCGTCCAGGAACTCCTCGACGACGACGTGGCCGTGCTGCAACCAGTAGGTCGCGTGGTCGAGCGCCGCCTGCCGGTCCTCGGTCACCAGGACGCCCTTGCCGGCTGCCAACCCGTCGGCCTTCACGACGTACGGGGCTCCGAGGTCGTCGAGCGCCGCCGCGGCTTCGGCCACCGTGCCGGCGTACACGGGGCGTCCGGTCGGGACCCCGGCCTCGGCCATGATCCGCTTGGCGAACGCCTTCGAGCCCTCGAGCTGCGCGGCGGCCTTGCCCGGACCGAAGACGGGGATGCCGCGGGTGCGCAGCGGGTCGGCGACACCGGCGATGAGCGGGGCCTCGGGGCCGACGACGACCAGGTCGACGTCGTTCTCGAACGCGTACTCCGCGACGAGGGCGCCGTTCGACGGGTCGAGCGACACCGTCTCGACGTCGGCGGCGATGCCGGCGTTGCCGGGCGCGGCCGTGATGACGTGGCCGCCGTCCGGGGACGCGGCGTTCTCCGCCAGGAGGGCCGTGATGATCGCGTGCTCGCGGGCACCGGAACCGAGGACGAGGATTCGCACCCGATCACCCTACCGAGCCCGACTCGCCGCCCGCAGTGCACCGGCTAGCCTGTGGAGATGCCGCCGAGGACGATCGAAGACGCCGTCGGCCGGGCTGCCCTGGACGCCGTGACCGCCGGTGCGACGGACCGCACCTCGGTCGCGACCGCCGTCCGCTGGACCCTGCAGCGCCTGGCCGAGGACGTGCCCGGGAACAGCGTCGAGGTCCGGGTCCCGCCGTTCGCCGCCGTGCAGGCCGTGCCCGGCCCTCGACACACCCGCGGCACCCCGCCGAACGTCGTCGAGACCGACCCGACGACCTGGCTCGCGCTCGCGACCGGTCGGCTCCGCTGGGACGACCCGGACACCGCGCGCCGCGTCAGCGCCTCCGGGTCACGGGCGGACCTCGCCGCGTTCCTGCCGGTCCGCCTGCCCTGACGGTTCCGCCGCCCGCGCCCTCCGGACCAGCAGCAGCACGAGCGCCCCGGCGGCCAGCGTCACCGCGACCGTCGGCGGCAGGACGAACGCCTCGCGGACGACGACCGTCCCGACGCCACCGCCGCGGCCGAGGCCCGACCCCGCGGTGACCAGCGCGACCAGCAGGACGGCGGCGAGGGCGACGACGGGGGTGATGCGGGCCTCCCGTCCGGTGTGGTCCGGTGCGACCACCGCGGGGTCCGGCCGGGAGGCCCGCCTCACCCCCGCCACGTCGCCGGCGGTCCGCGCGTGGCGCGTCCACTGCCGCAGCAGCACGAGGAGCAGGAGCAGGCCGCCCGCACTCGAGGCGTCCTGGACGAGGGAGTACACCGGGTGGCCGCCGACCTCCGACCGGAGCGCCGACACGTGCAGGACGACCCAGCCGTGCGGGTGCGAGAGGGCGTCCCAGACGATGTGCGTCACGCTCCCGAGCACGCAGGCGACCACGACGAGCGGGACCCGCGACGGCGGGACCCGCTCGGGCCGGTCCCAGCCGGGTAGCTGCGCGCGGTACCGGGACGGGAGGACCGGGGTCCACGCGGGCCGGACGAGGTACCACCACGCGGCGAGCACGACCAGCGACACCACGAGGTCGATCGTGACGACACCGAGCCACGAGTGCGTGAAGCCGTACGGCGGCAGTGCGGGCACGAAGAGCACGGCGTCGGGGGCCATCGAGCCGACCGCGACCGCCGCGACGGGCAGGGCGGAGCGGCGGAACGGCAGCGCGACGACCGCGTGGCTGATGGTGAACGGCACCCGTCGAGCCTGGCGGGCAGCGGGACGCGAGCACATCAGCCGGAAGGCGGAGACAGGGCCGCGTCTGGCCGGTACCGGCGGGAATTAGGTAGGTCCTACCGATGTGGACCGCGCACCTGCTTCTCTAGCCTTGCTGAAGCCGCCGGGATTCGGACCCGACCCGAACGGGTCCGAACCCGGCGACGTACGCAACGCTACGCGAAACCAGGCGCACTGTGTCAACGAGGACGGCGAGTCGTGCTGCAACCCGCAACTTCTTGCGGTCGATCCGTCGTGCCCGGACGCGGCCGGCATCCTCCGGACGGCCCCGAGACGCCGCCGACCGGGCGAGACGCCGCCGACCGGGCGAGACGCCGCCGACCGGGCGAGACGCCGCAGGATCAGGAGGCGTCTCGCGCACACGCGCACGTCCCGCGGCGGACGGCCGTCGGCTCAGACCATCTCGGCGAGCTCGGACCGCGCACGCAGGTCCCACTTCGAGAACACCCGCGACATGTGGGCGTCGATCGTCCGCACCGACAGTCCGAGGTGCTCCGCGATCCGTCGGTTCGAGAACCCCTGCGCCGCGAGCTGGGCGACCTCGTACTCGCGCTTCGTCAGCGGCTGCGTCCGTCGGCCGGCCGTCACCGCCATCCCGCACGCGGCGAGGTCCGCCTGCACGCTGGCGATCCACCCGCGGTCACCCGAGCGCAGCGCGTCGGCGTACTGGGTGATCGCGTTCGCGAGGGGGCCGTCCACCCGGCCGGCCGCATCCTGCAGGCGGTCGAGCGACGCCGTGGTGTCCCGACCGGCCGCGACGTCCATCGCGTAGTGCAGGGCCTGGCCGTAGAGCACGTGCGTCCAGGCGCCCGAGGCGGTGCCACGGGCGATGAGCTCGTCCGCGCGGTACAGCCCGGCGGGGTTGCCGAGCAGCGCCTCGGTCCAGGCGATCGTCATCTCGATCTGGGCGCCGAGGATCCGCATGGCCCGCAGGGGAGTGGTCCGCGCCCGCTCGACGGACTCGGCGGCGGCGTCGGTCATGCCCGCGTACGCCTGCGACATCGCCAGGCGCGACCAGGCGTAGGCGGCGAACCCTCCCGGGTCGTCGACCGCGTACCGCTCGCAGGCGGCCGTGAACGCGGTGACCGCGTCGGACCACCGGCGCTGTCCGAGGGCCTGGTTGCCGATGCCGAACAGCTCGAGGGTGAAGTCGTACTTGAGGAACGGGTCCGACCGGCTGACCGGCACCTGGGTCACCATCTCGGCGATGTCGCCGCGCCAGACCTGCACCTGGTGCATGACCGAGACGATCTCACCGACGCTCCACGGCGAGTCCTCGAGGTGCACCGCGGCCGTGGCGAGACTCGCCTGCGCCAGCCGCAGGGCGTCGTCGAGTCGTCCGCCGGTGCCCAGGGCGGCCACGGCGCACGCCGCGATCGGCAGGAAGGACCGGGGGATCGCGGGGGCGTGCAGGACGCCGGTGCGCTCGATCTCCTCGCGGACCTCGGCGAAGTCACCGCCCCAGCCCAGGTGCGACAGGCGCAGGACCCGCAGCTGTTCGACGGTCTCCGGGCCCACGAACTGCATCGCGACCTCGGTCAGCGCGACGGCCGCGGCAGCGTCGTCGTCGTGGAACTGTCGGAGGTTCGCGAGGGTCTCGCACGCCTCGACCACGGCGACGTCGTCGACCTCCACCCCGGAGGTCACCAGACCCCAGGCCGCTTCGGCGTCGAGCCGGCCGGCCTCGCGCCCGCTGCTGTACCCGTGGGCCAGGGACCGCAGGCAGTGGGTCCGCACCCGGTCGGTCGGGGTGAGGCCGGCGTCGGGCCCCGCGCTGAGGGCTGCGGTCGTCAGGGCGATGGCGCTCTCGTGCTCCTGCAGGCCGCCGGCGACCCGAGACGCGTCGAGCAGTTGGTCCACCGGGGGCACGATGCCGCACTCCAGCGCCCAGAGGGTCGAACGGAGCCGGGCGGCCGGCGGCGCACCCTCGGGACGGTCGGTGCGGAACGCGTTCGCCCGGGCGAACAGGGCCGTGCGTCGGGCCACGGGCACCAGGGCGCGGACGACCTCACCGACCAGCGGGTGCGAGGAGCGTGCGACCGGACTGCCGGTGTCGGTCGAGTCGATCCGGACGAAGCCGAGCCCCACCGTGCGGTCGAGGTCGAGCCCGTCCACCAGGGCGATCAGCCGGGACAGCGGGATCGGTTCGGCCAGGGCGACGATCTCCACGACGTCACGCAGGTCTCCGGGCAGTGCCCCGAGCTCGGTGCTGTACATGTCGGCCAGGCTCAGCGACGCCGTCACCCGGCCGCGCCAGTACCAGCTGAGGGCGGTGTGCTCCAGCGCGCCGGAGGACAGACCGGCCCGGACGACCTCGCGCAGGTACAGCGGGTTGCCCTGCGTCGCACGGTGCACCTGCTCCACCGATGCCGGTTCGAGCGGAGCCCCGAGGGCGGACTCGACGAGGGACGAGGTCTCGGCCAGGTCGAGCGGTTCCAGGTCGATGCGCTCGAGCAGGTCGTCCTGCCACAGCGCACGCAGGGGTTCGGCGAGTGCGGTGAAGTCCCGGCAGGTCAGGACGAGGCGCGCGTGCTGGTCACGGACGAGCCAGGCGACGTAGCGGGCCGAGAGCGCGTCGAGCAGGTCGGCGTCGTCGACCCGCAGGAGCAGGTCCCGGCCCTCCGCCTCGGCCGCGTCACGAAGGCGCGCCTCGGCGGGGACGGGTTCGGTCAGGTCGTCGCCCAGGACGTCCCCGAAACGGTCGGACACCGCGCCGAAGGGCATCGACGACCCGGAGGCGACCGCGGTGATGGGCACGACGAGCGGGTCCGCGTCACGCTCCTGCGCGGCGACCCGGTCGGTGACCCGGGCCGCGACGGTGGTCTTGCCGAGCCCGGCGGTCCCGACCAGGGCGACGCTCCAACGGTGTTCCCCGACGACGGCGACGGCCCGGTCCTCTTCGTGCCGGGTCATCACGGGCCAGGACAAGCGGGCGGGGGCGGTCGTCGGACGGCGGTCGCTCGACGCGGTCCCGTCGATCATCGCGCACCTCCGTCCTCGATACTGCTCGGTAGTGGACCATCATCTCGCGTCCAGCGGACGAACTGCCGGGCGTGGCTCCTCCCAAGGTGGGGGACAATGGGGACGTGAGCAACACCGATCGACCCGATGAGCGCCCGGTGCCGGCGCCCAACGCGGTGACCAGCCCGGACCAGGTCACCATCCGGCGCGCCCCCCGCTTCAGCGTCTTCATCCTCGGCGGGGCCGTCCTCGGCTTCTTGGTGACGGTGGTCGTCGTCGCGCTCACGATGAGCATCGACCGGGGGGACCAGCAGGAGACCACCGGCTTCGCGGGGCTCGTCGGCTACTTCAGCCTGTACGGCATCTCGATCGGCATGCTCGTCGGCGCCGTCATCGCCGTGGTGCTCGACCAGGTTTCGTCCCGCCGTGCAGCCCGGCTGACGGCCGAGCGCGTGGCGGTCGACCCGGCACCCGAGACCGTCGACGGCGAGCTCGAGGAGCACGACGCCCCGGCCGCCCCGGCCGCGACCGATCCGGCCCCCGACGACCAGGCACAGCCGGAGCGCTGAGGCTGCGCTCGCAGACGCGACCCGAGAACGGACTGGAGGCCCGTCACCAGGTGGTGACGGGCCTCCAGTCCGTTCCGTGCGGACGTCCGCAGCGGCGTCAGCTGAGCTGGTTCGCCTCGACCCAGGCGAGGTACTCCGGCGACACCGAGCCGGTCACGTACTCGCCGGTGAAGCAGCTCATCTCGAGGTCCGTGACGTCGGAGCCCTCGATGATCGCGTCGCGCATGTCGCCGATCTCCTGGTAGATCAGGTGATCGCTGCCCAGGACGCGGTTGATCTCGGGGATCTTCCGGTCGTGGGCGATGAGCTCGGCGCGGGTCGGCATGTTGATGCCGTACACGTGCGGGAACCGGACAGGCGGCGCGGCGCTCGTGAAGGTGACCTCGTTCGCACCGGCGGCCCGCGCCATCTCGACGATCTCGCGGCTCGTCGTGCCGCGCACGATGGAGTCGTCGACGATCAGGATGTTCTTGCCCTTGAACTCGGACGACATCGCGTTGAGCTTCTGACGGACCGATCGCTTGCGCTCCGCCTGCCCCGGCATGATGAACGTCCGGCCGACGTAGCGGTTCTTGTAGAAGCCCTCGCGGTACTCGATGCCGAGCTTCTGCGCGACCTGCATCGCTGCGGGCCGGCTGGAGTCCGGGATCGGCATCACGACGTCGATGTCACCGGTCGGGGCGTACTGCTCGATCGTGTCCGCCAGGCGGTTGCCCAGGCGCAGACGGGCGTCGTAGACGGAGATGCCGTTCATCACGGAGTCCGGACGGGCCAGGTAGACGTACTCGAACGAGCACGGGACCAGGCGCGGGTCCTTCGCACACTGCCGGGCGTGCATCGTGCCGTCCATCTCGATGAAGACGGCCTCGCCCGGGGCGACGTCGCGGACGATGTCGTAGCCGCCGGACTCCAGCACCAGGGACTCGGACGCGACGACCCACTCGCTCTTGCCGGCGTCGTCGAACCTGTGGCCGAGGATGAGCGGCCGGATGCCGTACGGGTCGCGGAACGCCAGCAGGCCGTGACCCGCGATCGTCGCGATCGTGGCGTACGACCCCTCGACCCGCTCATGCACGCGCTCGACCGCGTCGAACACCTGCCCGGGGTCCAGGTGGGTCCCGCGGACCTGTCCCTGCAACTCGTGCGCCAGCACGTTCACGAGCAGTTCGGTGTCCGAGGTCGTGTTGAGGTGCCGACGGTCGATGTCGAACAGCTCGCGGGTGAGTTCCCGCGTGTTCGTCAGGTTGCCGTTGTGCACGAGGACGATGCCGTACGGCGCGTTCACGTAGAACGGCTGGGCCTCTTCCTCGTTCGCGGCGGCTCCGCGTGTGGCGTACCGGACGTGGCCGAGGCCCATCGTCCCGAGGAGTGCACGCATGTCACGGGTGCGGAACCCCTCGCGCACGTGACCGCGGGTCTTGTGCATGTGGTGCACGTGACCGTCGACCGTGGCGATGCCCGTGGAGTCCTGTCCCCGGTGTTGCAGCAGGAGCAGTGCGTCGTAGATGGATTGGTTTGCTGGCCCCTGATTGACGAGGCCGACGATGCCGCACATGCGCGGAGTGCTCCAGACCGTAGGATCGGGTGGTACCCAACAAGTCTGCCATGCCCCGCGGAGGACGACGTATGCCCAACCCCTACGCCGAGGCCGGCGTCGACACCGCTGCCGGTGACCTGGCCGTCGAGCTCATGAAGTCCGCCGTGTCGGCGACGCACAACGCGTCCGTCCTGGGCGGGGTCGGCGGCTTCGCCGGTCTGTACGACGTCTCGTTCCTGAAGGACTACGAGCGGCCGCTCCTGGCCACCTCCACCGACGGCGTCGGCACGAAGGTCGCGATCGCGCAGGCGATCGACAAGCACGACACGATCGGGCTGGACCTCGTCGGCATGGTCGTCGACGACATCGTCGTGGTCGGCGCGACGCCGCTGTTCATGACGGACTACATCGCCTGCGGCCGGGTCGTCCCGAACCGCATCGCCGACATCGTCGCCGGCATCGCCCGCGGCTGCGCGGCCACCGGCACCGCCCTCGTCGGCGGCGAGACCGCGGAACACCCGGGTCTGCTCGGACCGGACGACTACGACGTCGCCGGTGCCGCGGTCGGCGCGGTCGAAGCGGACTCTCAGCTCGGCGCGCACCTGGTGCAGGACGGCGACGTGGTCATCGCCATCGAGTCCTCGGGGCTGCACTCCAACGGCTACTCGCTCGTGCGGCACATCCTGAACCAGCGGGGCATCGGCTACACCGACACGCTGCCGGAGCTCGGCGGCCTGGTCGGCGAGGCCCTGCTCGAGCCCACCCGCCTCTACACGACCCCGCTCCTCGAGCTGATCGACGGGCACCCGGGCGACGTGCACTCGCTGTCGCACGTCACCGGTGGCGGCATCGCGGCGAACCTGGCGCGCGTGCTGCCCGTCGGTTCGTGGGTCGAGGTCGAGCGTTCCACCTGGCAGCCGCTCCCGGTGTTCCGTGTGCTCGCGGACCTGGCCGGCACGGCGATCGAGGACACCGAGGGCACCTGGAACCTGGGCATCGGCATGTTCGCGGTCGTCTCGGCGGCGTCGGTGGACGGGATCACCGCGACGCTCCGGTCGGCCGGGCTGCCCGCGTGGGCGGTCGGCACGGTGTCGATCGGCACGCGCGACCTGACCGGGTTCGAGCAGGGTGCGAAGGGCGTCGACGGCGGGGCCGTTCGGCTCGTCGGGTCCTACGCGGGCTGACGCGCCGGCCGCGGTTCGGCCGAGGTTCGTCCGTACTCGAGGTCGCACGACGTGCCGTCCGCGCGACGCCGAGGTCGCACGATGTGCCGCCTCGGGACCGCCGGCGCGGCAGTTCGTGCGACCTCGGCGCCGCCCCGCCCCGCCCCGCCCTCGGCGGCGCGCCGACAACGACGAACGCCGCGCTGCCCGGAGGCGCGCGGCGTCTTCGACCGAGAGGTCAGGCGGACTTGTTCGTGTCCGTCTGGTTCTCGAGGTCACCTTCGTCGCCGAACTCGTCGGCCCACCGGTCGACGTAGTCGGGCTCGTCCGACTGCTGTGCGACGGAGAGTTCGCGTTCGAGAGCACCGTAGTTGGTGTCCGGGCTGAAGTACTTCAGCTCCCGGGCGACCTTGGTGTGCTTCGCCTTCTGACGGCCGCGCCCCATGCGTGACCCCCTCTGTGTCGGCTCGTGTCCGGTCTCGGCGGGCGTCGAGTGCGCACCCGGGAAGAACAGACGGTTCGTGGTTTGAAATCTGTCGGCCACTTTACCATGTACCCCGTTGCCGACTTCGCCCGGCGCGTCCCGAGCACAGCAGAATCGAGGGTGATGATCCGCGCAGCAGAACGAGTCCGCGTCGTCGTGATCGGTGCTGGTCAGGCCGGACTCTCGGTCGCCTGGCACCTGCAGCGTGCGGGACTGGTCGCGGGTCGCGATATGGTGGTCCTGGACCGCGCTCCGGGGACGGGAGGCGCGTGGCAGTTCCGGTGGGACGCCCTGCGGCTCGGCATCGCCCACCGGGTGCACGACCTGCCCGGCATGCACGAGATGGGTCTCCGTTTCGACGACGCCGACCAGACGCGGCCGGCCCGGGAGGTCGTCGCCGAGTACTACCGCCGCTTCGAGGAGCACCACGACCTCCGGGTGCGCCGGCCGCTCGCCGTCACGGCGGTCCGCCACGACGACGGAGGCGCCGCCCTGGTGGTCGAGACCCGTGACGAGCAGGGCACCGCGGGGGCGATCCGCGCCGAGGTGGTCGTCAACGCTTCCGGCACGTGGGGCACCCCGTTCGTGCCGTGGGTCCCCGGCCGCGACGAGTTCCGCGGCCGACAGCTCGACACGACGGGCTACCGCGACGCGTCGGACTTCGCCGGGCAGGACGTCGTGGTCGTCGGCGGCGGGACCAGTGCGATCGGGTTCCTGCTCGAGCTCGACGGCGTCGCCCGTGCCACGCGGTGGTTCACGCGGCGGCCCGTCGTCTGGTCGGAGGACCCGGCCCTGGCGGTCGGCGCGGCGGTGGCGGCGGTCGAGGACCAGGACCGCGCTGCGCGGGCGGGCCGGACACTGCCGAGCATCGTCAGCGGGACCGGGCTGCCGGTGTCCCCGAGGATCCGGAGCGGACTGGCGCGGGGGCTGCTCGGAGCTGAGCCGATGTTCACGCGGCTGGAGGAGGACGGCGTCCGGACCGAGTCGGGCGAGCACGTCCACGCCGACGCCGTGATCTGGGCCACGGGCTTCCGGGCGGACCTGCGGCACCTCGCACCGCTGCACCTCAGGACCGAGGCGGGCGGGGTCGTCGTCGAGGACGGGCGTTCCACCGCCGAGCCGCGGCTGTTCCTCGCCGGCTACGGACCGCAGGCGTCGACGATCGGCGCGAACCGTGCCGGCCGGCGGATCGCCCGCCAGGTGCTGTCGGTGCTGGACGACGCGGGTCCGGCGCGGCGACGCGTGGGCGGCTGACCTCCGCGGGTCGGGCGCTCCACCCGGCTCCGGCGGTCAGGCCGCCACCGGCCCACGACGCCCCGCGGCGACTGCCCGCGGTCTGTCAGCGGGACGCACGTCGGCGGCCCGCAGAACTGCGGACCGCCGTACCGCAACGACTGTTGCTCAGGAAGAAGCGCCGCGTCCGGTCTTCTCCTGCAGGCGCTCGATGTGCTCCGACGCCTCGGCCTTGGTGAGGTCGGCCGACAGCTCCTCGCCGGCTTCACGGGCGAGGGTGTCGAGGTAGCTGCGCTGCGGGCCGGTCATCGGCTCGTCGCCGGTGACCCACTGCTCGGGGTCCTTGCTCGCGGTGGTCGAGGGGTCCGGGCGTTCTCCGCCGAGGGTCTCCGGCTGGTTCTGGTCTGCATCACTCATGCCCCGGACCGTACGCCGCACCCCCGACCAACGGCGCAGCACGACGTCCCCCGCAGGCCGTGAGCGGACAACGGGCACCGGACGACTCAGACGGGCGTCGCCGTGTACCGGACCAGATCGCCTCCGGCGTCGCTCGCCGCGACCGGGACGACCCGCCCGTCCCGCTCGATCCAGAGCGTGTTCGCGGGCTCGTCGAGTCGGTCGACACGGTGCAGCGACCCGGTGAGCAGGACCGACGCCGTGACCCGCACCCGTCCGGACGCCGGACACGGCGGCAGGCCGGGGACGTCGTCGGCGTACACCGGGTACTCGCCCGGGGACAGCACGGGGGTGACGGGCGTCGTCACGATCTCCACCCCGGACGCTCCGGTGGACGTGTCGGTCACGCCGGACGACACGACGACGAGCCGGACCACCTGGTCCATCGGCAGCGGCACGTCGGCCTTCGGCGCGTCAGCAGGACCGGCCAGTGCGCGGAACGCGGGCCGACCGTCGGCGGCGAGGTGCGCCTCCCGGCCGTCGATGCGGACGCGACCGCGTCCCCGTGAGTCGGCGTAGACGCCCGGCTCGAGCCCGGACCTTCGGGCTTCCAGGAGGCTCACCACGACCCGGTCGGGTCGGTACCAGTCGCGGAGCGTGGCCGGGTCGACCCAGCCGATGCTCGCGACCCCGCGGGCGAGCTCGGCGGAGTCGTCCGCGGCACGCTCGTCGAGGGCGCCGAGGGGGTGCTCACCGCGCACGGCGACGAGCCCGTCGTAGCGGCCGTCGGGCGACACGGGAGGCTCGTGGTCGAGCACCTCGACGCGCTTCGAGACCTTGCCGCCGTGTCCGTCGAAGGTCGCGAAGGTGCGCAGGGCCTCGGGAGCGGTCGTCATGGGGTCACATCGTACGACCGGGTACCGTCACGCATCGTCATCGTGCGGACGGGGGACCGGCGGCGCGGCGGCGACCAGGGACCGGACCTCGCCGGTGCACAGTGCGGGGTCGACGCCCTCGGCGGGGCCGGCCGGGCGGGTGGCGCGTCGGGAGGCCGGTGACGGCTGGTGCGCGAGCCGCTGCGGTTCCAGGCTGTTGCGCTGGGCGGAGCGGACCAGGCGGTCCTCCTCGGCCTCCGAGCGGAAGACGCCGTGCGGGGATCGCCGCAGTGGCGGCCGGACGGGCTCGCCACGTCGGTCCTGACCGGGGAAGGGCCGGGAGCGCTTGCCGTACAGCAGCTCGGACGAGTCCAGCAGCCACGGCACCAGCGCGACGGTGACGCCGTGCGTGAGCAGCAGCTTCCGGCGGATGCGACGACCGCGGTGGTTGTGCAGCATCCCTTCCCACCAGTGGCCGACGATGAAGAGCGGCGTGTACACGGTGACGACCTCTGAGCCGTGCTCGAGCCGGTGCGCCTTGATGTACTTGATCAGCGGCATCGAGATGTCGCGGTACGGGCTCGGCACCATGACCAGCGGGACCTCGATGCCGTGCTCGGCCCACTGTTCGCGGAGTCGGGCGGCGTCGGCGTCGTCGATGGCCACGTGCACCGCCTCGAGCCCGGCGTGCTTCGCGGCGATGGCGTAGTCGAGGGCCTTGAGGACCGGCTTCTGCAGCTTGTTGACGAGCACGATCGCGTGGTCACCGGTCGCGCCGAACTCGGTCTCGACGTCGGCCTCGATCTCGTGTGAGACGTCCCGGTAGTAGCGGTTCACGCCGAGCATCAGCACGAACAGCACGGGCATGATCACGAAGACCAGCCAGGCGCCGTGCGTGAACTTCGTGATCGTGACGATGACGAGCACCACGAAGGTGAAGGTCGCACCGATCGAGTTGATGGTCAGGCTCCGGAGCACCTGCCCACGGTTCACCGGCTCGTCGGCGGTCCCGGCACGGTCGGCGCGGAGCAGGGTCACCCAGTGCTTCACCATGCCGCTCTGCCCGAGCGTGAACGACACGAAGACGCCGATGATGTAGAGCTGGATCAGGCTCGTGACGTTCGCCCGGTAGACGATGAGCAGCGCGGCGGCGACGAGCGCGAGGACGATGACACCGTTCGAGTAGATCAGGCGGTCACCGCGGGTCGACAGGGCCTTCGGGGCGTACGAGTCGCGGGCCAGGATCGAGCCGAGCAGCGGGAAGCCGTTGAACGCCGTGTTCGCCGCGAGCAGCAGCACCGCCGCGGTCGTCGCCTGGATGACGAAGAACAGCACCGAGTTGTTGCCGAACGTCGCCGCCGCGATCTGCGCGATCAGGGAGCGCTGCGGGGTGGTCGCACAGTCCGCGAAGCCCTGCAGGTCGCAGGCGCTCTCGGCGTAGTGCACGCGTGAGACCAGTGCGAGCGTGATGAGTCCGATGAACAGGACGATCGCGATGCCGCCCATGAGCACGAGGGTCTGCTGGGCGTTCTTGATCTTCGGGCGGCGGAACGCCTGCACGCCGTTCGCGATCGCCTCGACACCGGTCAGCGCCGAACAGCCGGACGCGAAGGCGCGGAGGAGCAGCAGGATGAACGCCGCCTGCGTGGTGTGCTCGACGTTCTGCACGGTGTACGCGGCTGACTCGGCGACGGGCGCGTTCCCGGCGGCGACCCGGATCAGCCCGGTGACGACCATCACGAAGACGCTCGCCACGAACAGGTAGGTGGGGACCGCGAAGGCCTTGCTCGACTCGCGGACACCGCGGAGGTTCGCGGCCGCCAGCAGCACGACGAACAGGATCGCGAGTTCGACGCGGAACTCGTTGAGCATCGGCAGCGCGGAGATGATGTTGTCCACACCCGACGCCACCGACACCGCGACGGTCATCACGTAGTCGACGAGCAGCGCGCTCGCGACGACGAGTCCGGCGCGCTCACCGAGGTTCCGGTGTGCGACCTCGTAGTCGCCGCCGCCGGACGGGTACGCCTTGATGAGCTGGCGGTAGGACGCGACGACGACGACGAGCAGCAGGACGACGAGCGCCGCCACCCACGGGGCGAACGTCAGGAACGCCATGCCGCCGAGCAGCAGGATCATCAGGAGTTCCTGGGGCGCGTACGCCACGGAGGAGAGCGGGTCGCTGGCGAAGATGGGGAGCGCCAGGTGCTTCGGCAGCAGCTGCCCCTCGAGTTTCTCGGAGGGAAGCGGGTCGCCGATCAGTCGGGCTTTCAACGACCGGGTCTCGTTGGTCACGAGCGACGAACTTACTCAATCGGTGGGCGAACGCAACACCGGAGGGCCGAACGGTATTCCGCCCTGATCGAACGCGACGCCGGGAACCCCTCCGATCCGCGACGTTGCGCGGATCTGAGGGGCTCCAGGGGCCGAGTCTGAAGGAACGGACAGGATGGGCGTCCGCTGGGCGCGAGCCGACCGGGAGGCCCGGATCGCGCCCGCCTCGTCCCGCACCGGTCAGAGGGACTTGCGCAGCGCCTCCAGGCCGTCGCGCAGCTTCTGCACCGCAGCGTCGTCGAGGGTGCCGCGTGCGGCGCGACGACGGAGGTCAGCGCGGAGCTGCTGCCGGAACACGGCGACGGCCATCTCGGCGTCCCGGAGCGACCGGACACCCGCTGCCGGCACGGCGGTCGGCTCAGGACCGGCTGCGCCACCGGAGCCAGCGGGTTCCGCGGCGGCCGCCAGGTCCGCACGGAGCGACTTCATCGCGGCGCCGACCGACGCGCGCACGCCGTCGGCGAGCGACTTGACGCTGTCGGTGACGCCGTTCTCGAGCTGCGCGACCTCGTCCGCGCGGGCGTCGAGCTCTGCGCGGCCGGCGTCGGTGATGGCGTAGACGGTCTTGCGGCCGTCGGAGGTGCCGGTGATCAGGCCGTCCTCCTCCAGCTTCGCCAGACGTGGGTAGACGGTTCCGGCGCTCGGCACGTAGGTACCGCCGAAGCGGTCGCCGAGCGCGGTGATGACCTCGTACCCGTGCATCGGGTGGTCGGCCAGCAGGACCAGCAGGTAGAGGCGCAGGTGACCGTGCGCGAAGACGGGGCTCATGCGACGGTCCCGCCCTGCTCGTCGAAGGACGGAGTTGCCGGAGCTGTCGGAGTCGTCGGCGCGGGCGGCCCGTCGGGGGCGGTCGGCGCGGTCGGTGCGGCCGACGCAGCGGGCGCGTGGCCGTGCACGATCGCCACGTCACCGGAGACCGAGTTGATGCGGATGTCGACGTAGGAGCCGGCGAGCTCGCCGTCGGTCCGCGTGTACGAGCCGCGGGTGCCGCGGATCTCGGCGTCGTCGAACTGCAGTCGGCCGGTCGCGGTGTTGATCGTGCTCGTGTACGGCGTGCCGTGCTCGAGACGGACGTCGACCGACCCGGACACTGTGTTCACCTTCACCTGGTCGGGGGAGCCGTGCAGGTCGAGGACGACCGCCGAGGACACCCCGTCCGCAGTGAAGCGGCGGATCTCGCCGGTGGCGACGACGTCACCCGAGACGGTGCGGAGCGCGACGGCGCCGACCTGGTCGCGGAGCGTGGTCGTGCCGGAGACGGCGTTGACGACGACGTCACCGATCACGCCGTCGACGACGACGTCCCCGGAGACGCTGTTGAGGGTGGCACCGCGCTCGGTACCGGAGAGCAGGACGCCGGCCGAGACGACGCCGATGTTCACCGTCACGTCCCGGGGGACCAGGATGCTGACGTCGGCTCGGGCGCCGCCGCCACGGAAGGACTTGAGGAACCCGAGGACGTCGTCCCAGCGCATCTGCGGGTGGTCGACGGTGAGGGTGTCGCCCTCGATCTCGACCTTGATGGGCTTGCCGGAGACCTGGTGGATCTCCACGCGGGCGGTGGGTTCGTCGTGCGTGACGACGTCCACCTGTCCGCCGACCAGACCGATCCGCAGTGCGCGGACGATCCCGGTGTCGATGACCTTCGGCTCGTCGATGAGCCACTTCTCCTGTGCCATGACGTCTCCCTGTCCGGACGCGATGTGTCGCGTTCTGGTAGACACGATACATCGCGTCTCGTGAGCGGTGCCAGGGTCAGTGCCGGATGCTCGACACGGGGTCAGGAACAGGCGGGGCGGGGGTCCGGCCAACGCCGGGGCTCCACGGGAACCGACGGAAGACCGCCATGAGCGGCTGGACCATCGGGCCGATGGCGAACGCGGCGACCACGGTGCCGACGCCGACGTCCCCGCCGAGCAGCCAGCCGATGACGACGACCGTGACCTCGACGCTCGTCCGCGCGACCCACAGTGGCCAGCCGAGCCGCTCGTGCAGTCCGACCATCAGGCCGTCGCGCGGACCGGTCCCGAACCCCGCGCCGATGTAGCACGCGGTCGCGACGGCCAGGAGGGCGAGGCTCGCGACGAACAGCAGGACGCGACCGAGCAAGTCGCCCGGTTCCGGGACCAGCCAGAGCACCAGGTCGGCGGCCGGACCGACGGACAGGACGTTGAGCAGCGTGCCGATCCGTGGTCGCTGGCGGAGGGGGATCCAGAACAGCAGGATCACGAAGCTCGAGGTCACGGTGACGACGCCGAACGACCACGGCAGGACGTTCTCGAGCCCCTGCGTGAGGACCGTCCACGACGAGACGCCGACGACGGCACGGACCTGCAGCGCCACCGAGGCGCCGTAGAGGAAGAGGCCCACGGCGAGCTGCACGAAGCGCAGGGTCAGGGCGGTGAGGCGGGGCATGGCTCGATGCTCGCGCAGATTGGCCTGCTGTGCGAGAGCCAATCAGGCTACCGTGGACCCATGAGCCCCGTCCTCCTCAGCGCCCGGTCCGTCGCCCTGCTGCTCCGTCACTGGCGAGCCGGATCCGACGCCGCCGCCTACGAGGCGCTCGCCGACGCCGTCCGGGTCCTCGTCATCGACGGACGCATCCCGCACGGGGCCCGTCTGCCCGCCGAACGCGGTCTCGCTGCCGCCCTCGGCGTCTCCCGCACCACCGTCGCGAACGCCTACGCGCGTCTCCGCGAGGACGGGTACCTCACCTCGCTCCGCGGCTCCGGGAGCATCATCCGCCTGCCGCTCGAAGGGCGTCCGGATCCGGAGCACCTGGCCGGCACCGTCCCCGTGGACCTGCTCGACCTCCGGAAGGCCGCCCTCCGCAGCGCGCCGGGCGTCGCCGACGCCGTCGAACGGGCGATGCGGCACCTCCCGGCGGCGCTCGCCGGGATCGGGTACGACACCGTCGGCGACGCCGGGCTCCGGGCCGCGATCGCCGACCGGTACACCGCACGCGGACTGCCGACCACATCGTCCGAGGTGATCGTCACCATCGGCGCGCAGCACGCGATCGCCCTGCTCGCGCGGGTGCTGGTCCGCCGCGGCGACCCCGTGCTGGTCGAGTCACCGACGTACCCGCACGCCCACGAGGCGCTCCGCGAGGCCGGCGGCCGACTCGTCTCGGTCCCCGTCGACGTCCGCGGCGGCTGGGACGAGGCGGTGCTCGACGCCACGATCCGCCGCTCGGCCCCGACGGTCGCCTACGTCATGCCGGAACTGCACAACCCCACGGGTGCGACGATGACCGCATCGACGCGCCGCTTGCTGGTCGAGGCCGCAGCGGCGGTCGGCACCGTCGTCGTCGCCGACGAGACGATGGGGGAGCTCCGCATCGACGGCGTGCCCTCGCGACCCCTCGCCGCCGACGCACCCGGACAGGTCGTCATGGTCGGTTCCGCCGCCAAGGTCTTCTGGGGCGGGCTGCGGATCGGGTGGGTGCGCGCCGCACCGGACCTGCTGCAGCGGCTGCTGCTGGCCCGACCGACCGGTGACCTCGGCACGCCGGTCCTCGACCAGCTCGTCGCGCGCGAGCTGGTCCCGCAGACCGCGGCCGTCCTGGAGGCCCGGCGTCACGTCCTCCGCGACGGTCGCGACGGTCTCGTGGCCGCGCTCCGGGCGCGGCTGCCGGAGTGGGACGTGCCGTCCCCGGCGGGCGGGTTGACGCTGTGGGTCGGGCTCGGGCGGCCGGTGTCGAGTGCGCTCGTGCTCGCAGCGCGGTCGGAGGGGGTGGTGCTGGCCTCCGGCGGGGTGTTCGGGCCGGACGGCGGGTTCGAGCGGTCGCTGCGGGTGCCGTTCACCGTGTCCGGCGCGGACCGGGAGCGGCTGGTCGAGGCGTTGGCGCGGTCGTGGGAGCGGGTCGGCGGGGCGGCGGTGGAGACGAGGGGGTCCGCGGCGGCGGTGGTGTGAGCCGCTTCCACTCCGCCACCGTTCGTTCCGTCCCGCTTCTCACTCTCGCGGGGGATGCGGGTGGCCCTCCCGGGTGACGCGGTGGCCGGTGCCGGGACGGGAGCATCGGGACCATGAACAGCACCCTGTCCTCCTCGTCCGCCGCACTGCCGGGTACGTCGTCCGGCTCCGCCGCCGGCGTGCCGCCGCTCGCCCGGGTCACGATGGCGCTGACGGGGGCGGTCCTGGCCGGGGTCGCGACGAGTTTCGGACAGGCGGTGCCCGGACTCGGCACGGTGTCTAACTCGGCCGGCCCGTGGTTCGTCGTCGCGGCGCTGCTGGTGCTCGCGGCGGGGGTCGGCCGCGGCGCTGGTGCCGGTGCTCGGGCTCGAGGTCGTGGCGGATGGCTGTCGGTGGCGCTGGCGATGGTGCTCGGGGTCGTGCTGCTCGAGCTCATGCACATCGGGTACTGGGCGGCCACGAACCTGCGCGGCTACGTCGACACGTTGTCGATCACGAACTTCTGGGTCGTGATGGCGGTGCCGGCCGGGCTCCTGGCGGGCGCGGTCGCCGTCGCGGCACGGTCCGCCGACGGCCGCTGGCGCGGGGCTGCGGCCGGGGCCACCGCCGCCGTCCTCATCGGCGAGGGGGTCCGCGGGTTGCTGCAGGTGGCGGCGACCACCGGCTCGGCGACGTGGATCGTGCAGATCGTGGTCGGGATCACCGTGGTCGTCGTGGGGATGGCGCTGGCCCGGACGCCGGTCGGCCGGGTGGTCGCCCTCGGGTCCGGGATCATCGGGTCGGTCGCCGTCGCCGCGGTGTACGTGGGCGTCGGCTGGGCCTGATCCCGTCCGCCGTGCCGGGCGCACTGCTCCGGCACTCCCTCCGCGAAACTGCACGTTCGTCCACAGAGTGCACTGCCGGGGCACGCGCTGACGCCACGGCTGCGAGGATCGAGACGTGCACCTCCTCTCCGTCTTCAGTCTCCGGAACCGCGCCCTCATCGCCCTCGTGACGATCGTGGTCGCCGTCTTCGGTGGCGTCGCCCTGTCGAGCCTGAAGCAGGAACTCATCCCGAGTGTCGAGTTCCCGCAGGTCGCGATCGTCAGTGCCTACCCCGGGGCCACGCCAGAGGTGGTGTCCAACGACGTCTCGACCAAGATCGAACAGGCCATCCAGGTCGTCCCGGACCTCGAGTCGACGAGCGCCACCTCGTCCACCGGGCAGAGCGTCGTCTCGGCCTCGTTCCAGTACGGCTCGAACCTGGCCAGCGCCGAGGACAAGATCCAGACCGCGGTGAACGCCCTGTCGTTGCCCGACTCCGTGCAGACGCAGATCGTCACCGGGTCCTTCGACGACCTGCCGGTGCTGCAGGTCGCGGTCTCGGCCTCCGGCAACCAGGAGCAGCTCGTCGACCGGCTGCAGGCCTCGGCGATCCCCGACCTCGAGAAGCTCGACGGCGTGCGGCAGGCCGACGTCTTCGGCAACCCGGGCCGCCGCGTCGTCATCACGCCGGACCAGGACGAGCTCGCAGCCCGCGGACTCAGCCAGACGGCGATCTCGGACGCGCTCGACGACAACGGCACGCTGATCCCCGGCGGCACGTTGACCGAGGACGGTTCTACTCTGTCCGTGCAGACCGGTGAGCGGATCGCGTCGCTCGAGGACATCCGTGACCTGCCGCTGACGAGCTCGTCGTCGGGGTCTGGTTCCTCGGCCTCCGGCGGCACGACGTCCGGCTCTGCCGGCGCCACGTCCGGTGCTGCCACCGGTGCCGGCGCGGCTGCCACCGGTGCGACGGGCACTGGTGCGACTGGTGCTGGTGCGACCGGTACGGGTACCGGTGCGGACGCGACCGGCGGGACCACGACGACGGCTCCGACCGACGGCACGGCGACCGGTGGCGCGACCACCGCGGCGACACCCACGGACACGACGCTCGGCGACGTGGCGACCGTCGCCATCAAGGAGTCCCCGCGCACCTCGATCAGCCGTGTGGACGGCGAGCAGGCCCTGACGATCTCGATCACGAAGACGCAGGAGGCCAACACCGTCGACGTCTCGAAGACCGTGCGCGACGCGCTGCCCGGCATCGAGAAGAAGATCGAGGGCGACCCGCGCTTCACCGTCGTCTTCGACCAGGCGCCCTACATCCAGCAGTCGATCGACTCCCTCGCCGAAGAGGGCCTGCTCGGCCTCGGCTTCGCGGTCATCGTCATCCTGGTGTTCCTGCTCTCGTGGCGCTCGACCCTGGTCACCGCGATCTCGATCCCGACCTCGGTGCTCCTCGCCGCGATCGGCATGCGCGCTGCGGGGTACACGCTCAACATCATCACGCTGGCTGCCCTGACGATCGCGATCGGCCGCGTGGTCGACGACTCCATCGTCGTCATCGAGAACATCAAACGGCACATGGTGCCCGGCGTCGACCGCGGCCGTGCGGTGCTCGACGCCGTGCGCGAGGTCGCCGGGGCGGTCACCGCCTCCACCCTGACCACCGTCGCGGTGTTCCTGCCGGTGGCGTTCGTCGCGGAACTCGTCGGGGAGCTCTTCCGGCCGTTCGCCGTGACGGTCACGCTGGCGCTCATCGCCTCGCTGCTCGTGTCGCTGACGATCGTGCCGGTGCTCGCGTACTGGTGGCTCCGGCCCGCCAAGGCCAAGCAGGGAACGGTCACCGCCACGGCCGCGTCGGAGGGCTCCGACCCGGCTGCTGCCGACCTCGACACCATCCGTCCGGGCTCCGAAGGGACGCTCGCCTCGGCGGGCGACCTGCACGACGCCGGCACCTCGGACCGCCTGCGCCGTGTGTACCTGCCGGTGCTCAGCTGGGCGGTCCGCAAGCCGGTCGTCGTCGTGCTGCTCGCCGTGGTCGTCCTCGGTGGCACGGTCGCCTCGCTGCCGTTCGTCACGACGAACTACCTCGGCGACTCCGGGCAGAACACGTTCACCGTGACGCAGGACCTCAAGGCCGGCTCGAGCCTCGCCGTCCAGTCCGACTCCGCGCGCAAGGTGGAGCGGGCGCTGCAGGACGTCGACGGCGTCGAGACCGTCCAGACCACCATCGGCACGAGCGGGCAGTCGATCCAGGCGGCCTTCGGTGGTGGCGGCACGGCCTCGGTCCAGTACGCCGTCACGACCGACGCGGACGCCGACCAGACGACGATCCAGGCCGATGCGCGGAAGTCGCTCAAGGGGATCGACGACGTCGGTGAGATCACCATCGCGTCCTCGGGCGGCTTCGGCGGCAGCAGTGACATCGAAGTCGACGTCACCGCGCCGACCCAGTCGCAGCTCGAGACGGCGTCGCAGAAAGTCCTCAAGACCATGCAGTCGGTCGAGAACACGACGGCCGCGACGAGCAACCTGTCGGCAGCGGAACCGTTCCTGGCAGTCCGCGTCGATCGGGCGAAGGCCGCGTCCCTGGGGCTCACCGAGACCCAGGTCGGCGGGCTCGTCGCCGCAGCGGTCTCACCGCGCGACACCGGCAGCATCGAGATCGACGACGCGACGCTCGACGTCTACATCGCCGACGCCGAGCCGCCGACCACGATCGCCGCCCTCCGCGACCTCGCGGTCCCGACGAGCACCGGCACCGCCAAGCTGACGGACGTCGCGACGGTCGAGGAGTCCGACGGCCCGACCACCGTCACCACGACGAACGCGGCCCGGACGGCCACGATCACCGTGACGCCGGACGCGTCGAACCTCGGTGCCGCCGTGCAATCGGTCACCACGGCCGTCGACGAGCTCGACCTGCCCCGCGGTGCGACCGCGTCGATCGGCGGTGTCGCCGCCAGCCAGTCGTCCGCGTTCTCGCAGCTCGGCCTGGCGCTCGTCGTCGCCGTGCTGATCGTCTACGTGATCATGGTCGCGACGTTCCGCAGCCTGCTGCAGCCGCTGATGCTCCTGGTGTCGGTGCCGTTCGCCTTCACCGGTGCACTGCTGCTGCAGATCATCTCCGGCGTGCCGCTCGGAGTCGCGTCGCTGATCGGTCTGCTGATGCTCATCGGCATCGTCGTGACGAACGCCATCGTGCTCATCGACCTCGTCAACCAGTACCGGCGACGAGGACTCCGGGTCCGTGACGCCCTGCTCGAGGGCGCGACCCGTCGTCTCCGGCCGATCCTCATGACGGCGACCGCGACGATCTTCGCGCTGCTGCCGATGGCGATCGGGCTGACGGGGAAGTCGGGCTTCATCTCGCAGCCGCTCGCCCTCGTCGTCATCGGCGGTCTGGTGTCGTCCACGCTGCTGACGCTCGTGGTGCTGCCCGCGCTGTACGCCCTGGTCGAGGGTGCGCGCGAGCGTCGGGCCGAGCGGAAGTCGGCGCCAGCGCAGGTCTGACCGTCTGGCGGTCGGGAGCTCAGCGCTCGCTGGGCTCCCGGTCGGCCGGGCGGAACCACGACACGAGCGCACAGGTCAGGGTGACGAGGAAGACGAGCGCCCCGAGCTGCGCGACGACGGACACCTGGCCGACCGCGGCCCCGTAGCCGCCGAACGACACCGCGACCAGGAACGACAGTCCGAGCAGCAGCTCCACGGAGGTCCGGACACCGGTCAGGGGAGCGGCGAACGGACGCGGGGCGCGGTGGACCGGCGTCTGGGCAGAGGGTGTCGGGGCGGAGGGCGTGGAGGTCACCTCGGAAGTCTGGCGAGCCGTCCGGTCCGATGGCAGTCCCGCTCCGGGTGCCACCCGCCCGGGGGAGTCAGCGCAGGCCGGGGGAGTCAGCGCAGGCCGGCGCGGAGGAAGTTGGTCACCCGTCGGCTCATCGCCTGGTCGAGCTGCGCGATCGAGTGCGCCGACCCCTGCACCGCCACGAACCGCACCGAGACCCCGTGCGACCGCAGCGTCGATGCGAACCGCTGCGACTCCCACAGCGGGATGAACTCGTCCGTCGAGTGTCCGATGAAGAACGGCGCCGTCGCCTTCGTCACGTAGTACTCCGGCGAGGCCCGCTCGGCCGCCGGGCAGGCTCGGTAGGACGTACAGCCGAGGTAGAGCAGCTGCTTCCGTTGGAACGCCGCGGCGACCCCGTCCGGTCCGGTCGAGCGGGCCGTCAGGTCGGTCGGGCCGCTGAGGTCGACGACCGCCCGGATCCGGTAGCCCTCGGCGTACGCGCTGGACTCGTGGTCCTGCACGGCGAGCATCGCGGCGAGGTTCCCGCCGGCGCTGCCGCCGAACACCCCGACGCGTCCGGGGTCGACGTCGTACGTCCGCAGCGTGGTCTCGCGGAACACGAAGTCGAGTGCCCGACGGACGTCGTCGAGTCCGGCGGGGAAGGGGTCCGTCGGTGCCAGGCGGTAGTCCACGTTGAAGGTCACGAAGCCCTCGGAAGCCAGGTACTGGCACACCGAGCGGTACGCGGCGGTCGCCTTGTCACCGTGTGACCAGCTGCCGCCGTGGATCATCATCACCGCCGGACGTGTGCCGACGTCGACACGGTCCGGGGCCTCCGTCGGCGCAGCGGTCGGGGTCGCCGTCGGGGTGGCGGTGCTCTCCGGTGGGCTGTCGGCGGGCAGACAGACGTCGAGTTGCTGGAGCGGGTCCTGCCCGTAGGGGACGTCCTGCACGACGTCGATGCCGTGGTACCGCAACGACAGGGGGTAGATGACCGGCCCCGCGGTGACCGTCGAGTTCCGGTCGCCCGTGCCGTCCGCACTGCAGGACGCGGCGGCGCCGACGACCGCGACCGCGGCGACGAGCGCGAGCAGGAGACGACGGCCGGACTTCATCGCGAGCCACGGTACAGGGGCCGGCCGGGGTGCCAGGATGGTGGTCACACCCGCAGGAGGATCCCGTGAGCCGTCAGAAGTCCTGGAACGCCGATCCGGAACCGCTCCTCCGCGTCGGTCCCGGATTCCGACTCGACACCGTCGACCCCGACGGCACACCGGGCTTCCCCGGCCGCAAGATCGACGGGCTCGAGGCGTTGGCCGCCGGCGCCTCCCGGCTCGCGGCCTTGCAGGAGCGGCTCTGGGCAGCGGCAACGGCCGGCGACCAGCGGCGCGTGCTGCTCGTCCTGCAGGCGATGGACACCGCGGGCAAGGGCGGCATCGTCTCGCACGTCGTCGGCGCGGTGGACCCGAACGGTGTGCACTACGCGGGCTTCGGGGCCCCGACGGCCGAGGAGCGCGAGCACGACTTCCTCTGGCGCATCGAACGACAGCTGCCGAACGCCGGACAGCTCGGGGTGTTCGACCGCTCCCACTACGAGGACGTCCTCATCCAGCGCGTCCGCGGGCTGGCGGAACCGGCCGAGATCGAGCGTCGGTACGGGGCGATCGTGGACTTCGAGTCCCGCCTGGCCGAGCAGGGCACCACGATCGTCAAGGTCATGCTGCACATCTCGAAGGACGAGCAGCGCGAGCGCCTCGGCGACCGCCTGGACCGGCCGGACAAGCACTGGAAGTTCAACCCGGGCGACATCGACGAGCGTCTGCGCTGGGACGACTACCAGCAGGCGTACCAGGTCGTCTTCGACCGGACGTCGACCGAGCAGGCGCCCTGGTACGTCGTCCCGGCGAACCGCAAGTGGTACGCCCGTCTCGCCGTGCAGCAGCTCCTGCTCCGCGCCCTGGAGGACATGCACCTCTCGTGGCCCGCCGCCGACTTCGACGTCGCCGAGCAGCGACAGCGGCTCGCCGAGTCCTGACCGCTCGTCCGCTCGTCCGCTCGATGGGCCGGCACCGGCCTGGAGGTCCGGGGCTGGCTTCCCGAGGCCGGTTCGCGTAGACTCCCTCGGTCGGCCTTCGACACCGTGGCTCGCGAGCCGCGGACGTGTTTGGGTGTTGTGTAGTTCGAGGGCTGGAATCACGTCGATCGACGACGGGATGAACCCCCTCTCCACGAACCGCCCCCGCCGATGTCGCTGCCGGGCCGCGTGGTACGTCTGCACCCCGGAAAGAACACATGGCCCCGTACGACAAGGGCGCGAACTCCCGCGCCGACCGTTCCGACCGCGCTCGTCACCCGAACGGCACCCCTGCCGCTCGCAGTGCCAAGCACCGCGGCTTCCGAGCCCCCGAGCCCACCGCGCCGCGCCAGAAGCAGCGCTGGGACGCCGAAGAGCGTCGCTCCCGTCCCTCGTCGGGCGAGCGCCCGAACTGGGAGCCGCGTGACAGCCGCGGCAGCCGTCCGGCGTGGGAACCCCGCGGTGCGGGCCGTCCCGCACGCGGCGACGACCGTGCCCCGCGTTCGTTCGACCGCAACGACCGTGCCCCTCGTCGTGACGACAACGACCGTGCCCCGCGTCGCTTCGACCGTGACGAGCGTGCACCCCGTTCGTTCGACCGCAACGACCGTGCCCCTCGTCGTGACGACAACGACCGTGCGCCGCGTCGTTTCGACCGTGACGAGCGTGCACCCCGTTCGTTCGACCGCAACGACCGTGCCCCTCGTCGTGACGACAACGACCGTGCGCCGCGTCGTTTCGACCGTGACGAGCGCGCACCCCGTTCGTTCGACCGCAACGACCGTGCCCCTCGTCGTGACGACAACGACCGTGCCCCGCGTCGCTTCGACCGTGACGAGCGCGCACCCCGTTCGTTCGACCGCAACGACCGTGCCCCTCGTCGTGACAGCGACGACCGTCCGCGTCGCTTCGACCGTGACGAGCGTGCACCCCGTTCGTTCGACCGCAACGACCGCGCCCCTCGTCGTGAGGACGACCGTGCGCCGCGCCGTTTCGACCGTGACGACCGCGCCCCGCGCAGCTCCGACCGCTCGACCGAGCGCACCCCGTTCGTCCCCGCGGACGACGTCAAGCTCGAGAAGCTGCAGGCCGAGGCGACCATCGCCGCCGACGTCGACGGTGTGACCTTCGGCGATCTCGGCATCGGCGGGAACATCTCCCGTGCCCTGGCCGAGCTCGGCGCAGCGAGCCCGTTCCCGATCCAGGCGGCGACGATCCCCGACGTGCTCGCCGGCAAGGACGTCCTCGGCCGCGGTCGCACGGGCTCCGGCAAGACCATCGCGTTCGGCGCCCCGCTCGTCGAGAAGCTCATGGAGCACGGCGGCGGCATGAAGCGGAAGATGGGCCGCGCTCCGCGTGCGCTCATCCTCGCGCCGACCCGCGAACTCGCCCTGCAGATCGACCGCACCGTGCAGCCGATCGCCCGCTCGGTGGGCCTCTTCACGACGCAGATCTACGGCGGCGTCCCGTACGGCCGTCAGGAGGGTGCTCTCGAGCGTGGCGTCGACATCATCGTCGGCACGCCGGGTCGTGTGCAGGATCTCCTGAACAAGGGGAAGCTCGACCTCAGTGAGGTCGTCATCTCCGTCCTCGACGAGGCCGACCACATGTGCGACCTCGGGTTCCTCGAGCCGGTGCAGGAGATCCTCCGCGCCACGGCCGAGGTCACCCCGCAGGGCAACCGCGCCCAGAAGCTGCTGTTCAGCGCGACGCTCGACACCCAGGTCGCCGCGCTCGTCGAGCAGTTCCTGCACGAGCCGAGCGTCCACGAGGTCGCGGGTGAGGATCAGGCGTCCTCGACCATCGACCACCGCGTGCTCGTGGTCGAGCAGCGCGACAAGGACCGCGTCCTCGAGGAGCTCGTCGCCGGCGAGGGCAAGACCATCGTCTTCGCCCGCACCCGCGCCTACGCCGAGCGTCTCGCCGAGCAGTTCGAGGACGCTGGCATCCGCGCGACCTCGCTGCACGGTGACCTCAACCAGTCACGCCGCACGCGCAACCTGTCGCTGCTCACCAGCGGCCGGGTGAACGTGCTCGTCGCCACGGACGTCGCGGCGCGCGGTATCCACGTCGACGACATCTCGCTCGTCGTGCAGGCCGACGCGCCGGACGACTACAAGGCGTACATGCACCGCTCCGGTCGTACCGGTCGTGCCGGCAAGGAGGGCACGGTCGTCACCATCGTCCCGCGCAGCCGTCGCCGGAAGATCGAGGGCATCCTCGAGCACGCCGAGATCCAGGCCGACCTCGTCGAGAGCGGTCCCGGCGACCGCATCCTCGCGGAGCTCGCCGCGCGCTGAGCTCGTGAGACGCCGGCGTCTCTGCGAGACACCGCCGAACTCGTGAGACGCCGCCGGGAACGGCGGCGTCTCGACCACGACGCGGCGTCCGGAACGACCACTCGACGGACGGGAGGTGGGCCCCACCAGCCGGTTCCGACACGACGCGCCAGCGGCGTGGCGGCCGTGCCTGGAGGGACGGTACCAGCTGGTACCGTGCCTCCCGTCCGTCGTGTCAGCGGTTGAAGAACAGCACGCCGCGCGCGTAGCCCGCCTGTCCGGCGTGCTGGACGCAGTCGTCGAGGATGCTGACCAGGCGCACGCCGACGGTCACCGGCGGATCCCAGGCCTCGTCGACGACGGTCTCGAAGTCCTCGGGCGACAGGGTGTGCAGGTAGGCGACGGTGCGCTCGTGCACCGCGCCGAGGTACCCGGTCAGGAGCTCGGCCGACGCGCGGACACGGCCGACGTCGTCACGGGACATGCCGTACCCGAGCGCCTCGGCGGGGAACGGCAGGCCGAAGCGCTCGACCCAGCCGTCGGCCGTCCAGACCTGTTCGGTGCCGGCGAGAGCGGCGATCTGCGAGTCCTGACCGCGGGCGATGTGCCAGGCGAGCCAGGCGAGCGTGTTGGCACCGGCGGCCGGGCGGGAGGCGAGCTGGTCTTCCGACAGGCCGTCGACGGCACGTCCGACGGTCTCGGGTACGCGGGAGAACGCTTCGACGAGGAGTTCGGCGGGAGTGGTCATGAGTCCGACCGTACGCCGCACCTCGGTCAGAGGCTGGCGGCTCGGGAGTGGCGGGCGAGGGCTTCGCCGAGGAGCGTGAACTGGGTGGCGAGGCGGGCGCGGTCAGCGGGGGCGACGACCTCCCGGGCAGCCGCCGAGTAGACGCCACCGATCTGCTGCGCGACCGCGGCACCGGACGGGGTGAGGCGGAGCAGCAGACTGCGGCGGTCGTCCGGGTTCGGCCCACGGCGGATGTGCCCGTGCCGCTCGAGCCGGTCGATCAGCGAGGTCATCGCGCCCGTGGACAGTTCCAGGTGCTCGCCGGCCTGCTTCGGGGTGACGCCCGTGCCGGTGGCGGCCAGGAAGAGCACGAAGCGGGTGTCGGTCGCGTTGAGTCCGCGCGCGGCGCTCTCGCGGGCGAGCACACGGGCGTGGTGCATCTGGAACGAGCGGAACGCGACCATGAGGTCGGCGAGGTCGTCCTCGGCGGCGGCGGGGACCGGCGGGGTGGGCTGCACGTCCGGGCTCACGGGCACCGGCAGGGCACCGGACAGCGGATCGGGCAGCGCGTCGGGCAGTACTTCAGGCACGATGGGGACGGGCGCTCGGGAGTCGCGCATGCGGGGGTGTCGCTCTTCTCGCCAGGGACCGCGGTGGACGGTCGACGGGCGACTCGGGACAGTCGCCGTGGTCATCATGCTGCGCCTTCGTGCCTGTGCGTTCCACCCCCAACAGGAGGGGGCGCCCGGCGATGTCCCCGGCGGCCGTTACCGTGGCTCGCATGCGGATCCTGCACACGGGCGACTGGCACCTCGGACGCACGCTGCTCGGGGCGGACCTGCTCGAGCACCAGGCGGCGTTCCTCGACCACCTCGTGCAGGTGGTCCGCGAGCGCGCGGTCGACCTGGTCGTGGTCGCCGGCGACGTCTACGACCGGGCCATCCCGCCGGTGGAGGCGGTCCGGATGCTCTCGCGCGTGCTCGAACGCCTGTCCGAGACGGCGACGGTCGTCGTGACGCCCGGCAACCACGACTCCGCCGTCCGACTCGGGTTCGGCGCCGGCGTGATGAGCGACCGCGTGCGGATCCTCGCCGAGCCGTCCCGACTGGCGGAACCGGTGCTGGTGGACGCCGCCGACGGGGGTGGCCCGGTCGCCGTGTACGGCCTGCCCTACCTGCAGCCCGACATGGTCCGCTACGCGCTCGCCCCGGTGCCGGACGAGCCACTCGCCCGCTCGCACCAGGCGGTCGTCGGGGCCGCGACGGACCTGGTCCGAGCCGACCTCGCCGGTCGCCCGGGCACGCGTTCGGTCGTCGTCGCGCACGCCTTCGTCGGTGGTGCCCTGGCCAGCGACAGCGAGCAGGACATTCGGGTCGGCGGGGTCGACCGGGTCGCCGAGTCCACCTTCGACGGCATCGACTACGTCGCCCTCGGACACCTGCACGGACCACAGCGGGTCGGGGCGGGGGACCGCATCCGGTACGCGGGCTCGCCGCTGGCGTTCTCGTTCGGCGAGCGGAACCACACCAAGTCCGTGACCCTCGTCGAGCTGGCAGCGGACGGGTCCGTGACGGTGGACCTCCTGCCGACCCCGGTGCCCCGACGGCTCGTGGACGTCCGCGGCAGCATCGGGCAGATCGAGTCCGGGGCCTTCGCCGAACACGTCGACGCCTGGGTCCGGGTCGCCGTCACCGACACCGTGCACCCGGAGCGGTTGTACGCCCGCGTGAAGGACCGCTTCCCGCACGCGCTCGCGATCACGCACGAGCCCGCGGTCGCCCCGGAGCGCTCGGCTGCGCGGACGGTCAGTGCGACGAGCGACCCGGTGGAGGTCGCCGCCGACTTCGTCACCTACGCGACGGGTGGTGCGCCGGACGAGGTCGAGCTCGCGATCCTCCGCGACGCGTACGAGTCCGCGGCCGCCGCGCTCGCCGAGCAGGGGGCGCGCTGATGTACCTGCACCGCCTGGAACTCCGCGCTGTCGGTCCCTACCCGGACCTGGTGTCGATCGACTTCGCGTCCCTCGCCGCCTCGGGGGTGTTCCTGCTCGAGGGGCCGACGGGTTCCGGCAAGTCGACCATCATCGACGCCGTCGTCTACGCCCTCTACGGCGGGCTCGCCGGCAGCGACGCCAGCACCGACCGCCTGCACAGCCAGCACGCCGACCCCAGGGTGGAGCCCTTCGTCGACCTGGTCTTCGAGACGAGCGCCGGGGTGTACCGCGTCCGCCGCACCCCGCCGTACGACCGCCCGAAGCAGCGGGGGACCGGCACGATCCGGCAGCAGTCCTCGGCGCAGCTCCTCCGGCTGGCCGACCCGTCCGACCTGGTCGGCGAGCCGATGTCGCACCGGGCGCCGGAGATCGGCGTCGAGATCGCCCGCGTGGTCGGGCTGAACCGGGACCAGTTCCTGCAGACCGTGGTCCTGCCGCAGGGGGAGTTCGCGCGGTTCCTCCGCGCCCCCGGCGAAGACCGCCGGAAACTCCTGCAGTCGCTGTTCGGCACCGCGATCTACGACCGGACCGCCGACGAGCTCGCCGCCCGGCGCCGCACGGCCGTCGCGGAGGTCGAGGCAGCCGACGCCCGGGTACGGGACGCCCTCGGGCGGTTCCGGCAAGCGTCCGGGGACGACGATGCCGACGAGTCCACCGCCACCGACGTGGTCGCCACGCTGCACCGGACGGCGACCGAGCTCGAGCAGGCGCAGACGCGTGCCCGGGCCGATGCCGAACACGCCGTCGCCCACCTGCACGACGTGACCACGCGGCTCGCCGCCGTCGACCGACGACGCGCACTGCTCGCCCGTCAGGAGGCCCTCGCCGCCGACGCCGCGGCGGTCGCCGGACACCGCACCGCCCTGGGCCTCGCCGACCACGCCGCGGTGGTCGTCGCCGTCGCGGACGGAGCGGCCGCAGCCGAGGACCGCCTGACGGCGCTGGTCGGGGAACGCTCCGCCGTGCGTGACCGGCACGAGGTCACGGATCCCGTACCGCGGGAAACGCATGACCGGCTCGCGGCGGTCCGGTCCGAGGTCCGACACCCGGTCGACCTCGAGCGGTCCATCGACCAGCGGGTCTCCGCCGTGCGGACGGCCACGACCGACCTCGAGCGGACGCAGACCCGGCTCGCCGAGGCGGCCACCGCGCTCGCGGTGCGGCCGGACGAGCGTGCCGAGATCGTCCTGGCCGCCGGACGGTCCGCGGCAGCCGCTGCCGACGCGCCCGCCGCCGAACGCGCGGTGGAGGCGGCGCAGGAGCTGGCCGTCCTGCTCGCCGCGCACCGGGTCGCGTCCGGACGGACGTCGGACCTGGCCGCTGCCGTGACACAGGCCGCCACGACGGCCGCTGCCGCCCTCGCCACCGAGAACGACCTGCGGGCCCGACGCATCGCCGGGCTCGCCGGCGAACTCGGCGCAGCGCTCGTCGCCGGCGACCCCTGCCCGGTGTGCGGTGCCGTCGAGCACCCGGCCGTGGCCCGGCCGCAGGACGACCACCCGAGCGCCGACCAGATCGACGACGCCGCCGCGGCACGCGCCGACGCCGAGCGGGCCCTCGCGGCCGCGACCGCCGACCACGCCGTCGCCCGGGCGGAACTCCTCCGGCTGACCGAGGCCGTCGGTGAGCACGACGACGACTCGGTCGCCCGGCAGCGCACCGACGCCGACGCTCGACTGGCCACCGCCCGTGCTGCGGCCGCCGCGGTCCAGGAGCACGAGCGACGGCTGCAGGCCCACGACCGCGCGACCCGCGCGCTCGAGGACGACCACACGGACCTGGTCACCCGGAGCCGACTGCTCGCCGACCGGATCGAGGGCGACCGGTCCCGCCTGGACGAGGACCGGGCCCGTGTCGACGAGGCCCGATGCAGCGTCCGCCTGGTGCTCGAGCAGGCCGTCGCGGCGGGTGCGGGGACCGAGGCGCGGGCCGCGGCCGAGGTCGACGCCCGCGACGGCTCGACCCTCGCCGAGGTCGTCGCGCGGGTCGCCGCAGCCGGGATGGTCCTCCGCACGGTGGCCGACCTCGACGACCGCGTGACCGCCGCCGAGCGCGAGGTCGCCGACCGTAAGGCCGAGGTCGACGCCGCACTGCAGGCCCAGGGCTTCACCGAAGTCACCGCTGCCCGCGCGGCCGCGCTCAGCCGGACCGACGCCGACCGGTTGCGCGGGATCGTCGCCGCGGCGGACCGCGAGCAGGCCGTGGTGGAGGCCGGGCTCGCCGAGCCCGCGGTGGTCGCTGCCGCCGCCGACTCGTCGACGGGGACGGGCCCGGGTACCGTGCTCGACCGGGACGCCGCGCAAGGCGCACGGGACGCCGCTGCCGTCGCCCTCGACGACGCCACCCGGGCCGCCGCGGCCGCAGCCGACCGAGCGAGCTCAGCCGACGAGTGCGCCACCGGCCTGGCCCGGGCCGTGCACGCGCGAGCGACCACGAGCGCCGAGAGCCGGGCCGTGGTCCGCCTCGCCGACATCGCCGCCGCCGCTGGCCACGTCAACCCGACCGGCATCACGCTCGGCACCTACGTGCTGATGCGCCGGTTCGAGGACGTCGTCGCCGCGGCCAACGACCGACTTCGGGCGATGCTCGCCGGTCGGTTCACCCTCGAGACCTCCGACGAGCGGGAGTCCGGCACCCGGGCTCGCCGGACCGGGCTGGCGCTGGCCGTCCGCGACCACCTGACCGACAGCACGCGGGACCCGCGGAGCCTGTCCGGCGGCGAGACCTTCACGTTCTCGCTCTGCCTGGCGCTCGGGCTCGCCGACGTCGTGCAGGCCGAGGCCGGCGGGGTGTCGCTCGGCACGCTGTTCGTCGACGAGGGCTTCGGCACCCTCGACCCGGAGACCCTCGACGACGTCATCGGGCAGCTGTCCCGCCTGACCGCCGGCGGACGCCAGGTCGGCATCGTCAGTCACGTCGAGGAGCTCAAGCAGCGGATCCCGGAGCGCATCGCGGTGCGTCGGACCCCTGAGGGCGGCTCACGCGTCACGACCACGGTCTGACCGGAGCACCCGCGGGGCGTCAGGGGTGCGGTGTCGCGTCCACGGTCCCGTCGGGCGGTGGCAGGATGTCGGCCGCGATCCAGGGGAAGACCCACGTGAAGAGCACGAAGACGATGGCGACGAGGAGCACGAGCAGCTCCAGCACCTTCACGGCGGCGGGGCCGGGCAGCGCGCGCCAGACGAGGGGGAAGATCACTTGGCGGCCTCCGTCAGTTCCTTCGGCGTGCCGTCGGACGCCTGCATCCAGTAGTCCATCTTCGCGTGGACGACGTACCGCTGGGCGGCGGACCACATCGGGTGGCAGGCGGTGAGGGTGAGCCAGCGGTCCTCGGCGGAGGGTTCCACGCCGGGCTTGTTCGGGACCGGTGCGATGGTCTCGATGTGGTCGGGGGTGACGATCTGACTGTCGGTGACCTTGTAGACGTACCAGACGTCGAACTTGGTCTTCGCGTCGGTGACCCGGACGACGATGGGATCGCCGGACTTCAGGTCGGCGATCTGGTTCAGGGGCTTGCCGTAGGTGACGCGGTGGCCGGCGACGGCGAAGTTGCCCTCGGCGCCGGGCATCGCGGTGTCCTGGTAGTGGCCGAGGCCGATGGTGTTGAGGACCTGTTCGCGGTCGGTGCCCTCACCGATGGGCCGGTTGTAGTCGGTGCCGAAGCGCGGGATCTGCATCGTCCCGAACACCGTGGAGAGCCCCGGCGGTTCGCTGAGCACGGGGGCTGCGTCACGGCGCTCGGTGCCGACGACCTTCTTCGTTTCCTGCTGGTCGAGCGTCTGCACGAGCTTCGTCTGCTCGTTCACCGCGACGACGTCGGTCCACCACGCGGTCCAGATCACGTAGAGCCCGGTCCCGGCACCCGCGATGATCAGGAGCTCGGCGAGCAGGGCGACGAGCGTCCCGCCGACGGTCTGGCGTGGACGCCGACGTCGGGGCTGTCCGGTGCCGTCGTCGTCGCGGGCATCGCGCCGCGACGGCAGCGTGTCGTGAGAGGTCACAGGGGCTCCGGATCGATGAGGTCGGCGCAGTAGGTCTATCAGACCACGACGACGGCGTGCTGCGGGCACCTTCCACAACTCCGTCCGGCATCGGCGTCTGATCCACGGCGGGATGCTCGGTACCGTTGCGCAGATGGAGTCCGTCATCCGTCCGTTCCGCCCCGCCGACACCGAGGCCGTCGTCGCGCTCTGGGAGGCCTGCGGCCTGGTCCGTCCGTGGAACGACCCACGCCGTGACATCGCGCGGAAGGCCACCGTGCAGCCCGAGCTGTTCCTGGTGGCGACCGACCGGGAGGCCGTGGTCGCCGCCGGCATGGCCGGTTTCGACGGGCACCGGGGCTGGGTCAACTACCTGGCGGTGTCGCCGGACCGGCAGGGCAGCGGACTCGGTCGGCGACTGATGGGCGAGTTCGAGCGGCTGCTCACCGACCTCGGCTGCCCCAAGCTCAACCTGCAGGTGCGCGCCGGGAACGAGCGGGTGATCGCGTTCTACGAGTCGCTGGGGTACGCCGACGACCACACCGTGTCGCTGGGCAAACGCCTGATCCGCGACGACCTGGCCTGAGCCGATCCGCAGGCGGACGGTCAGGCGGGATCGCGCGGAACCGGTCCGTCAGGACAGCGCGAGCCCGACCGACGCCGCGAACGCCAGCCCGATCCCCGTGGTCTGCAGTGCGGTGAGCCGTTCGCGGAGCACGATGCCGGCGAGCACCACCGTGCCGATCGGGTACAGCGCGTTGAGGACGCTGATCACCGGCAGCGTCGAGGGGTCGTCGCTCGAGTGCAGCCCCGCCTGGATGAACACGTTCGCCATCGCGTCGAGCACACCGCACCCGACGAGCACGAGCACCAGGGCACGCGGAGGTCGTACCCGACCGGCCGCGGGGCGGACGTCGGTGGTCGTCGTGACGGCGGGCGAGCCTCCCTTCCGGATCCACAGCGTGACCAGCGCCGCCGTGCCGAGCAGCACCACCTGCAGCGTCCGCGCGACCAGCAGGGTGGCGACGCCGGAGTCCGCGGGTGCGGCGTCGTAGCCGAGGACGACACCGCCGAAGCCGCACCCGGCCACCGCAGCGGTGACCACACCGCGGAGGGTGAGTCGAGCGCCTCCCGGATCGGGCACGGCCGCGACGAGCGCCACCGCGACCACCGCCACGACGAGCGCGACCACCCCGAGCGGTGACAGCACGGTGCCTCGGAACAGGGCGACGACGACCGGGACGACCGCGGAGAACACGGCGGTGAGCGGCGACAGCACGCTCATCGGTCCGATCGCGAGCGCCGCGTAGAGGAGGAGCACGCCGACCCCGCCGGAGGCCCCGGCGACCACGCCGGCGACCGCGGCCGGTCCGGAGAACCGCCCGCCGAGGACCGCGAAACCGACGAGCAGCGGCACCAGGCCGACCAGGGCCGCGACGGCCGCGACGGTCACGGGTCGGACCCGGCGCGACGCGAGCCCACCGAGGAAGTCGGCGGCGCCGTAGACGAGGGCGCCGCCGAGGCCGAGCAGGACGGTGATCACGGGTCCCATCCTGCCCGCACCGGTACTCTGCACGGCGTGAGCGTTCCCTACCACCGGTTGCCCCGTGTCGATGCGAACTGGCGGTGGTGGCGGCCACTGGTCGCGGTGGCGGTGTTCCTCGGCTTCTACCTGGCGTCGCAGGTCGTCATCACGATCGCGTACTTCGTCCCGATCGGCGCGCAGCGCGGACAGGCCGGGGTCACCGACCTGGTGGAGAAGCTGTCCGCCGGCGCGCTCGACCCGACCGATCCGCTGGTCCTGTCGTTGACGCTGGTGTCGCTCGTGGTGCTCCTGCCGGCGGTCATGCTGTCCGCGAAGATCGCCCGACTCGGTCCGTACGGGCTCCTGTCGTCGGTGCGCACCAGGATCCGTTGGGGATGGCTCGGCTGGTGCCTGCTGCCCCTCCTGGTGCTCGCGATCGTGATGTTCGCGGTCCAGGGCCTCGGGTACCTGGCGTTCGATGGCGGCCTGCACTGGAACACCGCTGAACTCGGGCAGTCGACCGTGACGCTGCAGACGCTGACCCTGACGATCCTGCTGGTGGTCCTGCTCGTGCCGTTCCAGGCCGCGGCCGAGGAGTACGTCTTCCGCGGGTTCCTCATGCAGACGATCGGCTCCTGGATCCCGGTCCGCGCCGTCGGCGCGGTCGTCGCGGTCGCGGTGTCGACCGTGCTGTTCGCCGTCCTGCACGTGCCGAACGGCTACAACATCTGGGGCATCCTCGACGTCGGCTCGTTCGGCCTGGTCGCCGCGATCATCGTGCTGCGGACCGGGGGGCTCGAGGCGACGGTCCTCCAGCACGCACTCAACAACATCATGATCTTCGTGCTGCAGGCGCCAGGGTGGTCGAAGGTGGACCTCACCGGCGAGGGGGCGCAGGGCACGTGGCAGGGCTTCGTCGTGACGCTCGCGACCTCGGTCGGGTACTGGGGGCTCGTCGAGCTGATGGCGCACTGGCGGCGGCTGGACCGCCGGTTCCCGGGTCAGGAGGCGCCGCGGTTCCGCGGGCGCACGCCGCTCTGGGCGGGTGGCCGCCAGTGGCTCCGGCCGGGAGGCGCGGGCTGGTCGATCGCGCCCGCCCGCAGCGACGAGACGGGCACGTCCGGCGACCCGGTGCTGGCGGGTGTCGGTGCGCCTGTGGAGAAGTCCGGTGGTGTCGGCCCGCGGCCGTAGGCTCCTTGCATGAGTTCGACTGGTGTCGCTGTGCCCGGCGTCGAGTCGGCAGGCTCCCGGTCTGCTGCCCTCGACGTGCTCCACCGGGTGTGGGGGTACGACGCGTTCCGCGGCGAACAGGCCCGGATCATCGACCGCGTGGTCGCCGGCGGCGACGCCCTCGTCCTCATGCCGACCGGTGGCGGCAAGTCCCTCTGCTACCAGGTCCCGTCCCTCGTCCGCGACGGCATCGGGGTGGTCGTCTCGCCGCTGATCGCCCTCATGCAGGACCAGGTCGACGCCCTCGCCGCCAACGGTGTCCGGGCCGCCTTCCTCAACTCCACGCAGGCTCCGGACGAGCGTGCCCGGGTCGAGCGTGACGTCGTCACCGGCCAGGTCGACATGCTCTACCTGGCTCCCGAGCGACTGAAGATCGAGTCCACCCGCTCCCTGCTCGACCGGGCCCGGATAGCACTCTTCGCGATCGACGAAGCGCACTGTGTGGCGCAGTGGGGGCACGACTTCCGTCCGGACTACCTGGAACTCAGCGTGCTCCACGAGCGCTGGCCGGACGTCCCCCGGATCGCCCTGACGGCGACGGCGACCCCGCAGACCCACCGCGAGATCTCCGCCCGGCTCGGACTCGACGACGCCGCGCACTTCGTCGCCGACTTCGACCGACCGAACATCCAGTACCGGATCGAGCCGAAGACCGGGGCGCTGCAGCAGCTCCTGACCTTCATCCGCACCGAGCACAGCGGTGACGCGGGCATCGTCTACTGCCTGTCCCGCAACTCGGTCGAACGGACCGCCGCCGCGCTCGTGCAGCAGGGCATCGCCGCGCTGCCGTACCACGCCGGTCTCGACGCCCGGGTGCGCGAGCGCAACCAGGCGCAGTTCCTCCGCGAGGACGGCATCGTCATGGTCGCCACGATCGCGTTCGGCATGGGCATCGACAAGCCCGACGTCCGCTTCGTCGCGCACCTCGACATGCCGAAGTCGGTGGAGGGCTACTACCAGGAGACCGGACGTGCCGGGCGCGACGGCCTGCCCGCCACCGCGTGGCTGGCGTACGGACTGAACGACGTCGTGCAGCAGCGGCGGATGATCGACCAGTCCGAGGGCGACGCCGCACACCGCCGGCAGCTCAGCGCGCACCTCGACGCCATGCTCGCGCTCTGCGAGACGATCGAGTGCCGTCGAGTGCGCCTGCTCGCGTACTTCGGGCAGGAGTCGTCCGCGTGCGGCAACTGCGACACGTGCCTGGCCCCGCCAGAGTCGTGGGACGGCACGGTGCCCGCGCAGAAGCTGCTCTCGACCATCGTGCGGCTCGACCGCGAGCGTGGGCAGCGCTACGGCGTCGCCCACCTGGTGGACATCCTCACCGGCAAGCAGTCGCCCCGCGTGACCGAGCTCGGACACGACTCCCTCGCGACGTTCGGGATCGGCCAGGACCTGTCCGACGCCGACTGGAAGGCCGTCGCCCGGCAGCTGCTCGCGCAGGGGTACGTCGCCGTGTCCGGTGACGGGTACGGCACGCTCGTCCTCAGCCCGACGAGCGCCGAGGTCCTGGCCGGACGGGTCGAGGTCCGGATGCGCCGCGACCCGGTGAAGGCCCCGCGTGCCGGTCGGAGTCGGCGCTCTGCCGTGGTGTCGGACATGCCGCAGGAAGCCATGCCGCTCTTCGAGTCCCTGCGGCAGTGGCGCGCCGGGCAGGCCCGCGAGCAGGGGGTGCCCGCGTACGTGGTGTTCAACGACGCCACCCTGCGCGGGATCGCCGCCGTGAAGCCGTCCGACCTCGACGAACTGTCCGAGATCTCCGGCGTCGGTGCGGCGAAGCTCGAGTCCTACGGTCGGGCCGTCCTGGACGTCGTGGCGGCCATGGTCTGACCCATGCCGCTCGGGGCATGCTGCCCCCGGGCCCGTCGTTACACTCGGGAACTCCCGTCCGACAGGAGGCCGTGTGACCGGTTCGACGAAGTCCGCCACCGTGCTCGGGCGCGCCGTGGTGGCGCCCCTCGCACGACTGCTGTGGCGGCCTGAGGTGGTCGGCCGGAAGAACGTCCCGAAGCGCGGTCCGGTGATCCTCGCGAGCAACCACCGGTCCTTCGTCGACTCGCCGACGATCACGCTGCTGGCGCCACGGAAGGTGTCGTTCCTCGCGAAGCAGGAGTACTTCACCGGGACGGGCTTCCGGGGTGCGCTCTCGCGGGCGTTCTTCTCGGGGATCGGCGCGATCGGCGTCGAGCGGGGCGCGGGAGCCGCAGCGCAGCAGGCCCTCGACCTCGGTCTCGCCCGTCTCCAGGCGGGTGAGGCGTTCGCGATCTACCCCGAGGGCACCCGGTCGCTCGACGGTCGTCTCTACAAGGGGCGGACCGGTGTCGCCTGGCTCGCCCTGACGAGCGGAGCCCCGGTCGTCCCGGTCGCGCTCACCGGGACCGAGGACGTGCAGCCCGTCGGGTCGAGCCTGCCCCGGCTCGCTCGGGTGCGGATCGAGTTCGGCGAGCCGATCGACCTCTCCGGCTTCGGTGCCGCGACCTCGGGTCGCGCACGGCGGCAGGCGACCGACGCGGTGACCGCGGCGATCCAGGCCCTCAGCGGACAGGAGCCTGCCGGCGTGTACAACGAGCCGCCGGCGACCATCGTCGAGCGGGTGAAGCGGATGCTGCAGCACGACGACCGCGGGGACGGGCAGCCCGACTGAGAGCGCTATTGCGGATGTGAAATACAAATACTATGCTCGATCCGGCTCGTCCGGATCAGCATCGGCGGGTCACCCGAACTCCTCCAGGGAAAGGCCCACCATGTCCTCGACGCCCCTCTTCGACGCGATCGCCCGGCGGAGCGAGCGCTCCGGACCAGCACCGACCGCTCGTCCGGACGCTCCCGCCGACCTCACCATGCCGAGCGCTGCCCTGTCAGTCGCCAGCACGCCCGCATCACCGCTCGACGCCCCCGCTCCGGAGCCGGCCCTGGCTCCGGAGGCACCCGTCGCTCCCGTCGCTCCCGTCGTCCCCGCTGACCTCGTGGAGGTCATCGACGGGATCCCCGCCAGCCTCCGAGCCTCGCTCGCACGCGAGCACGTCGTCTGCCGCGAGCAACTCCCCCTGGTCGAGGCGGTCATCGACGCGGTCACCCGTGCGGTGGTCGACGCCGTCGCGGTCGAGGTCGAACGGATCGTCGCCACCGGTGTCGTCCGGGTCTGATCGGGCGGTCCGCGACGTGTCCTCGACCGGGTCGACGTCCCTGGCCGGCCCGACGTCCCTGGCCAGCCCGACGCCCTTGGCCAGCCCGACGCCCCCGATCCAGTACGGATCCCGCCGAGCGCGTCGGGCCGCCGAAGAGGCCGCTCATGTCGCCGCCGCTCGGGGTGGGCCGCTCCGCGCCGCCCGGGCCACCGCGGTCCGGCTCTCCGGCTCGGCCGTGACCCGGCGACCGCTCCGGCCACGTGCCTCGCTCACCGTCGCCCTCGTCCACGCATCGGCCGTCTCCGCTGTGCAGGACGTCCGTGACCACTGGTGGGGGCGGCGCAGGCTGGCGTTGACGTCGGTCGCGATCACGACCTGTCTGCTCGTCACGGAGGCAGCCCCGCAGTCGGCCGTCGCCGCGCCGACCGTGGTGGTCGTACCGGCTCCGCGGTCCCAGGACTTCCGCGTGGTCGGCACCTCGCCGGACGCCCTGACGCGTTCGGACTTCACCGTCGTCGGACGGACCACGGACGGGGTGGTCCTCACCCGACTGCCCGGGTCCACCCAGGCGGCGGCCCGCCCGGTCGCCGGCACCATCCCGTCGGCGGGGAACTTCGGTGGGCGGAACGTCGCCGGCTGTGTTGCCTGCTCCACGAGGCACCAGGGCACCGACTTCGCCGCGGCGACCGGGACGCCCGTGTTCGCGGTGATGTCCGGCACGGTCGTGTCCGCGGGGGTGCTGGGCGGCTACGGCAACCAGGTGCTGCTCCGACACCCGGACGGCACCGAGACCCGCTACGGACACCTGTCGGTCATCGGTGTGCGACCCGGGCAGTCGGTCAGCGTGGGGGAACACCTCGGCGCAGTGGGCAGCACCGGGGTCTCCACCGGACCACACCTGCACTTCGAGGTGATCCTCGGCGGCCACCCGGTCGACCCGGAGCCGTGGCTCTCCGCACGGGGGCTCCTCCGCTGACACTCCTCCTGCACCGACGGGGGTCAGGCCGCCGTCGTCCACGACCTGGCTGGCGCTGCGCCAGCACCCCGGGGAGCCGCGTACCGTCGAGTTCGTCGTGGCAGGGAGCCACACGGTGAGGAGACCACGGTGCGCGTGTCGGTGTTGGGAACCGGAGCGATGGGAACAGGCGTCGCGCAGTCGCTGCTCCGTGCTGGGCACGACGTCACGGTGTGGAACCGGACCGAGGAGCGTGCACGGCCGCTCGCCGAGTCCGGGGCGGCGGTGGCCGCCGACGCTGCCGACGCCGTGTCGCAGGCACAGGTCGTCCTGCTGACCCTGTTCGACACCGACGCGGTGGCCGGCGTCCTCGAGCACGCTGCCGGGGACGCTCCGCAGGACGCCGTGTGGGTGCAGGCGTCGACCATCGGTGTCGCCGGCACCGAGACCGTCGTGCAGCTCGCCCAGAAGTACGGCATCACCCTGGTCGAGGCGATGATGCTCGGCACCAAGGCGCCGGCCGAGCAGGGCAAGCTGACCATGCTCGTCGCCGGTGCAGACGACCCGGTGTCGGTCGTCGAGCCGGTGCTGGACGCCGTCAGTGCCAAGGTCGTCCGTGCCGGGGACCAGGTCGGTCAGGGCACGGCGTTGAAGCTGGCCGCGAACGCCTGGATCGCCTCGATCACCGCCGCGACCGGTCAGTCGTTGGCGATCGCCCGCGCGCTCGGGCTCGACCCGCAGCTGTTCCTCGACGCGATCGACGGCTCCGCCAGCGACTCGGCCTACGCCCACACCAAGGGTGCCGCCATGATCTCGGGGCAGTTCCCGGCACAGTTCGCGCTCGACGGCCTCCGGAAGGACATCGGCCTGATCACCGACGCCGCTCGCGACTCGGACGTCGACACGACCCTCCTGGACGCCCTCGGTCGGGTCTACGCGGACGCCAGCGCGGCCGGTCACGGTGGCGACGACATCGCGGCGGTCGGCACCGCGTTCTGACCGCTCGTCAGGACCGGCGGAACACGTCCCGCAGGCGACGGGCGAACCGGCTGACCGACTCGTCGTTCAGCGTGTTCGCCAAGTCGAAGGCCTCCCGAGTGGGGTCGGCCCCGTCGCGGATCCGCCGGAGTGCGGCGTCGGCACGCGCGCGGGCGTCGAGTTCGGAGGCGGGCATGTCGTCCTCGGGCTCGCGCATCGTGTCAGCGTACGCCGGGCGCTCGGTCAGTACTCGTCGCCGTCGGTCTCGTCGACCGCGCCGGCCATCTGCTGCAGGAACGCGACGACGACGGCCATGTCCTCGGGCGGCAGGTGCTGCGCGACCTCGACGGCGCGGGAGTCCAGGTCACCGATCACGGCGAGTGCCCGTCGCATCGACTTGCCCGTCGCGGTGAGGATGACACCCCGACGGTCAGCCGGGTCCGCGTGCCGCTCGACGTGACCGGAGCGGACGAGGCGGTCGACGAGCGCCGAGGTGGACGCCGCGGTGATGCCCAGGCGCTCCGCGAGTTCCTTCGAGTTGACCGTGCGCCCCGAGGTCTCGGCGTCGACGAGCACCCGCAGGGCCGTCAACGCGTTCTCACCGATCCCGAGTTCTTCACGCACGCGACGCTGGGCTGAGCTCTCGGCAGTGCGGTAGCGACGCAGGGCGTTCAACACGTCCACTGCGTCGACCCGGGAGTCCTCGCCGTACCAGAACCCCGGGGCTGCTGTCGTCACCTCGGAAGTCATACGGGCAATGCTAGACGCTCTAGTTAGTTTGTCTAGCGAGCGTGATGCGTTGCACGCTCAGCGTCCAGGGAGTCATCAGACGGTGTCCCCCGCAACACCGGTGACGCGGCTCGGAAACACCCCGGCAACGAGCCGTCAGTAGGTTCAGCGCATGCAGGAGTCGCCGTGCTGAACCGACTCGCCAGGAGCGTCCACAGTGTCGGGGGCGCGGTCGAGCGGACGGATGTCGTCGCGCGCCTGCTCGACGTGCACCTGGCCCGGCGGGATCCCTCGACCGACGACGACCCGGGGCTCGGTCGGGACCTCCGGGCGGTGGTCGGTGCGGCGGTGATGCCGGACACGGACCTCAGCCCCTCGGCGACCCTCGACGCCCTGGCCCTGGACCGCCACGAACCGGCCTCGATCGCTGCAGCCGTCGCCGTCGCTCGGGACGACGCCCGTCGTGCCCGGGATGTCGTGTCCACCGAGTTGTGGGACTGCCTCAACACGACGCGCTCCCGGCTGCCCCGCAAGGTCGTCGGCGAGAAGGCGCACGAGTTCCTCGGCTGGGTGCGCGAGCGCAGCGCCCTGGCGGTCGGCGTGGTCGACGGGGACGTCAGCCGCGACGAGGTGTGGGAGTTCTTCACGCTCGGCCGGTCGCTGACCCGGTTGACCGTGACCGCGCGGATGCTCGCCTCGGACCTGCTCGACCCGGGGTCGGCGACCTCCTGGTCCACCGCGCTGCGGGCCTGCGGAGCGGGCGAGGCCTTCCACCGGGAGTTCCGGCACGGCAGCACCACCGCGGATGCTGCCACGTTCCTCCTGCTCGACGAGCACAGCCCCCGGTCGCTGCTGTTCCTGGCCCGTCGCAGTGAGGGGTGCCTGGACGACCTCGTCGGGGTGCACCTGGCGGCGGAGGTCCGGGCGTTCGGCGAGGCACGTGCCGAACTCGAGACGGTGACGCCGGAGACCGCGGTGGACGCTGCACGGTCGGCGGGCTCCCGGCTGGCGGCAGCGGCGGAGACGATCACGGCTGCGCTCGACCGCCGGGTGTTCACCGCGCCCGAACCGACGCACTGACGCAGCGGTCACGGTCAGGATCCCCGGAGCCGCCTCGGCTCAGACCGCGCTCGAGCGCTCCACGACCGCTTCGTCGTGCTCCAGGTCACGCCGCACCGCTGCCCGTGCTGCGCGGGTGCCGGGCGCCGGGGTGACCACGGGCAGTGACCGCGTGACGGCCAGGTGCAGGCGGTTGTCAGCGTCGTACCGCAGACGGACGTGTTGGAACCGGACGAGCCACACGAGGGCGACCGCCAGGGCGACGAAGCCCGAGGCGGCGCCGACCCCGATCGCCCAGCGCGGGCCCCAGGCGTCGGCGACCGCGCCGACGATCGGGGCGCCGAGCGGTGTCCCGCCGGCGAAGACCGCCATGTAGAGGGCCATCACGCGGCCGCGCATCGCCGGCGCGGTGGTGGTCTGCACGAGGGCGTTCGCGGTGGTCATGAACGTCAGGGACGCCAGCCCGACGAAGGCGAGCAGGACCGCGAAGGTCCAGTACGTCGGTGCGACGGCAGCGGCGGTGCACGTGAGGCCGAACCCGCCGGCCGCGATGGTCAACGTACGCATCCGTGGGACCTCCCGACGCGCCGAGAGCAGCGCACCGAGGACCGACCCGACCGCCATCACGGAGTTGAGGAGCCCGAACTCGCCCGCGCCGCGGTGGAACTCCACGCGTGCCATCGTCGAGGTGAAGATCGGGAAGTTCACACCGAACGTCCCGACGACGAAGATCATGCAGAGCACCACGATGATGTCCGGCCGGGTCCGGACGTACCGGAAGCCCGCGACGAGTTGTCCCTTGCCGCGTGGGGCCCGCGTTCGGTCGGCGAGCTGCCCCGGGTCGACGAACCGCAGTGCGAGGAGCACGGCCAGGAACGACCCCGCGTTGATGACGAACACCCAGCCGGACCCGATCGCCGCGATGAGGACACCGGCGACCGCGGGTCCGATGAGCCGGGCGGCGTTGAACGACGCCGAGTTCAACGCGACGGCGTTCGAGACCTGCTCGCCCGTCACGACGTCGGAGACGAATGCCTGGCGGACCGGGGTGTCGAACGCGGCCACCACGCCGAGTGCGAGCGCGAACCCGTAGAGGGACCAGAGCGTCGCGGTGTCGGTCAGGACCATCACGGCGAGCCCGAGGCCGAGCAACCCCATCAGCCCCTGCGTGAGCATGAGCATCCGGCGTCGGTCGAAGCGGTCGGCGACCAGGCCGGTCCAGGGCAGCAGGACCAGCTGTGGACCGAACTGCAGCGCCATGGTGACCCCGACGGCCACGGCGTCGTCGTGGGTCAGCTGGGTGAGGACGAGCCAGTCCTGGGCGGTGCGCTGCATCCACGTGCCGATGTTCGACACGAGGGCACCGGCGAACCAGATGCGGTAGTTGCGTCCCGAGAGGGACCGGAACATGGCACTCACTGGGCGGCGAGCCTCCGGAGGATGTCGGTGGCGGCGGTGAGCGTCTTCCGTTCCGCCGGGGTGAGGGCAGCGAGACGCGGGGTGAGCCAGCCGTCGCGTCGCTGCCGGGTCTCGACGACCAGGTCGTCGCCGTCGGCGGTCGGGCAGAGCAGGACCTTCCGGCGGTCGTCGCCGTGGTCGTCCTTGGTGAGCAGGCCGCGGTCGATCAGTGCGGTGACGGTCTTCGTCATCGAGGGCGGGGTGACGCCCTCGTGACGACTGAGGTCGGCGAGGGTCATCGCGCCCTCGCGGTGCAGCAGGGCGAGCGCGGAGAACTGGGCATCGCTGACGGTCGTGTCGGCCTTCTGCGCCCGCAGTGTCCGCGACAACCGGTTCACGGCGATCCGGACGTCGCTGGCGAGAGAGGGATCGGGCGATCGGCGACGACGGGTCGTGGTGGGGAGCGGGTCGATGACGGTCACGAGTCATCAGCCTAACTCATTAGTTCAGCGAACGAATCATCCTGACCCGACCACGGAGATCCGCGGTCCGACGTCCGCTCGACCCCTGGCGTGACGGGCGTACAGCGGGGCTCTGGGCAACGGGTGTCGTCCAATCGACACGGGCAGGAAGGCACGGGAGGAGCAGGACGGATGAACGGGTTCGAGGGGCAAGGTCGCCATCGTCACCGGTGGTGGCAGCGGCATCGGCGAGTCGATCGCGAAGGAGCTCGCGGCGGCGGGAGCCTCCGTCGTCGTCACGGACATCAGGCAGGAGACCGCCGAGCGAGTCGCCGCCGAGATCGAGCAGGCCGGTGGCACCGCAGCCGCCGTCGCCGCCGACTCGGCGATCGCCGCGGACAACGAGCGCGCGGTCCGGTTCGCCGTCGACACCTACGGGGCACTGCACCTCGCCGTCGACAACGCCGGCATCGGCGCCGCGCCGCAGCCCATCGGCGAGTACGACGTCGAGGCGTGGGACCGCGTCCGCGCCGTCGACCTCGACGGTGTCTTCTCCGGGCTGCGCTACGAGATCCCCGCGATCCTCGCGGCGGGTGGCGGCGCGATCGTGAACATGTCGTCGGTGCTCGACTCCGTCGGCATCGCGGACAACGCCGCCTCCGTGGCGTCGAAGCACGCCCTCGTCGGCCTCACCAAGGTCGCCGCGCTCGAGTACACCGCCAAGGGTGTCCGCACGAACGCGGTCGGCCCGGGCTTCATCGACACCCCGCTCGTCCGCTCCTCGCTGAGCAGCGACGAACTCGCCGGGCTCGAGGCGCAGCACGCCGCCGGACGTCTCGGCACGGACGCCGAGGTGGCCGCGCTCGTCCTGTTCCTCCTCAGCGACCAGGCGTCCTTCATCAGCGGCGGCTACCACCTGGTCGACGGCAGGTACTCCGCGTACTGACCGGCACACCGCGGGACGCGGGGACCGGACGGGAGACCCGGCGGACGTGAGCAGACCCGCTCACGTCCGCCGGGCCTCCCGTCCGTCATCCGGTCGACCCGGTCGGCCTACCGCGTCAGGACCGCGTCGCGCGGGAGCAGCGCGTGCACGCCCCAGGTGCGGTTCGCGATCTGGGTGACGCGCATGCTCACCGCGACGCTCGCCATGCCGAGCGCCTCGGCGCGTGTGATGCCGTACGAGCCGGCGACCCAGTCGACCATCCGGTCGAGGGCCGTCGTGGTCGCGGCGTTGAGGTCCGCGTCGAACCCGAACGTGATGCGTCCCGCAGGGGTGTCGGCGTGGATGCCCGCGACCGGTACGTCGTCCAGCAGCGTCAGCGTCATCGTGGTCGTCATGCCGCACTCGACCGCGGTGCCGGAGACCTCGCCGTCACCCTGTGCCGCGTGGCCGTCACCGAGCGAGAGCAGCGCCTCCGGGACCGTCACCGGCAGGTACAGGGTGGCTCCGGCGACGAGCTCGCGACAGTCGATGTTCCCGCCGCCGAGGGGTCGCGGCGGGATCGTGGAGTGCTCGCCCGTGGCCTCCGGTGGGAGCCCGACGAGGCCGAGGAACGGGGCCGTCCGCACGCCGAGCCCGAGTTGGTTGTGTGCGGTGCCAGCGGTCGGGTCGACGTCCCACAGGAGCGGGCCGCGCGTCGACGGGTCGGCCAGGCCGAGGGCGCGGTTGAGCGGGGTGTCGACGCCGCCCGAGCCGGTGTAGCCCCAGTCGTCCGGCACCAGGTCGTCGAACCGGATCGCGAGCACCTGACCGGGTCGTGCACCGGCGACCGCGATCGGACCGAGCAGGCAGTGGCCGCGGCGGGAGGGGATGAGCGTCGGGACCTCGACCCCCGGCGCCGGCAGGCGTTCGGTGTAGCCGGCGGCGCTGAGGGTGTGCACCGTGACGGTGTCGCCCGGAGCGACGGTCAGCACCGGTCTGCGTTCGGCGGTGAGCACGTCGACGGCGGTGTCGGGAGTGGTGTCGATGCGGTGGTGGGTCACCCGGCGATCATCGCAGGCGCGGCTCCTGACGGGCGGCGCCGGCGCGGCGTGCGGATTGGGTGGCGCGGGACGGACCCTCTGTGAGTGACGCCGTCATGTGTGTGAGACGCCGCCGATCGCGGCGGCGTCACGCGCACACGGCGGCGTCTCGGACGGGTACCGGCGCTCAGTGGAACTGCGGGATCGTCATCCAGATGCCGGTGAGGACGGCCGCGATGCACACCGCGAAGCACACGCCCGCGCCGAGGTACGCCGCCGGCGGGGTCGTGCCGGAGCGCGGTGTCTCCTCGGAGTACTGCGTGCGCTCGCCGCCGGAGTCGGCGGGCTGGCCGGTCCCGAGCAGCCGCAGTCCGAGCGTGTAGAGCAGCACCACGCCGACGGCGGCGACGAAGCCGACCCCCGCGACGGTGCCGATGGCGGTGAAGTCGATGCTCATCGGTTCCTCCCTCGGTTCCCGGCGGCCACGGGCTCGCGCTCCGTGGTGCCCTCGTGGACGTCGTCCGCACTGATCGGCTTGCGGCGGGCCAGCACGAAGAAGGTCAGCCCGCCGACCAGGGCGAGCAGCGCCACGACGACCAGGCCGATCGTCGAGGTGGAGGCCAACCAGGTGGCGAGACCGCCCACGACGGCGGCGGACGGCAGTGTGATGACCCAGGCGATCACGATCTTGCCGACGACGCCCCAGTGCACGTCCGCCAGCTTCTTGCCGAGGCCCGAGCCGATGACCGACCCGCTCGTCACGTGCGTGGTCGAGAGCGCGAAGCCGAGGTGCGAGGACACCAGGATCGTCGCGGCCGAGCTCGTCTCCGCCGCGAAGCCCTGCGGCGACTGCACGTCGGAGATCTTCTTGCCGACGGTCTGCATGATCCGCCAGCCGCCCATGTACGTGCCGAGGGCGATCGCGAGCCCACAGGCCAGGATGACCCAGAGCTCCGGGCCGGTGCTCGGCCCCTGGTAGCCCGCGGCGATCAGGGTCAGCGTGATGACGCCCATCGTCTTCTGCGCGTCGTTCGTCCCGTGCGCGAGCGACACCAGCGACGCCGAGATCGTCTGCCCGTGCCGGAAGCCCGTCGCGGCACCGTGCGTCGTGGCGTTCTTCGTCAGCCGGTAGGCCACGAAGGTGGCGACGAGGGCGATCACGCCCGCGATGACGGGGGAGAGCAGCGCCGGCAGCACGACCTTCGAGACCACCGTGGCCCAGTCGACCGACTGCAGCCCGGCACCGATGATCGACGCTCCGATCAGCCCACCGAACAGCGCGTGCGTGGACGACGACGGCAGGCCGAAGTACCACGTCGCCAGGTTCCAGAGCACGGCGCCGACGAGCCCCGCGAAGATCATCGTCGGCGAGATGTGGATGCCGTCCTGGCCCTCGCGGATGATCCCCTGCGAGACGGTCTTCGCGACCTCGGTGGAGAGGAACGCGCCGACCAGGTTGAGCACGGCGGAGATGAGGACGGCGGTGCGGGGCTTGAGGGCACCCGTGGCCACCGAGGTGGCCATGGCGTTCGCAGTGTCGTGGAACCCGTTCGTGAAGTCGAACACGAGGGCCACCACGATCACCAACACGACGGTGACGAGGACGTCCATGCGCGAGACGCTAGGCCCGCGGACGAGCGGCCGCGTGAACGCCGGGTGAACAGGTGCGCGGTCTGTCAGGATGCTGCCGTGCCCACGTTCTCCGCTGCCCGAGGCGACTCCTCGTTCACCGACGCCCACGGTGTCGAGATCGTCTACTCGACGTGGCGCGCGGGCAAGCCGAAGGGCATCGTGCAGATCGCTCACGGCGTCGGTGAGCACGGCCTCCGGTACGAGCCCCTCGCACAGGACCTCGTCCGAGCCGGGTGGACCGTGCACGCGAACGACCACCGCGGGCACGGGCGGACCGGCCTGGCGCAGTGGGACGGCGACCACGGCGAACTCGGGCGGCTCGGGCCCGGCGGCCTCCGCGCCGCGATCGCGGCCGTCGAGCAGATGACCGCGGTGGCGAAGACCGACGACCCCGGTCTGCCCGTCGTGCTGCTCGGCCACTCGTGGGGGTCCCTGATGGCGCAGCGGATCGTGAACACCTCGTCCGAGCAGTACGCCGGCGTGGTCCTGTCGGCCAGCGCCCTCCGCCTGCCCGGACTGATGAACGGCGGGGACCTGAACCGGCGGCACGCAGCCTCCGGTCCGACGAAGCACGAGTGGCTCACCCGAGACCGAGCGGTCATCGAGGCCGTCGGTCTCGACCCGCTGGCCGTCGAGGCGGACGTCCTCGGCCTCTTCGGCCTGCCCGACACCTTGCGGCTGCTCGGGCTGCCCCGTCGGCGGATCCCGCACGACCTGCCGATGCTGCTGCAGGTCGGGTCCGAGGACTCCCTCGGCGGGCCCCGTTCCGTCGAGCTGCTCGCCCGGACCTACCGGCGGCGCGGACGGCTCTCCGACGTCACCGTCCTCGTCTACGAGGGAGCGCGGCACGAGGTCTACAACGAGACGAACCGCGACGAGGTGGTCGTGGACCTCGTCGCCTGGCTCGACCGAGTCGTCTCGGGGCGCTGACCGGCGGCGCGACAGCAGGACGGCACGACAGCACGACGGCACGAGATGACCACACTGGGGGAGTACATGTACCGAGCGCGCCATGAACGGCCGACGCGGCCGACCGCCACCGTCCGCCGGAGTCCGTGGGGCGCGGCCGCCCTGACGTCCGCCGCTGCGGGCATCACGGCCCTGGGCGTCCGGATCCTGTCCGCCACCGCGTTCTACGGCGACGCGGACCTCGTCCGGATCGGCACGGGCTCCTTCACGGTCGTCCTCGGCATCGGTCTGGTCCTGCTCGGCGTCCGGTCACTCCGCTCGCGCGTCCGGGTTTTCCCCGACCGACTCGAGGCCCGGTCCGGATTCGCACCCACGCATGTCGTCCGGCCGGGGGAGATCGTGCGCATCGAACCGCGGTTGTCGGGTCACGTCGGCGTCAGCGGGGTCACCGACGGCCAGGGCTCCTTCCTCGCGGGGCGGTTCGACCGCCACTACGACGTCCTCGCTGACTGGCTGTCGATGAACGCGACCAGACCGTGGGCGGAGTACCAGGACCTGCTCGGCAAGCTCACGCACCAGACCCGGCCCCGGGTCGTCCGGGGGACGCTCACCGGGCTGCTGCTCTTCGTCGTCATGGTGCCGGCGCTGGAGCTCTTCCCGGCCCTGCTGTCCCTCTCGGCGTACGACGACGCGCACCCACAGGACCGCACGTGTTCGGTCACGTCGGCGGAGGGGAGCACCATCTCCAGCCGCTCCACCAGGGGGATCGGGTCGTCGCACCCGGCCGTGACGTTCACGACGCGTGACTGCGGCCCGCTCGTGATGCGTGACGGCGTGGACAGCGACTCCCGCGACGTGATCGCCCGTCGGTACGACCGTGCCCCCGGCGAGTACACGTTCACGCTCGGCGGTGGTTCGCTGTGGCTGCAGGAGCACCTGCCGTGGTTCCCCGTCCAGCCCGGCGTCGACGCGGTCCGCCCGGCGCGCTGACGTCCACGCGCGTCCTCGCCGCCGTGGCGGGCGCTGCCTGGCTGCCGCTGTCCTGTCTCGCACGGGACGACCCTGTTCGGGGAACCATCGGCCGGCCGGGACCGGGGGGAACCGCCCACGAACGACGGGGACCCCGGCCTGTTGGGGGGAACAGACCGGGGCCGGACCACTCGACCCATTGGGGGGAACGGGTCGAGCGGCGACGCCCGAGGCTCGAGGGGGGTCGCACCCCAGGCGTGGTGACGACGCTACGCCCGCGCACCCACAGCGGCAACTCGGTTCGCTTTCAGGTGATCGGGTCCCGCCCATCGGCCCCGACCGAGGACGGGAGGCCCGGTGCGGGGCCGCCACGGGCCTCCCGGAATAGGGTGGCGGCATGCACGGTGAGTACAAGGTCCCCGGAGGCAAGCTCGTCGTCGTCGACCTGGAGGTCGTCGACGGCAAGATCGACCGGTTCCGGCTGGCGGGTGACTTCTTCCTCGAACCGGACGACGCGCTGCCGCTGATCGACCAGGCGGTGGACGGCCTGCGGGCCGACACCGACGCGGCCGGGATCGCCGCAGCCGTGCGACACGCGCTGCCCGAGGACGCCGTCCTGCTCGGCTTCACGCCCGAGTCAGTCGGGGTCGCCGTCCGCCGAGCCCTGTCGCGGGCCTCGTCGTGGCGGGACTACGAGTGGCAGGTCATCCACGAGGGCCCGATCAGCCCGAACGAGCACCTGGCGCTCGACCAGGTCCTCACCGAAGAGGTCGGTGCCGGGCGCCGTGGGCCGACCCTGCGGATCTGGGAATGGGACCAGCCGGCCGTCGTCATCGGGTCGTTCCAGTCGCTGAAGAACGAGGTCGACCCGGCCGGCGCCGAGAAGTACGGCGTGCAGGTCGTCCGCCGCATCTCCGGTGGCGGCGCGATGTTCATGGACGCCGGCGCGATCATCTCCTACTCGCTCTACGTGCCGACCGAGCTCGTGCAGGGGATGACCTTCGCCGACTCGTACGCGTACCTCGACGAGTGGGTGATCGAGGCGCTGAAGTCACTCGGCATCGAGGCGTACTACCAGCCGCTCAACGACATCACCTCGGCCAAGGGCAAGATCGGCGGTGCCGCGCAGAAGCGCCTGGGCACCGGGTCGCTGCTGCACCACGCCACCATGAGCTACGACATGGACGGCGAGAAGATGGTGGAGGTGCTGCGCATCGGTCGCGAGAAGATGAGCGACAAGGGGACGACGAGCGCCGCGAAGCGTGTCGATCCGCTGCGGTCCCAGACCGGCCTGAGCCGCGCGGAGATCATCCACCGACTCGTCGGCACCTTCACGAAGCTCTACGGGGCGACCGAGGGGCACGTCACCGACGCCGAGCGGCAGAAGGCGCAGGAGCTCGTGGCGACGAAGTTCTCGACGCGGGAGTGGCTCGAGCGGGTGCCATGAGCGCGGCGCCCGCGAGGGGTGGGTCCGGGCTGGGCGACACAGCTCGCGCCCCGGTACCCCCGCACGGTCGCTGTGCGCGAGTCTCGACGCGTGCGGATCGCGAGGATCAGCCGCGCGGCGGATGTCCTCCGTCGATCGGCCACGTAACGTCACTGCCGTGAACTGGTTGATCTTCCTGGGGGCGGTGGCCGCTGCGGTCGTCGTGGTGTGGATCGCCGACCGTCTGGGCTGGATCGACCTGTCGAACAAGTCCACACGCGGGGGCGGGTCCGGTGGCGTGGTGTCGATGATGGACGAGGTCTTCGCGCCCACCCGTCACGAGACGCAGGCCGAGTACGAGCGACAGGCGCGCCTCCCGCGCGAAGCGCCGACGCCGTCGCGCGACGACCACGACCTGCTCAGCGGGACCGTGCTCATCCGGGTGCCCTCGAGTCGGGCCGGCAGCGGCACGCACCGGGCGGGGACGCACGACCGGTCGTACTGACCACCGCGCGCCTCCGACCGGGCGGGTCAGCGCGTGGTGAGGTCCTGGTGGTCCGGGTGCCGTTCGAGCCACGCGGCGACGTAGCTGCACTCGGCGACGACGCGACGGTCGGAGTTCGCGCGCACGTCGTCCAGCGCGTGCTCGACGAGGATCGAGGCGTGGCCGCCGCCGCGGTGCTCCGGGTCGACCTCGGTGTGGACGAAGTGGATCGCGTCGCCGTCGATCTCGTAGGCGGCGAGGCCGATGACGTCGCCGTCCACGACGAGGGAGTACTGGTTCTGGTCGGTGTCGTTGCGGACTTCGAGACTCACCCTCCGGACGCTACGCCGGACACCTTCCACGGAACGCAACGTGGGCGGCTGCACACCGCGGAGTACCGCTGCGTGCAACCGCCCACGTTGCGTGTTGCGAGGGGCTACCCGGCCGTGTGGCGGCCGTGCGGGTGCTCGTCGGCCTCGGCCGGCACGGCAGGCTCGTCCGGCTCGACCGACGACCGGGCCGGGGTCTCGCCGGCGGCGTGCGCGCCGTGCTGCACCCGGAGCACACCGGTCGCGGCCGGAGGCTCGTCCACCGGCGTCGACGACGAGTGCGCGCCGTGCGTGGACGCGTGGGGCAGGGGTGCCCGGGTGCCTTCCGCTCCGGTCGCCCGGGCCGAGCGGGGCTGCGCGGGCACATCGGGCGACGTGGGCACGATCGACATCGACCCCGTGTCGGGCGAGACGAGCGAGCCGGAGCCCGCCGCTGCCTGCTGGGCGTCGACGGTCAGTCGGTCGTCATCGGCGCTCTTGCGTGCGGCGTCGGCCTGCTCCTGCAGCGCCGACGTCTTGCGGAGCGGCGGCACCTTGAAGAACCAGGTCAGGACGAAGGCCAGCAGGATGACCGCGAGGCCGACCCAGTAGACCGTGACCGCGGAGTCGCTGAACCCGACCAGGAACGGACGACTGAGCCGCTTGTCGGACCCGTTGAGGAACGACGTGTCGTTGGTCGACGATGTGCTCGAGGAGGTGCCGCCCTTGCCGTCGCGCAGCTGATCGACGAGCTTCGGCGCCACCGTGTCGACGATGTCCCGTCGCTGCCCGGCGTTCGAGTAGTCGACCTGCAGCGTGCCGTCGACGACCTCGGCGCCCGCCTTGGCCGCGGCGGTCTGCAGCGCCTTCTGCTCGGCGTCACCCTTCGCGTCGGCGATCTGCTGGGCGATGACCGTGTCGGCTGCCGCGGCGGGGACCGTGCCAGCGTCGACCTGCTGCTGCACGGCGGCGGTGACCTGCTTCGTCACGGCCTGGTCGGCGGCCTGCTTCGCCTGCACGGCGCCCTGATCGAGACCGTCCTGCACGTTCTGCTTGATCGGCGTGACGATCGGGTCCCAGATCTGGTCCATCACGCCCTTGTTCTGCTCGGCGTTGGCCACCGCCGGGTTCAAGGCCGCGTTCAGGGCGCTCTTCAGGTCGGACTCGTTCTGCAGCGCCCCGGTGATGTTCGTCGGCATGAGGCTGAAGAGCACGGACAGGAGCACTGCGGTGCCCATGGTGCCGCCGATCTGGCGGAAGAAGGTCGCGGCGCTGGTGGCGACACCGATGTCCCGCGGCGACACCGAGTTCTGCGCGGCGAGCGTCAGCGTCTGCATGAGCTGACCGAGCCCGAGGCCGATGAGGAACATGCCGGTCATCAGGAACCACAGCGGCCGGTCGGCGGTGAGGAACGTCAGTACGGTGTAGCCGACCGCGGTGAAGGCCGTGCCGGTGACCGGGAAGATCCGGTACTTGCCCGTGCGGGACACGATCTGACCCGAGGCGATCGACGAGATCATCAGGCCGAGGACCATCGGCAGCATCGCGAACCCGGACTCGGTCGGCGTGACGCCCTTGACGATCTGCAGGTACAGCGGGATGGTCAGCATCGCTCCGAACATGCCGAAGCCGATGAGCACGGACAGCACGGCGGCCATCGAGAACACGTGCGAGCCGAACAACTTCAGCGGCAGGATCGCATCGTCTCCCATCGCCCGCTCGACGATGACGAACGCGATCAGGCCGAGCGCCCCGACGCCGTAGCAGGCGAGGGCGCCGGGGGAGCCCCAGCCCCACTCGCGGCCCTGCTCGGCGATGAGGAGCAGCGGGACCAGCGTCACGATGACGAGGGACGCGCCCCACCAGTCGATGCGCGGCTTGCGGCGCTCCCCGTACTTCGGCAGGTGCAGGAACGTCAGCACCATGAACAGCGCGATGATGCCGATCGGCACGTTGATCAGGAAGACCCAGCGCCATCCGGAGATGAAGAGCAGTTCGTTCGCGCCGGCGAAGACACCGCCGACGAGCGGACCGATGACGGACGAGATGCCGAACACGGCCAGGAAGTACCCCTGGTACTTGGCGCGCTCACGCGGAGCGAGCATGTCGCCCATGATGGCCAGCGGCAGGGACATCAGACCACCGGCACCGAGGCCCTGCAGCGCGCGGAACCCGGCGAGCATCAGCATCGACGTCGAGAACGACGCGGCGAGCGAGCCGATGATGAAGATCGCGATCGCGGTGATGAACAGCGGACGTCGGCCGAAGAGGTCGGAGAGCTTGCCGTAGATCGGCGTGGTGATCGTCGAGGCGATCAGGTAGCCGGTCGTGACCCAGGCCTGCTGGTCGAGACCGTGCAGGTCATCGCCGATGGTGCGGATCGCCGTGCCGACGATCGTCTGGTCGAGGGCGCCCAGGAACATGCCGGCCATCAGGCCGTAGATCACGAGCAGGATCTGGCGGTGGTTCATCACGGCGTTCGAGGACGTCGTGGGGGCCGCGGGTGCGGTCGCGGTCTGTGTCATGTGCGGGACTCCCGAGGATTTTGCGCTGCGTGCAAAGTTACAACTCGGGCAACGGCGGCGCGCACCGGGAGCGCCTTCCTGTGGAGATCGGCAGCCCTCCACAGCGTGATGTGGGGCAGACCTCCGGCGTGATCGGCCGGGGCCCGCTCGTCAGGCGACGGCCTGCTCGAGGGCCTCCTGGAACCGCTCGTCGACCTCGATGCGGAGTTCACCGGTCTCGTGGTCGAACGTCGACACGGGGGACACGTGGTCGTGGCGCGAGAACAGCAGGTGCGGGCTGAGCAGGCCGCCCGGCAGCCCGGCGTCCTCGTCCCCGAGGATCTGCACCAGCAGCCCGGCGAGCGTCTGGATCGCCTGCAGGCTGTCGGCGTCGCGGAGCGGGACCGCGAGCAGCAGGTGGCGGTGCGGCACCGCGAACACCGTGCCGAACGGGGCGGCACCGAACAGTGCCGGCAGGTTGACGGCCTTCGACGCGATGAAGAGGGACTCGCCCTCGACGATGTGGACCCCGGGGGCGATCTCCGCGTTCGCGTCGACCGCTTCGGCGTCGGTGTTGAACCGGGCCATGGCCCACAGCTCGTCCGCGCCGAGCGCGAGCTTCGGCAGCGTCTGCGTCGCCAGGGTGCTCACCATCGTCGGGTAGTCCACGCACAGCCCGAGGACGAGACCCGGTGCGAACGGACGCGCGTACGTCAGGTCGGTGGGGTCGGCACCGTCCTCGGCGAGCAGACGCAGACGCACCCGGTCGCGCAGTTCGTCGGCACTGAGCTCTTCCGGCGTGGGCTCACGGTGGGCCTGCAGCATCCGGTCGAAGTGCGCACGGACGATGTCCGTCCGACGCTCCTCGGTCTCTCCGCGGACCTGCGCGGCGAGGTTGGCGAGCAGGTAGACCTGCCCGTCCGCACCGAGCAGACGCACGTGCATCGGATCGCCGGGAGGCCCGTCCACCGTCGTCTCGACGCCTCGCTCCGCCAAGGTGCGCTGCGCGAGCACGACGAGTGGCAACGGCTCTGCCACCGGCTTCTTCCGTCCGAACAACGCCATGCGGCTCAGCCTTGCACGGAACGCCGCGGCTGTCAGGCCCCGAGTGCGGCGTCGACGATCTCCTTGGCTTCGCGCTGGACCTGCTCCAGGTGCTCCTGCCCGACGAAGCTCTCGGCGTAGATCTTGTAGACGTCCTCGGTGCCGGACGGTCGGGCCGCGAACCAGGCCTTGTCCGTGACGACCTTGACGCCGCCGACGGCCGCGTCGTTGCCCGGGGCCTTCGAGAGCTTCGCCGTGATCGGGTCACCGGCCAGGGTCTCGGCGGTGATGGCGTCGCCGTCGAGCTTCGACAGGCGGGCCTTCTGCTCCTTGCTGGCGGCGGCGTCGACGCGCTGGTACACCGGGTCGCCGAAGCGCTCGGTGAGCTCGGCGTACAGCTGCGACGGGGTCTTGCCGGTGACGGCGACGATCTCGGATGCCAAGAGCGCCAGGATGATGCCGTCCTTGTCGGTTGTCCACGCTGTGCCGTCCATGCGGAGGAACGACGCGCCCGCGGACTCTTCGCCACCGAAGGCGACAGAGCCGTCGATCAACCCGGGGACGAACCACTTGAAGCCGACCGGGACCTCCCACAGGCGACGGCCGAGGGACTCGGCGACGCGGTCGATGATGCTCGACGACACCAGGGTCTTGCCGATCGCCGCGTCGTCACGCCAGTGCGGACGGTGCGCGTAGAGGTACTCGATCGCGACGGCGAGGTAGTGGTTCGGGTTCATCAGTCCGCCGTCGGGCGTGACGATGCCGTGCCGGTCGGAGTCGGCGTCGTTGCCGGTCAAGACGTCGAAGTCGTCCTTCCGGGCCACGACCGACGCCATCGCCGAGGGGCTCGACGGATCCATCCGGATCTTGCCGTCCCAGTCGAGCGTCATGAACGACCAGGTCGGGTCGACGTCCGGGTTCACGACGGTGAGGTCCAGGCCGTAGTGGTCGCGGATGAGGTTCCAGTAGGGCAGCGAGGCACCACCGAGCGGGTCGGCGCCGATCTTCACCCCGGCGCGCTTGATGGCGTCGATGTCGATGATGTTCTCGAGGTCGGCCACGTAGTTGTGCAGGAAGTCGTAGCCGTCGTGTGTGGCGTGCTCGGCGCGCTGCACCTCCGCGTTGCCACCAGCGATGATCGCGTTGGCGCGGTCGGCGATCCACGTCGTGGCGTCGCTGTCGGCGGGGCCACCGTGCGGCGGGTTGTACTTGAAGCCGCCGTCGCGGGGCGGGTTGTGGCTCGGGGTGATGACGATGCCGTCCGCGGTGTCGTCGTGCCCGGCGGTGTTGTAGGCGATGATCGCGTGGCTCAGCGCCGGGGTCGGGACGTACCCGTTGTCGGAGTCGGCCAGGACGTGCACGCCGTTCGCCGCCAGGACCTCGAGCGCGGTCCGCTCGGCGGGGCCGGAGAGCGCGTGGGTGTCGCGGCCGATGAACAGCGGGCCGTCGGTGCCCTGCGCGGTGCGGTACTCCACGATCGCCTGCGTGATGGCGGCGATGTGCGTGTCGTTGAACGCACTGTCGAGCGACGAGCCGCGGTGCCCCGAGGTGCCGAAGACGACCTTCTGCTCGGGGTCCGTCACGTCCGGGACCCGGTCGTAGTACGCGGCGATGAGCGCATCGAGGTCGACGAGGTCGTCTGCGGTCGCTGGGGTTCCGGCACGGTCGTTCATGACCCCATCCTGGCATCGCCGCGGTGGACGCGCCCACGGTTGTGGAGAACCGTGCGGGGTCCCGGCGGGACGAGCGCGGGCGGCGGTCGGGTCAGGCCGTGCGGAACGACCCGGTCGCGGTACGGACGGACCCGGTGACGGTCCGCGTGCTCGACGTCGCCGTGCCCGGGCGACGGAACTGGGTGTCCACGAACCGACCGATGCGTCCGGCTTGAACGCCCGTGTAGGTACCGGTCTCGGTGTCGACGCGCAGCGCACGCCCGGTCGAGGTGTAGGTGCCGAGCTCGTCGCGCTGACGGAGTCCGCTGACGAAGGTCCCGCCGAGGGGGAAGGTGCTCATGGTGCTCTCCTCGCTGTCGTGCCGAGGTGCCGCGACCATCGAGCCGACGGGTCCGCGACACCATCGACTGCTGGGTAACACTGTACGTTCTTCTCTTGCATCATGCAAAACAACGACGTGGCGTCAGGCGATGAGCTCACAGAAGTGTCGACCGCCGTCGGTCCAGCTCTGCCGAACGGTCAGCCCGGCCGTCGCGGCGTGGACCTGCAGCGCGGTGAGTCCGACCTCGGCCCACGGGAAGGCGGAGCTCGCGTGGCCGTCCGTGTCCGTCACGGTGGCGACGTAGGCGCGATCGACGTCGACGTCGCGGTTCGTCTCGACGACGACCCGGCCACCGGCCCGGACGATCTCGGCCGCACGGGCGAGCAGGGCGACGGGGTCGCCGCCGATGCCGATGTTGCCGTCGATGACGAGCGCGGTGTCCCAGCGCCCCTCGTCGGGCACCGGCTCGAACACCGAACCCTGGACGGCCCGGCCGCCGGACCGGGTGGCGATGGCGACGGCCTCGGCCGAGACGTCGACGCCGAGTGCCGGAACACCCATCCGCAGTGCGGCGACCAGCATCCGACCCGGACCGCAACCGAGGTCGATGACCGGGCCGTCGGCTCCCTCGAGCAGGGACCGGTCGACCCGGTCCGCCGCGGCGCTCCAGCGTCCGACGTCCATCGTGACGACCTCGCCCGGACGGTCGGGATCGGTCAGGCGGAGTCGTCCGTCGGAGCGCAGGGCCCGCGTGTAGGGCTCGTCGCCGCCGGCCCCGAAGGCCTGCAGGGTGCTGGTCGTGTCGGTCATCGGACATCTCCGGAGGTCGTCGCGGACTCGTCGGCCAGGGCCGCCGCGAACCGCGTGGTGGGAGCGAGTGCCGCGACGCGCTCGGCGTCCGGCAGCGTGTCGACGTCGAGCAACTCGGCCAGGAGGCCCGTGTCGAGCCCGGCGGACCGCAACCGATCGAGCTGCACGGCCCCGGTGTCGTCCTGCGACATCGGCACGCCGCGGATCAGGTCGCCGGTGGGTTCCCGCATGAACAGGGACCAGAAGCCGCCGTCCTCGGCCGGACCGAACCACGCGTCGCGCTCGGCGCCGTCGAACACGGGGGCGAGGGCGTCGACCGACACCTGCGGGGTGTCCATGCCGACCAGGAGCAGCGGCTCCTGCACGGTGTCGAACAGGAAGCCCAGGCGCTCGTCGAGTCCGCCGCCGGGCTGGTGCAGGACGTCGAAGCCGTCCGCGCCCTCGGGCAGGACGTCACCGTCGTAGAAGAGGACTCGACGGGCTGCCGGCAGGGCCGACACCGTGGCGAGCGTGTCGGCGAGGCTGGCGGCGGCGACCCTGGCCGCACCCTCGGGCGTCAGGGCGGGGGTCAGGCGTGTCTTCACCTTGCCGGGCAGGCACTCCTTGGCGACGACGGCCACGGTGATGCCGGTCACGAGCGGACCTCCGCCGCCGACTGCTCGGCCGCCGACTGCTCGGCCGCGGGCGATGCGGCCGCGGGGGATGCGGAGGCGGCGCGCTGGCGGACCGACACGGGTGCGGCGGACCGGGTGCGGGCCTCCCGACGGTACGCACGGAGGAGGCGCGACATGTCCTTGACGGCGTTGACCGTGCCGCGGAGGGTCCCGGTGACCTTGCTGTCGCCGATGCGCTGCGCGTACCCGATGTCCGACTCGTCCACACGCCAGCCGGCGGCGTGCGCGGCGAGCACCATCTCGAGCGGGTAACCGCTGCGACGGTCCCGGAGGTCGAGGGCGACCAGGTCCTCGCGGCGCATCACGCGCATCGGACCGAGGTCGGTCAGGCGGTAGCCGGTCGCGCGCCGCATCAGGACGGCGAGGACACGGTTCGCGAAGCGTGCGTGCGGTGCCCAGGCCCCGCGGGTGGTGGGGACGCGGCGGCCGAGGGCCAGGTCGACCCGGCCGTCCGCGACGCGCTGCACGAGGGCGGGGAGTTCGGCCGGGTCCATCGACGCGTCGGCGTCGCAGAAGGCCACGTAGTCGGCGGTCGCGGCGGCGACGCCGGCGGCGCAGGCCGACCCGAAGCCGCGGACCGGCTCGGTGACGACGAGGGCGCCGTGGGCGCGGGCGACGTCGGCCGAGCCGTCGGTCGAACCGTTGTCGACGACCACGGCCCGGTACCCCTCGGGGAGGCGGCCGATGACGGACGGCAGTGCGTCCGCCTCGTCGAGGCAGGGGAGGATCACGTCGACGCTCATGGAGACCATTCGGTGCGGGTCCTCGGAGCGATGGGTCGGAGTCGTGACCGCGTCAGCCGGGCGCGTCGGTGCGGGTCCGACGGCGTCCGCTGCGGGGTGTTGTGTCATGCACCCAACCCAACACGACGTCGCTGGTCGGGGTACGTGGTCGTGCGCTCCGATGGCCGATCTCCGCACCGCGGTTGCGGTCGCGCGGCGAGTCGGACGGGAGGCGCGCCCCGGGTGGGGGACGTGCCTCCCGTCCGATGCGTGGTCGGGCCGGGACCGGCGGCCGGGATCGATCCGTGTCCGGTTCGCGCCCGGTTGCGTCAGCGCACCGCTGCGCGGAGCGGTGCCGTCGCGAAGTCGCGCATGCCCTGCGTGAAGTCGACCTGCGCCTGCCAGCCGAGCTCCTCGGCGATGCGCGCCGAGGACGCGGTCACGTGCCGGACGTCGCCCAGGCGGTACTCGCCCGTGACGACCGGCTGCGGGCCGTCCGGACCGGCGATCGCTGCGGCCATCTCACCGATCGTGTGGACCGTGCCGGAGCCGACGTTGAACGCCCGGAAGGACTCCGACGGTGCGGACTCGGTCGCGGCGATCGCCGCGAGGTTCGCACCGGCGACGTCGTCGACGTGCACGAAGTCACGGCGCTGTGCACCGTCCTCGAAGACCCGGGGTGCCTCGCCGCGGGCCAGGGCCGAGCGGAACAAGGACGCGACGCCCGCGTAGGGCGTGTTCGCGGGCATGCCCGGGCCGTACACGTTGTGGTAACGCAGCGCGACCGCTCGTCCGCCGGTGGCACGCGCCCAGGAGGAGGCGAGCTGCTCCTGCGCGACCTTCGTCTGCGCGTAGACGTTCCGCGGGTCGAGCGCTGCCGACTCGTCGATCAGACCCGGAAGCAGGGGGTGCCCGTCCGGACCGATCGGGTCGAACTGCCCGGCGTCCAGGTCCTCGCGGCGGCGCGCCGGCGGTCGGAGGGGTTCGCCGTCGGCGGTCGTGTACGCGCCTTCGCCGTAGACGACCATGGAACTGGCGACCACGAGCCGTCCGAGGTCCAGGCGGTCCATCGCGGCGAGCACGTGCGCGGTGCCGGCGTCGTTGCTGGAGACGTAGTCCGGCGCGTCCTGGAAGTCGACGCCGAGCCCGACCTTGGCGGCCTGGTGGCAGACCACGTCGACCTCGTGGAGGGCGGCGTCGAGGGCCACCCGGTCGCGGACGTCACCGTGCACCAGCTCGATGCCGGCGGTGCGGTGGGCGGTGACCACGGCCTCCGGGTCGCCGTGCACGTCAGTGCGGAGGGAGTCCAGGACCCGGACCTCGTACCCGGCGGCCAGGGCCTGCCGGACGATGGTCGAGCCGATGAAGCCGGCGCCGCCGGTGACCAGCAGGCGGGTCACGGGCGGAGTTCCAGCACGCGGGCGGAGGCGCTCGCCGGGACGAGTTCGCGCGGCGTGTAGTCGTCGGGGACCGCGGCGACGATCGAGCCGATCGCCCGGACGATCACCTCGTTCGCGCGGGCCAGGCGGTCCATCACGGCCTGGTGTGTGACCGGGGCCTCGGTGGAGGCCTGGTGCGTGACCGGCGCCTGGGTGGCGGCCTGGTCGTCGCCGGCCGCTGCGCCCGCGGCAGTCTCGTCCGCGGCCGGCGCGAGACCCGCGTCGGCGTCGGTGACGAACGACAGGTTCACCGTGCCGATGCCGAGCTCGGCGGCCAGGGGGACCTCGGGCGACATCGTCATGTTGATGGTGTGGCCGCCAGCCTCGCGCATCCAGACGGACTCGGCACGACTCGAGAACCGCGGGCCCTGGATGACGACGCAGGTGCCCGTCGGACGGAACGGCACATCGAGCGCCGCGATGGCGTCGATCGCGGCACGGCGCAGCACCGGGTCGAACGGGTCGGCGAAGGAGAGGTGCTGCACCTCGTCCTCGAAGTAGGTGTCGGCGCGGCCCCAGGTCCGGTCGATCAGCTGGTCCGTCACCACGAAGGTGCCGGGGGCGTAGTCGGGGTGCAGACCACCGACGGCGCTGGAGGACACCACGGCCCGGACGCCGAGCGACCGCAGCGCCCAGAGGTTCGCGCGGTGCTCGATCCGGTGCGGGGCGACCGAGTGCGTCCGGCCGTGCCGGGTGAGGAACGCGACCCGACGGCCGGACATCGTGCCGATGCTGATCGGGCTCGAGGTCGCGCCGAAGGGCGTCGGGACGTCGATCTCGTCCGCGGTCCCGGGCTCGAACAGCTCGTACAGGCCGGAACCACCGATCACTCCGATCGTTGCCGTCTTCTCGTTCTCCACAGGTCCTCCGGTCGTCCTCGGCGCTGGTCGCCGCCGTCGTTACGCTACAGATGCGGGCCAGGAACGGCCCGCGAGCGGTGCGTCATCCGATGCGCCGCGTCACGACCATTCGGAGGCGCGCGTGCGAACGATCGGTCAGCACCGGGAAGCAGTCCAGGCGCTCGTCGAGCCGGTGCTGCCCGGCGGACATGGAGCGGGGCCCGGGTCGGGGTCGGGTTCTGCGTCGGTCGAGACGGTGTCCGTGGTCGACCTGGCGGTCGCGTCCGGCGCGGGGCGCGGGTACCGGGTCCTCGCGAAGGCCGTCCCCGCCCCGACGCCGCTGCCGGCGTTCGACAACAGCCAGATGGACGGTTTCGCCGTCCGTGCTGCTGATGCCGGCACCACGCTCCGGGTCGGGGCGCCGATCCCGGCCGGCTTCGTGCCCCCGCCACTCGAGCCGGGCACCGCGGCACCGATCATGACCGGAGCACGTGTCCCCGCCGGTGCCGATGCCGTGTTCCCGGTGGAGTCGACCCCGGCCGGCTCCTTCCCCGCGGCCCTCGACACCGAGTCCGTCCCGGTACCGCACGACCTCGTCGCGGGGACCTTCGTGCGCGTCGCCGGATCGGACCTCCGCGCCGGAGCATCCATCGCGCGTGCCGGGCAACCTCTGACTCCCGCCGTCCTCGGCGCGCTCGCCGGGGCAGGGGTCGCCGCGGTCGATGTGTTCCGCCGTCCCCGGGTGCTCGTCGTGTCGACCGGCAGTGAACTGCTCGACGACGATGCCGCGGGCGTCCGTGCGGGCGTCAGGGCGGCCGTCGACCTGAGCGCCGGTGCGGTCATCGGCGACGCGAACGGGGTGGCGCTGTCCGCCGCACTCACCGAGGTGGGCGTCGAGACCCGCCGCGTCCGGGTGCCCGACGACCCCGAACGGTTCGTCGACGAGCTCGACCGCGCCGTGGGGGAGTGGGCCGACCTCGTCCTCACCACGGGTGGCATCAGCGCGGGGGCGTACGAGGTCGTCCGGCAGGCACTCGAGCCCCGCGGACTCGAGGTCACGCCGGTCGCGATGCAGCCCGGCGGTCCCCAGGCCCTGGGCAGCGTGACGATCGCCGGCCGGTCGGTGCCCGTCGTCGCCTTCCCCGGCAACCCCGTCTCGGCGCTGGTGTCCTTCGAGGTGTTCCTCCGCCCGGTCCTCGCCCGCGCCGCCGGCCTGCCCGGTGCCCGTCCGAGCACCGACGTGCCCAGCGCCGACTCCGCCACCTCACCCGCAGGCAAGCACCAGGTCCGGCGCGGCACGATCGTGGACGGCCGCGTGCAGTTCGTCGGCGGGCCCAGCTCACACCTGCTCTGGCACTACGCGGAGGCCACACACCTCGTCCACGTCCCGGTCGGCACCAGTCAGGTCGACGCGGGCGACGTCCTGACCGTCTGGAGCATCCGATGACCGACCTGTCCCACGTCCGCGCCGACGGCAGCGCGCACATGGTGGACGTCTCCGACAAGGACGTCACCGCTCGGTCCGCCACCGCCACCGCCACACTCGTGACCCGGGCGGACGTCGTCGCCCGCATCCTCGACGGCTCGCTGCCCAAGGGCGAGGTGATCGGCACCGCCCGGATCGCGGCGATCATGGCGGTGAAGAAGACGTCCGACCTCATCCCGCTCTGCCACCCGCTGCCGATCGCCGGAGTCGAGGTCGACATCACCGGCGCCGACGACCGCGTCGTGATCCAGGTGTCCGTCCGCACGACCTCCCGCACCGGAGTCGAGATGGAAGCCCTGACCGGCGCGAGCGTCGCTGCCCTGACCGTGTACGACATGGTCAAGGCCGTCGACCGGGCGGCGTCGATCACCGATGTCCGCGTGCTCGAGAAGCACGGCGGCCGTTCCGGCGACTGGAGCGCATCGTGACCGACGCCGCAACCGACCAGGGCCGCGCGGCCGTCCTCGTCGTGTCCACCTCGGCCGCCACCGACCCCGCGCTCGACCGCACCGGACCGGTCATCGCCGAGTGGCTCCGCACCCGCGGGTTCACCGTCGGCGACCCGGCGATCGTCCCGGACGGCGGTCCCGTCGCCGACACCCTCACCGCAGCCGTCAGCGGTGGCGCCCGCGTCGTCATCACCACGGGCGGCACCGGTGTCACCCCGACCGACCGCACCCCCGAAGCCGTCGCGCCGCTGCTCGACCTGGAGCTCCCCGGCATCGTCGAGGAGATCCGGCGCCGCGGTCTCGCCGGAGCCGGCCCCACCGCACTGCTCAGCCGCGGAGTCGCCGGGGTCGTCGGCGGCCGGGCCTTCGTCGTCACGCTGCCCGGGTCCCGCGGCGGGGTCGCCGACGGGCTGGCCGTGCTCGACGGACTCCTCGACCACCTGCTCGCCCAGCTGCACGGCGACGGGCACGCCCCGCGGAGCGCCTCGTGAGCGCCACCGCGGCCGAGCGGGTCGTCGTGGCGGACGTCGTCGACCGCGACATCACCGTCGACGAGGTGTCCGCGGTCGTGGCCTCCGACCAGGACGGTGCCGTGGTCACGTTCGCCGGCGTCGTACGCGACCACGACGGCGGCAAGGGCGTCACCGCTCTCGACTACGAGCGGCACCCGAGCGCCGGTGACGTCATCGCCTCGGTCGCCCGGACAATTGCCGAACAGCACCCCGAGGTCCGGATCGCCGTGCTGCACCGCGTGGGCGCCCTCGGCATCGGGGACGTCGCGCTCGCCGCAGCCGTGGCGTCCGGACACCGTGCTGAGGCCTTCGCAGCCTGCGCTGCCTTGATCGACCTGGTGAAGGAGCAGGTGCCGATCTGGAAGCACCAGCGCTTCACGGACGGTTCCGACGAGTGGGTCGCCGCGCTCTGACCTCTCCGCGAAAGCGACAGATCAGCGCCGGACTCTGCGGCTGATCTGTCGCTTCGGCGGAGTGACCAGCCGCACCACCCCACGAAGGCGGGCGTAGCGGCTGGACTCAGCACACCCATAGGATCCGGAGCCATGGGAATCCTGCTGTCCGGCGTGAGCGTCGTCCTGCTCGTGTTCGCGTTGATCGACATCATCACGCGCACCGACAGCGAGGTCCGGGGCCTGCCGAAGGTCGCGTGGATCATCCTCGTGATCCTGCTGCCCGTCGTCGGCAGCATCGTCTGGTTCGCGATCGGGCACGACTGGGCTGCCGGTCCTCGGAACCACGGCCGGTACATCGAACCCACCCGCCACGAGGACCGCTACGCCACCCTCGGCGCCGCGAAGAGCGCCCACGGGGACAAGCGCGTCTCGAGCACCGAGCAGGAACTCGCCGAACTCGAGCGCGAGATCGAGTACTGGGAGGCGCAGGCGCGCCTGAAGCGGGCGAAGGAAGCCGCCGGCGAGGGCGACCCGACCCCGGCGACGTGAGCAGGGCCTCCAGGCCGGACGCCTGGGCCGACGTGCCACCGCTGTCCCTCGACGACCGCCGGTGGGACCTGGTGGACCAGCGGTCCGCCGTCCTGTCGGGCGGCGACGAACCACCGACGCCGAGTGACCCGGAGCACAGCCGGCGTCGTCGTGTCCGGCTGGCGGCGGCGGCCGCAGTCGTCGTCCTCGCTGCTGCGGCCGGGGCGTGGCTGGCCGTGCAGACGACGATGCCCGCCCGACGGCCGTCCGACACGCAGTTCCTCATCGGCTCGGGCGTCTTCGTGCTGGGTCTCGTTGTGTGGGCGATCGGGGTCGCGCGGATCGTGCGGACCGGCCGGGCGCACTCGTGGCGGGCGATGTGGTCCGACCCGCTGTCCGGGATGTCGATGCGCGAGCGGCGGGAGGTCGACCGTGTCCTCCGTGGTCGTGCACCCGCGGAGCCGCATCGGGTCCGGGCGCTCCGACGTCTGGCGCTCCTGCGCCTGCGGCAGAGCGAGTGGACGCTCTGGTTCACCGCGGGGTGGGTGCCGTTGGCAGCGGGGCAGTCCCTCGCCGCGCGTGACGACTTCATGCTCTGGGTCGAAGGCATCCTCGCGCTCGTGTTCGGGGCGATGTTCCTCGTCGTGATGATCCAGCGGGAGCACTGGCGGGCGTTCCTCGACCGGACGGCCTGAGCCGCGCCTCCCGGCCGGCCGCCGTACCCGGCGCGAGCCGGACCCGCACAACGACATCGGGCTCGCGCCACGGGATCCCATGGCGCGAGCCGGATCTCGTTGTGCGCAGCCAGCCGGAACCGGCCCGCCGGCCGGAACCGGCCAGCCGCCCCCGCCTGACACCCACCCCTGGCGGACGCGACCCCCGCGTCCGCCTACCCTGGTCAGGTGGCTCATCTCCTCGGCGCCGAGAACGTGCATCTCGAGTTCCCCACCCGTGTCGTCTTCGACAGCGTGACCATCGGCCTCGACGAGGGCGACCGGATCGGCGTGGTCGGGCGCAACGGCGACGGCAAGTCGACGTTGCTCGCCCTGCTCGCGCAGCGCCTCGAACCGGACGACGGTCGGGTGACGCACCGTCGCGGGGTGACGATCGGCTACCTGGACCAGCGGGACATCCTGCCGGAGGGCGAGACCGTCGGGCAGGTCGTCGTGGGCGACCTCGCGGAGCACGAGTGGGCCGGCGACGCGAAGATCCGCGACGTCATCGGCGGCCTGGTGTCGGACATCCCGTGGGACGTCACGGTGGACGAGCTGTCGGGCGGGCAGCGGCGTCGCGTGGCGTTGGCGCGCCTCCTGGTCGGGGACTGGGACGTGCTGTTCCTCGACGAGCCGACCAACCACCTGGACGTCGAGGGCATCCAGTGGCTGGCCGAGCACATCAACCGCCGCTGGTCCGCGAACCAGGGCGGCATGGTCGTCGTGACCCACGACCGGTGGTTCCTGGACGCCGTGTCCACCGACACGTGGGAGGTGCACGACGGCGTCGTCGAGCCCTTCGAGGGCGGCTACGCGGCGTACATCCTGCAGCGCGTCGAGCGTGACCGGCAGGCTGCGTCGAGCGAGCAGCGCCGGCAGAACCTGGCCCGCAAGGAGCTCGCCTGGCTGCGCCGCGGCGCCCCGGCCCGCACGAGCAAGCCGAAGTTCCGCATCGACGCGGCGAACGCCCTCATCGACGACGTTCCGCCGATCCGTGACACGGTCGCACTGTCCCAGATGGCGACGGCGCGCCTGGGCAAGGACGTGGTCGACCTCATCGATGCAGGCGTGTCCTTCGACGGCACGATGATCATCGAGGACATCGAGTGGCGCATCGCGCCCGGTGAGCGGACCGGCATCCTCGGCCCGAACGGCGCCGGCAAGTCCACGCTGCTCAACCTCGTCTCCGGCAAGCTGCAGCCGACGACCGGCCGGGTGAAGACGGGCAAGACGGTGCAGATCGCGGTCCTCGACCAGCAGCTCGCCGACCTCGCCCAGTTCGCCGACGACCGCGTCCGCGAGGTCGTGGCGCGCAAGAAGACCAGCTACGTCGCCGACGGCAAGGAGATGACGCCGTCGCAGCTGCTCGAGCGCCTCGGGTTCACGTCGGAGCAGCTCTCCACCCCGGTGAAGGACCTGTCCGGTGGGCAGAAGCGGCGCCTCCAGCTGATGCTCATCCTGCTCGACGAGCCGAACGTGCTGATCCTCGACGAGCCGACGAACGACCTCGACACGGACATGCTGGCCGCGATGGAGGACCTCCTCGACACCTGGCCGGGCACGCTGCTGGTCGTCAGCCACGACCGGTACCTGCTCGAGCGCGTCACCGACCAGCAGTACGCCGTCCTCGGCGGGCACCTCCGCCACCTGCCCGGTGGCGTCGACGAGTACATGAAGCTGCGTGCCGCGGGCACCGGCGGCGGGACCGCGTCGGCTGCTGCCGCGGCATCGGCCGGGAGGCCCGACACGGCCGGGTCCTCGGCCGTCGCCGCCGCCTCGGGGCTGCGTCCGGCAGCGGCGACGGCTACGCCGACCCTGTCCGGCGCCGAGCGTCGCGTGGTGGAGAAGGAGATGTCGGCGCTCGACCGCCGCATCGGCAAGCTCGCCCAGGACCGGAAGAAGCGGCTCGACGCGTTCGCCGCGCACGACCAGTCGGACTACGAGGGGCTCGGCAAGCTGCAGGCGGAGCTGACCGCGCTGGACGCCGAGGTGGAGCAGCTCGAGGAGCGGTGGCTCGAGGTCGCGGAGCAGCTCGGGGTGTGAGACTCTCCGCGCCGGTCGAGCCGAGCGCTAGTCGCCCAGGCCCAGGATCAGTCGCCGGAGCAGTGCCGCCAGCTGGCCCCGCTCGCCGTCGGACACCCCGGCGAGGATCGCTCGCTCGGCTTGCAGCAGGTCCGCGATCGCCGCGTCCACCGCGCTCCGACCCGTCGGCGTCAAGGACACGAGGACGCCTCGGCCGTCACGGGGGTCCGTCCGGCGAGCGACGAGCCCGCGGGCGGCGAGGCGGTCCACCCGGTTCGTCATCGTGCCACTCGTCACCAGGGTCTGCTGGAGGAGCGCCTTGGGGCTCAACTCGTACGGGTCGCCCGCGCGCCGCAGTGCCGACAGGACGTCGAACTCCCACGGCTCCATCCCGCCGGCCTCGAACGCCTGACGTCGGGCGCGGTCCAGGTGCCGAGCGAGTCGATCCACCCGCGACAGGACGTCGAGCGGAGCGAAGTCCAGGTCCGGACGCTCCCGACCCCACGCCGCGACGATCCGGTCGACCTCGTCCTCTGGCGGCATCCGTCCATCATGGCGTGGATCGGCGGCGCACGACCAGTGTCGGGCACATGGGAGGATGGTCTGGCTCCTGCGGGGGCGTTCCGCCTTGGTGTAATGGCAGCACGACGGCCTTTGGTGCCGTTAGGTCCGGGTTCGAATCCTGGAGGCGGAGCTGTAGCCGTGGTGCGTCACCGATGTCGTGCCGCCGCGGGCGGGAGTGAACGGGTCCATGACCGCGCCTGCTCGTCGGCCAGCAGCATCTCGGTCAACGGCGGAGGGTCACCCGCGGGTACTCGCCGAATCGCTGGAGGTACGCGTTGGAGAACCTGCCCATGTGCGCGAACCCCCATCTCGACGCGACGTCCGCGACGGAAGTGGCGATCGGGTCCGCGTGCAGGAGATCGGCGTGGACGTGGCGGAGTCGCACTTCGCGGAGGTACGTCATCGGTGTGCGATCGAGGATGCGCTGGAACGACTCCTGGAGTCCGCGAACACTGAGATCGGCCGCTCGGGCGATGTCCGCGACGCTCAACGGCTCCCCGGCGTGCTCGTGGATGAACTCGACCGCCCTCCGGACGCGCACGTTCTTGCGGTCCCCGTAACCGTGGGGGAACCCTTCGCTCTGGAACCGGTAGAGCCCGAACAGCGATCGGGCGACGTCGCGCTGCGCCTCGTGCCATGCCAGGGAGGAGGTTCCGCCTGAGCGCAGCGCCTGCATCGCAGCAGCAACCGAGCTGCGCCATCGAATTACTGCGCTGGCTGTGGGCGTGACGCTGCGGTCGAACCCGAGCGTGCCGTCGACCAGGTGCTGCTCGGCGGCGACATCGAGAACGAGGTCTCGGTTCAGGTGTACGAGACGCTGATCCCAGTCCTCGTACGCCATCTCGAACCGCTGCTCGATCGGGAACAGCGTCGGGACGCCCGGTTGCATCTGCACTTCGTCACGGCCGACATCGACACGGGCGTCACCGGAGTCGATCCACTGCACGACGACCTCGCCCTCGACAGCGACGTCGCCCCGGAGACGACCGTGCATCTGGGAACGTCGGATGCTCATCTGGCCGTCGCCGACGCCCACGTACTTGTACCAGTAGTCGGAGCTGACCGGCGAGGAGTGCCACGCGCGGCCGGCGTACATGCCGGCGAGGTCTTGGATGGCACCGTCGGTGTCGGTGCCAGCGACTGCGACGATCGGACGGACCGGGGTCTCCGCCAGCGCGTCGGTCGTCACCGCGTCTCCCCGAGGACGTGGAACCAGAGTCTGCCGGTTCTCCCGAGCCCAGTGGCGCCCGCCGTGCGAGGAGTGCCCTCGTGGACGAGTGCGGAGGGCAGGAACACAGTTGTGGCGGTCATGGGACCGGCCTTCCATGAGGCTGTGAAGGCCTCATCGCTGCCGGACCGTCCTGCTGTGCCAGCGTTCCACATGCCGCGGAGACCATCGTGACGACAAGACCGCAAATTGGCCCGGTTCCTCCACCGTACGGAGGCCCGCGGCTCTGCTCAACAAGAGTCCCCGGAACGCGGTTTCGTGACGCGCTCGCTCCGCGCCTGATCCGCGGAGCGCGCCGGGAGGAAGCCGCCCCGCGGCAAGACCGAGGTGCAGGCATGGGTGCCGCCGGGTCTAGCGTGGGGAGGTCTGGTTGCAAGCAGAGCAGGTAGGAGACCACTCGCGATGACCACGCTCACGCTGCAGCACGACACGGATGACATCGACACCGTCGCGTCCGTGCTCGGGCAGATGTACCCGAAGGTGCGGTTCGACCCCCCGCGGGGCAAGGTGCACTTCCAGGCCGACATCCGCGGCGACGAACAGCTCAGCCTCGCTCGCCTCACGATGGGGTTCCATGCTCAGGTGACCGTCGAGCCCGAAGGTGTCTTCACCTCGGCGATGCTGCTCGGCGGTCGCCTCCGGACCATCCATGGTGACGGTGGGAACGCCGGGGGCGTGATCTTCGGCCAGGAGGAGACCGCCGCGGAGTACAACGGTTCGGAACTGCTCGTCGTGAACCTGCCCGAAGCCTCGCTCATCCGCCGCGCGGTCCGAGCGAACGGCGCGGACAGTGGCATCGTCCGGTTGCAGGGACACCACCCTCGGCCCGAGCACGCTGCCCTGTGGGTCCAGGCCGTGTCACACGTCCACCGGAGCGTGGTGCAGGTCGAGTCCGCGTTCGAGAACGACATCATCCGCACCGCTGCGTTCGACTACCTGTTGGCGTTGGCGACGACCGCACTGCCGTTCGAGGTGATCACCCGCGTCCCTCCGGGCATCGGGGCCGGGAAAGCGACCGTGCGCCGGGCCGTCGCGTACATGGACTCGCACCTGGCCGACGCGATCACGATGGCGGACATCGCCGCAGCCGCCCGGGTGTCGCCGCGCGGCCTGCAGGCCGGCTTCCAGCGGCACCTCGACATGACGCCGATGACCTACCTGCGCCGCGCCCGACTCGCCGAGGCTCACCGGGAGCTGCTCCACGACCCGACCCGGACCATCAAGGCCGTCGCTGAGAAGTGGGGCTTCAGCAACCAGGGACGTTTCACCCGCATGCGGCGCGAGGTGTACGGGATCGAGGAAGGCACCCGCTGAGCGTCGGCGGTCGGGCGGTGGACAGGGGTGCGAACTGGACGCCGTGGCCACGACGACGTCCGGACGCTGGAGGTCGTCCGTGAGTTCCGGGATCGGCCGGCGGTGGTCCTGCCCGCGGATCCGGGCAGGACCGCGGATCGGGACGTTCGAGGGCATCGACCTGAGGAACGGGCATGTTTGCGGCTGGCGTCGGGTCCTCAGTACGGTCGATCTGTCCACATCGCGAGATGGGCATCCGCCAGCGCCGTCGACGGGAGCACCCCAATGTCCACCGAGTCCGTGATCACCAGCCCCTACCGGAAGACCGGCACCGCGAACGGGCCGCGCGCCGGTGGTACGTCGACCTACTCGGCACTGCTGCAGCAGGTGAAGGACGCCGGGCTCCTCCGACGCCGCCGTGGCTTCTACTGGTCCGTCTTCGCCGCCCTCGTCGTGGCGTCCGCGGCCTGCTGGGTCGTCTTCGCGCAGCTCGGCTCCTCGTGGTTCCAGCTGATCGTGGCGGGCGCGCTCGGCGTGCTGTTCACCCAGTTCGCGTTCCTGTCGCACGAGGCGGCCCACCGGCAGGTGTTCGACTCCCGCAAGTGGAACGACCGTGCGGGCCGCTGGCTCGGCACGTTCGTCGTCGGCCTGTCGTACTCGTGGTGGATGAACAAGCACACCCGGCACCACGGCAACCCGAACACCGTCGGCAAGGACCCGGACATCGCGCCGGACGGCGTCGTCTTCATCCCCGAGGACGCGGCCGCGACGACCGGACCGATGCGCTGGCTCGTGCGGCACCAGGGGTGGCTGTTCTTCCCGCTCCTGACCCTCGAGGGCATCAACCTGCACCGGCATGCGGTCACCTCGGTGCTCCGCGGTGTCGACGGGAAGAGCGACCGCCGCGACCGCATCGTCGAGGGCGTCATGCTCCTCGCCCGGTTCGCGATCTACCTGCCCGTGGTCTTCGTGTTCCTGCCGTTCGGGATGGCGTGTGCGTTCCTCGGGGTGCAGCTGGCCGTGTTCGGCGTGATGATGGGCGCCTCGTTCGCCCCGAACCACAAGGGCATGCCGACCATCGCGCACGACGCGAAGGTCGACTTCTTCTCCCGTCAGGTCCGCACGTCGCGCAACATCCGCGGTGGCTGGTGGGTGTCGTTCCTGATGGGCGGCCTGAACTACCAGGTCGAGCACCACCTGTTCCCCTCGATGCCCCGCCCCGCGTTGCAGCAGGCACGGCTCCTGGTCCGCGACCACTGCGACAGCCTCGACGTGCCCTACACCGAGACCACGCTGCTGCGCTCCTACGGCATCGTCGTCCGGTACCTGAACCGCGTCGGACTCGCCGCCCGCGACCCGTTCGACTGCCCGATGACCAGCGAGCTCCGCATCAGCTGACCTCGGCGGAGCCGGCCGCCCGGCCGGCATGACCGAACGGACCGCCAGCCGACCACCTCGAGTCGGCCCGCGGGCCGTTCGTCGTCCGGGCTGCTCAGACCGTGATCGTCTCGCCGTCCGCCAGTGTCACCAGGTCCACCCCGGTGAGCTGACCGGCGAACTGCGCGAACGAGCCCTTGCCGATCTCGCTGAGCATCAGGTCGTGGATCTGCACGGCCCGCGTCGGCTGCACGGCCCGCACGAAGTCGACGAGTTCGCCGAGCTTCGCCCACGGCCCGGAGGTCGGCACGAGCAGCGTCTCGACCGGCACGCCCGGCACCGTGTACGAGTCGCCCGGGTGGAAGACGCGGCCGTCGACCAGGAACCCGACGTTGGTCATCGGCGGCACGTCGGCGTGGATGACGGCGTGGTCGCCGCCGAACACGCGGACCTCGAAGCCGCCCGCAGTGATCGTGTCGCCGGGGGAGACGGCGACCACACGGCCGTCGTGGTCGCCGAGCGCGTCGACGACGGACGCCGGCGCCCAGATGCGGAGGCCCGGCTGCGCGTCGAGGGCCGCGCTGAGGACGTCGGCGTCGAAGTGGTCGGGGTGGTCGTGCGTGATGAGCACGGCGTCGGCGGCGGCCACGAGGTCGGCGGACGTCGGCGTGTAGGCGCCCGGGTCGAGGAGGACGCTGCGGTCGCCGTCGCGGAGGACCACGGTGGCGTGGGTGTGCTTGGTGAGTTCCATGAGCGGAAGTGTACAGCCACCCTGTACACTTCCGCTCATGGCCCTTCGCGACTTCACGCTCGACGACGCGAACGCCCTGCGGCGCGCGATCGGGGACAGCACCCGCGCCGTCCGCCGCTCCGAGGCCACTCCGGAGGGCCAGGTCGAGACGCTCGGTTTCCTGGCCCGCGACGGTGCCCAGAGCATCGCCGCGCTGGCGCGACTCCGACGGGTGCGGCACCAGTCGATGCGGGTCACGGTCGCCGACCTCGAGGCGCAGGGGCTCGTCGAGCGGACCCCGGACCCGACCGACGCACGAGGGGTCCTGGTCTCGTTGACCGACGCCGGCCGGACCGTGATCGACGAGCTCCGGATCCGCCGTTCCGCCCGTGTCCTGGCTGCCGCCGAACGCGCGCTCACCCCGGAGGAGCGCGCCACCCTCGCCCACGCGGCCGACGCGATCGTCAAGCTCACCGCGGCGCTCGAGACGGACGGCAGCTGACAGCTCTCGGACGGGCGCCCGGTGACCGGTGACGGGTGATGGGCGACGGACGGGAGGCGCGGTGCGGGCCCGCCCCGCGCCTCCCGTCCGGCCGCGACCCCGTCACCGCCGCGACAGGACCGACCCCGCACGGGTCGTCACCCCGCTCGGCGTACCGTCCGGATCGTGTCCGACGACCAGCAACCACGACCCGACCCGACGCGCGTCGGTGACCAGCCGGCGCTCCGCACGCGCTCGGGGTCGAACTGGCTCGTGTGGGGAGCAGTCACGACGGTCCTGGTCGCGGTGGTCATGGTCCTGATGGGCATCCGGCAGCCAGCGGTGGGGTGGCCGGCCCTGGTGGTGGTCGTGGTCCTGTTCCTCACGATGGTCGTCGTCCGCGGGGCCGTCCGCCCCCTGCGGACGCGCCTGGTGACACTCGCGGTCCTCGACCTGGGGATCGTCGCCGTCGGGTTGGCAGCCGTGCTCGTGGTCCTCGTGGCGGCACCGGGCTGACCGCCGCTGCCGACGACGGCCCGGATGGTGGCTGGGTGCCCGCCACCGTCGCAGTCGTACCACCGGTGTACATTGTGCCGAGTACGGACCATCCCGATACGTGCGTTCCCGACGAGACCGTTGCCCTGACTCGGTTGCGGGTGCCCCACCCCCCTGGGGGTCCACACCTGTGCACACCACCGCCGGCCTCCGCCGTGCACGCATCGAACTGGTCAGAACCGGCTCGCCATGAAGTACGTCGTCTACGGACTGACATCCGTCCTCACCAGCAGTGCCGCCGCCTCCGCCGTGATGCGGTACGCGGTCGCGCTCGGGCAGACGGGCAGCAGCGACCTCGTCGCGATCCCCGCCGTCGACATCGCGGGCGTGCCGATCGCCGTCGAGGTGTTCCTCGGCCCGGGCGTCCCCCTCCTCGCGGAACCCGCCGCGGACGACCTGCTCGAGCCCGAGCACCAGGAGTTCGTCGACGACCTCGCCGAGCGCACCCGCTTCCTGACGGCGCGGCGGTCCGAGCGGGCCTGACTGGCTCCGTCAGCTGCGCTCCACGACCAGCGTCCCCGCCCCGACGGGCAGTCTGCCAGCGCGGTACGCGATGACCGCGCCCGCGGCAGTCGTGGCGTCGAGGCGGATCGAGGCGGCACCGAACCGCCAGCTGCGGTTGACGCAGAAGACGGCGAACTCGACGGTGCCCTCGTCCGGCAGCACCCAGGTGCCGGACCCCCACTGCGCCGGCTGTCCGACGCCGTCCACGCTGACGGTCGGCCGCGCACCCCAGGCGAACCACGGCCTGTGCAGGCGGAGCTCGACGCGACGACGGGTGGTGCCGGACGGCAGTGGAGCCCCCGTCACCACCCGAGCGTCCCGGGCTCGCCCTTGAACGGCCCGACGATGTCCGCGGTGATCCAACCACCGTAGAAGTCGCCCTCCTGCGCGCGGACGCGCTCACCGGCGACCTCGCACGAGTCCATCTGCGACGGGTACACGGCCACCAGGTCGCGCAGCTCGCCGTACCCCTGCCACGGCGTCGGGTAGGTCCAGGCACCACGCCGGACGACCTGGTCGCCGCCGTGCACGTCGAAGTACGAGGCGCTGCCCTTGAACTCGCACATGCTCGACCCGCTCGTGGGGACGAGGGCGTCGGGCGCGAAGTCCGAGATCGGCAGGTAGTACACCGGCGGGTGGCTGGTCTCGAGCACGCGGACCGCGCCGGTCGTGTCTGCGACGACCTGGCCGCCGAGCCGCACGACGACGCGGGATGCGGTCCGCTCGATGCGCGGCGGACGCGGGTAGTCCCACACCGACTCCTGGCCGGGTCCGGGGACGTCGGGGGTGGGGTGGCTCGGGCTGCGTCGGGTCATGTCCCCAGTTCTACCCGTCGGAACCGACGGACTGGAGGCTCGTCACCAGCTGGGACGTCGGCCCGTGCGATCGGCGCGAGGATCCGGACGATGCCCCTGGCCTCCGGAGCGCGGCGGGGCTACGCTCGCGGACACCACCTCCTCAACGACGAGAGGCTGTCCCGTGCGCCGAACCATCGCGATCACCCTCGCGGCCGTGACCATCGTCGGGGCGCAGGCCCTGGCCGGACCTGCGACCGCCGCACCACCACCGACCACCGCAACCACCAGTGCTGCCTCGACCGGTACTCCGTCGACCAGTGCGGTGACCAGCGCCGCTGCCACCGCCGGACGCGGCCACGCGCCGGCGGCGACCCACCAGAACCCGATGGCACTGCGCCTCCCGGACGGCCAGACGGCGGCGAGCTGCGCCGACCCGACCGCGATCCACGGGGTGGGCCGCGACCGCAACTGGTACCTGTACTGCACGACCGACGCCCTGACGGCGACGGAGGAGACCGCCACCGGCGAGCTCGTGCAGCACAGCGTCCCGACCTACCGGTCCACGAACCTGACGGACTGGACGTACGTCGGCGACGCGTTCACCACCAAGCCGGCCTGGGTCGGCGACGCCAACGGCATCTGGGCGCCCGACGTCGTCCAGCGCGGCCGCACCTGGTTCCTCTACTACACGGCGTCGGACACCCCGTCGGCGACCGGCCCCGCCGGCGGCGGATCGGCGATCGGCGTCGCGACGAGCAGCAGCCCGACCGGCCCGTGGACGGATTCCGGCGGTCCCGTCGTGGCACCGCAGACCGCGCCGAACGGAGACGGCTTCCGGTGGTCGTTCGACCCCGAGGTCATCACCGACTCCGGTCACACCTACCTGTACTTCGGGAGCTACTTCGGCGGCGTGCACGTCCGACAGCTCACCGCGGACGGACTGCGCTCGCTGCCGGAGACCGAGCGGCAGATCGCGATCGACAACCGCTACGAGGGCTCGTACCTCATGCGGCACGGCGGCTGGTGGTACTACATGGGCTCCGCGACGAACTGCTGCAACGGCTCGCTCACCGGGTACGGCGTCTTCGTCGCCCGCTCGAAGAGCCCGCTCGGACCCTTCCGCGACCGTGACGGCGTCGCGATCACGGACACCCGGGTCGGAGGCTCGCCCCTGCTCGCACAGAACGGCAACCGCTGGGTGGGTACCGGTCACAACACGGTGGTCACCGACTTCGCGGGTCAGGACTGGATGATCTACCACGCCGTGGACCGCAACGACCCGTACTACGCGGGGCAGACCGGGTACACGAAGCGTCCGGCGCTCATCGACCCACTCGACTGGATCGGCGGCTGGCCGGTCGTCCGCGGTGGAGCAGGACCGTCGGACTCGGTGCAGCCCGCTCCGGCTGCGCAGCCGGGGCAGCGATCGGCGTACCGTCCGCGCCTCGCCCCGGTCGACGTGCCGGCGCGCACGATCCGGTCCCTGTCCACCGACTTCCGGGGTGACGCGCTGCCGCCGACGCTCACCTGGACGCGGCAGCCCGATCCGTCGACCTACCGGGTCGGGGGCGGGTCGTTCTCATGGCAGACCCAGGACGCGGACCTGCACCCACCGCAGACCCCGCTCGCGTCGGTGCTGACCGAAGCGGCACCCGCCGGTGACTACGTCGTCGAGACCCGCGTACGGATGGACACCCCGGCCACCGGCGACTCGTTCAACTACCGGCAGGGCGGGCTCGTGGTCTACGGCGATGACGGGAACTACGTCCGACTCGTCTCCAACTCGATCTTCAACACCCGACAGACGGAGTTCGGCAAGCAGGTCAGCGGGCAGCCCGAGGGCGCGCCGACCTACGGCAACATGGTCGTCGGGCCGGTCGGTGGGGCCACCACGCTCCGGATCGTGCACCGGCTCGTCGACGGTGAGCACCGGTACACGGCGTACACCAGCGTCGACGGTCGGCACTTCGTGCGCGGCGGCACCTGGACGGCGGACCTCGGGTCGACACCGCGGGTCGGGCTCATCTCCCTGGGCGGTGCCGGTTCGACGAGCACGTTCGAGGACCTGCGGGTCAGCACCGTGCGGTCGGTCCGCTAGACGACGAACGACGGGCGGGCCCGGTGCGACTGCACCGGGCCCGTCGGCCGTCTGCCGGAGTGGGACCCGCTCAGCTCCGCAGCGTTGCCCGCGGGTACTCGCCGAACTCGTTCCGGTAGGCCGCCGAGAAGCGGCCGAGGTGCGCGAAGCCCCAGCGGCGGGCGACCGTCTGGACGGACGTGCCGGAGGGATCGGCCTGCAGCAGATCCCGGCGGACCCGCTCGAGTCGGGTCCGGAGCAGGTACGTCATCGGCGTCTGGTCCAGGTGCCGCTGGAACGCCTCCTGGGTGGCACGGACACTCAGTCCGGCGGCGCCGGCGATGTCCGAGACGCTCATCGGCTCCGCCACGTGCTCGTGGATGTACTCGACGGCGGCGCGGAGACGTGCCCGTCGGGGCAGCAGCACGGCGGGCGGCAGGGCCGTCACCGTCGGCGGGTACATCCGGAGGAACGCAGCCGCGGTCCCACGCGTCAGGGTGTGCCAGAGCAGGGTGTCGACCCCGCCGGTCCGGAGCTCCCGGGAGAGCAGCGCGAGGCTGTTCCGCCATTGGGTGACGGCTGTGGGGTCGAGCGTGCGGAGGTGGTCGATGCCGAGGTCGGTGACCTGACCGGTGTGGAACATCTCGTCCGCGACCTCGTGCACGAGCGGGCGCGACAGGTGCACGAGCCGTTGGTCGTAGTCCTCGTACTCGAAGACGAACTCACGGCAGGTCGGGAAGAGCATCGGCACGTCGAGCTGCAGTGGCACCCGGTCCTGCGTGACGTCAGGAACCCCCTGCCCGGACGTGATCCACTGCACGACGTAGTCAGGTGAGCGGGGGATCGCTCCGCGGATGTGTCCACCGATCTGGGACCGGCGGAGTGTCACGTCCCGGTCGCCCACGGCGCTGTAACGGTAGGCGAAGGGATGGCTGGTGGTCCGGGCCTGCCATTCGCGTCCGTCGTACAGACGACCGATGTCGGCGACGACCGCGTCGCTCGAGGTCCCGGACGCCTCGATCCGCACGGGTCGCACCGTGTCGGTAGCCCACGTGTTGGTCTCCGCCCGTCGGGCGGTGACGTCGAGCGTGCTGGTCATGATCGTCTCCCTGTCGACCACCGGAGGGCGGTCGGGTCGCTGCTGTCCCTGTCAGCGCTCCGTTGACGTTCGATGCACTGGACGCCGAGCGAAACTCGCTGACTGAAACGGTACCCAGTTGTCCGTCAGGCGTTCAGGGGTTGACGCTCTCGTCATAGAAATGGTAAGGAAGCGACCGCTGACTGCGGGCACCCGGTCCGGTTCCCGCGCGCCGCGCACCGTCGGAGTCGACATCGGCACGGAATCCGGTTCGGGGTACAGGTCTGACCGTGGGAACGGCGCGTTCCTGGAATGCGGCTGGAAGTCGCGACGAGGCCGTGACGAACGTCCTCCCCAGCCCGTCTCATCCGTGAACAGCACCCGCTGGGAACACCCGGCGGGCCACTCGGAAGGAGCCACCATGGCCGACACCACGACCACCCCGACCATCCTCGCCACCAGCGCGACGACGTCGATGGACACCGGCGACCGCGGCGCCACCGGCAAGACCCTCATCGACGACACCGTCGTCTCGAAGGTGGCCGGCATCGCCGCCCGCGAGGTCAACGGCGTCCACAGCCTCGGCGGCGGCGCAGCCCGTGCCATCGGCGCACTCCGGGGCGCCATCGGCCAGCGCGACCTCTCGCAGGGCGTCAAGGTCGAGGTCGGCGAGAAGCAGGTCGCCGCGGACATCACCATCGTCGCCGAGTACCCGGTGCCGCTGCAGCAGGTCGCCGAGGGCGTCCGAGCGTCGGTCTCCCGCGCCATCGAGCAGATCGTCGGCATGGAGGTCGCCGAGGTGAACGTCACGATCCAGGACGTCTTCATCCCGGGTGACGACGACGAGGACGACGACAAGAAGGAGTCGCGAGTCGCATGAGCGCCATACTGAGCGGTGCCCTGATCGGCGCCGTCCTCGCGGTCGTCGCGCTGCAGTTCGGCTTCTGGGGCTTCGTCCTGGTCGTCGTGTTCGCCGCCGTCGGAGCGCTCGTCGCAGCACTCGTCACCGGCCGGATCGACCGGAACGCCCTGACCGACGTGCTGACCGGGCGTCGGAGCTCCCGGTGACCGGCGGCCCGGGCACCGTGCCGGGCCGGGTCGAGATCACCACGCGCGCCTTGACCTCGTGCGCGCGCGCCGTCGCCGCTGAGCGGCTCGGCGCGCCCGCGAAGCGGGTGCGGGTGGAGCTCGGCGACGCTCACGGGGCGTTGGCCCTGGAGATCACCGGTCCGGTCGCCGCCGGCACCGACCTGGTCCAGGCGGCGACGACCGCAGCGGCCGAGGTCCGGAGTCGCGTCAGCGCCCTCACCGGACGTCGCGTCGGGTCGGCGCGCATCGAACTGACCGGGATCGTGCGCGAGCGCGATGCCCGGGTCCGTTGACGAGGAGAACCCCATGAGCAGCAGTTCCGTCGAACGTCGGCTGCGTCGCCGCAGCGTGTACCGTTCCCGTTCCAGGGCGGTGTCCGCGGCGTTGGTGGTGCTCGTGCTGGTCGCGGCGTGGATCGGCACCGAGTCGGTCCTCCGAGCGATCGGGGCGGCGCCACTGCTGGCCGACCCGCAGACCGCGGTCGACGCCGCACTCCAGCCGGACCCGACCTTCGTCACCCTGATCGAGGTCATCGCCGCGGTGCTCGTCATCGCGGGTGTGGTCCTCGTCGTCCTGGCCCTGAAGCCCGGCCGTCAGCACCGCGCAGTGGTGCCGCACGACCGCGGCGCCGTGGTCATCGACTCGTCGATCATCGCGTCGACCGCCCGGAACGCCGCCGGCGTCGCCGCGGGCGTGCCCGACGCGCACACCGCCGCGAGCGTCCGTGGCGCCCGCACCGAGGTGCACGTCGTCCCGATGTCCGGCATCCCGGTGGACTCGGCAGCCGTCGAGCGCGCCGTCGCCGAACGCCTGGGCCGCCTGGACGACCGGTTCGTCCGCCACGTCACCGTCCGTGTCAGCGAGAAGGGCGCGCTGTCATGACCTCGAGCAACCGCACCCTGAACCGGATCATCCTGTTCGTGCTCGGACTCGTCGCCGTCGTGGTCGGCCTGGCCATGGGCGCCGGAGTCCTGCCGGTCGTCCGTGATGCGCTGCAGCCCTCCCTGACGTTCCCCGACCGCGTGGAGGTCCCCGCGACGTCCCTGTGGATCGTCGCGGCGGCCTGCCTCGTCGTGGTCGTCCTCGCCGTCGTCTGGGTCGTCACACGCGGCCGTGGCGGCACCGCCGTCGCCGTCCGTGAAGCCCAGGGCGACGACGAGGTCACCGTCAACGTGGCCCTCGTCCGCGACGTCATCGACCATGAACTGGCCGGCGTGCACGACGTCGTCTCGTCGAAGGTCGACATGTACACGGTGCGCAAGCAGCGCGCCGCACGGCTGCGTGTCGCGGTCCGCCGGGGCGGGGACGCCGTCACGGTCCTCGACGCCGTCGACTCCGCGATCGCCACCCTCGACCGGACTCTCGGTCGCGAGGTACCGATCCTGGTCCACCTCACTGGCGGCACCCGCTCGGCCATCTCGAAGGCCAAGCGCGTCGTCTGACGGACGTGCCACGGCCCTGCGCGACGGCGCCACCAGCACCAGTTCCCCCCCCCCACCACCAGGCCACCGCGGCCGACTGCTCGACCGCACGAACGTGGTCAGCTACGCACCCCCCGTCATCGCGGTCGCCGCCGAGGTCCGCTCCTCGCAGGTCGGGGCCCCCTCACCGAGCTCGCAGAGCTGACCGACCACGTCGTGTCCGCTGAACGCATCATCAACTGTGTAGTGTGCCTAACTACTTTCCGGAGAGCATGGTGGAGTGGTACACGCAGCACCACGGAAGGACCGGTCAGATGCACTCGACGCCCGCGAGCAACTCATTCGTTGACGGGGACACCCCGACCGAAGCCATCGACATGACCGCTCTGTTCGCAGAGCAGTCGCGAGACGGTCTGCTCGACAGCATCTGATCGGCACAGCCCATCCGGGAGCGTCGATCACGACCGCTCCGCTGCCCCTCCGGGCGGCACACCTGCTCCACAACGGCACCTGAGCGGTGCCCGTCCTGAAAGGCACTCCCATGAGCTTCCTCGGCTTCATCCTGCTCGGCCTCATCGCCGGCGCCATCGCCAAGCTGATCCTCCCCGGTCGCCAGGGTGGCGGCTGGATCGCCACGCTCGTCCTCGGTGTCATCGGCGCCCTCATCGGCGGCTGGCTCGGCGGCCTCGTCTTCAACGTGGGCTACGACGGCTTCTTCAGCATCCAGTCGTGGATCATCGCGATCGTCGGTGCGATCATCGTCCTCCTCATCTGGGGTGCGATCACCGGTCGTCGCGGCGCCCGCGCCTGACCTCTTTCCCGGCGCTCGTCGCCGGGAACGAAGAGCCCCGCACCGACCGGTGTGGGGCTCTTCGTCATTGGTGGCGCATTTGTCGGTGGTCCGCGGCAGGCTGGGCGCGCATGGACTCAGTCGAACAACCCCTCGTGCACGTCGACCGTCGCGGCATCGCCGTCGACGAAGCGGTCGCGTTCTACGAAGACGTCTACTCGAGCCAGGACATCCACATCGGGGACCCTGCACCCGAGGGGTTCTCGTGGCGGTACCGGGCGGTCGGGGACGACCACGTCACGGTCGGGACCTCGTCCGTCGCTGCCCGCCGCTGGGGGACGATCGACCCCGGCGACGACTACGTGTTGGCATGGGCCTCCGCGCCGGGGATCCTGCTCGACACCGGTTCGTCCGACCCCGTCGACATGCTGCCGGGCGTCCCGGTGATGTACCCGGCCGGCCGGGACTTCGCGTTCAGCGCGGCACCGACCGTGCAGCACGTCATCCGCTTCGACCGGACGTTCCTGCAGTCCGTCGCCGCCGCGCGACAGGGAGACTTGCCAACACCGCTGCAGTTCGCACGCCACCCGGACCCCGCGGCGCTCCGACAACTCCGCGCGGTGGTGTCAGCGTCGGCCGGGGCGCTGCTCGACCCCACGACCGGTCGCGACCGCCGCTCGGCACTCAACACGACCGTCGCGGAGGCCGTCGTCGGCACCTTCGACGCTCGTCCCGTCCCGCCGACGGGGCTGCTCAGCGACGGACCGGCGACCATGCGGCTCGCGCAGGAGTGGATGGTGGCGAACGCCCGTCGGCCCATCACGATCACGGACGTCAGTGTCGCCGCCGGGGTCGCCGTGCGGTCCCTGCAGGCGTCGTTCCGTCGGCACACCGGAGCGTCCCCGATGCACTTCCTGCGCCAGGTCCGGCTGCACCGGGTACGCGCCGAGCTCAGCGCAGCCGACCCGGAGACCGCCACCGTCGCGCAGATCGCCGTCGGCTGGGGCGTCGGGCACCTCGGCAGGTTCTCGGGCGCCTACGCGGCCACGTTCGGAGAGCCGCCCTCGGCGACGCTCCGCCGCCGTCGGAGCGTGTGACGGGCCACCCGTCGGCTCGGCCCGCTCGGTCGGATCGTTCGTCGTCACCGCCGGCGCGCCGCCGCCGTCCGACAGGCCCGGAGCGCTGCCGGTGCGCGGACCGGACACCGTGTCCAGCGGGCGTACTCCACGGACCCCGTGGCTCGGTCCGGCGGGGTGCGCGGGGGATGCTGTCCCTGCGCCTCCGAACCCTTCGGGTCGGGCGCACCAGCTGGAAGAGCGCACCGTGAACGACCGCGTCAGACCCTCCCTCCACGAACAACGGCTGCAGGCCGGCGAATGGCACCGCCGCGGGCTCAGCCACCCCGACGAGATCGACGCGATGGTCGCCCGCCGCACGGCCGGGTCGACACCCGCTGAGCTCACCTACGCGGACTTCCTCACCGTCGTCTGACCCAGACCCCCCGCACCGGCCTCCGACTGCGTGCGTAGGCTCGACGACATGTCCGACTTCTCCGCAGACCAGGCCGCCGTCGTCCGCATCGAACGCTCCGAAGAGGGCCGGTGGGACCTCACGCTCGTGAGCGACAGCGGTGTCGCGATCGGTCACGGCGTGCACCTGTTCGACCGGTCGCAGGACGACGGCGTCGACGAGCTCGCGGCCGCGCAGCAGTTCGTCGGCGGGTACGGCTGGCGCTTCGAGGGCGACGCCGTGCAGCAGGACGGCCCGGACGCGTTCTGGGCACCGCTGATCCGCGCCTGAGCGGTCCTCTCCACGGTCCGGGTACAGCCCGGACTTCCGCGTTCTGCGGATGACATGATGGCTGCGTGCCACCGATCCACCACGACAACGGGTTCCGCAGACAGCGGTTCACGGACGCGGGCGGCTCGGACTACACGGCGATCTTCCGCTCCGAGTACTCCGGTCAGGACCTCGGGCGTGACACGACCGTCGCCACCGACACCTTCGCGGCCGAGGGCACACGGTACGAGTACTCCGTCATCGGTGACGACGACCTGACACTCCGCACCATGAACGCCCGCGGTGGCCGTCGCGGTGGCGTCATCGGACCCCGCGACGACCACGTGGTGTTCTGGCTGCAGCGCGGTCGCCTCGAGATGCACTTCGCGGACCGGTCACGCGTGATCGGACCGGGCAGCCCCTACATCGCGTCCGCGTCCGAGGCGTACCGCTTCGCATCCGAGGAGACCGTCTACAACGGCGTGCACATCTCCGATGCCTTCCTCCGCAAGACCGCGGGGGAACTCGGTTACCCGATGCCCGACGGGCCGGTCCTGTTCGGCCAGCAGGACGAGCGGGTCGCCCGTCGCGAGCCGCTCCGTCGGTTGCTCGGCGAGGTCAGTCCGACCCTGATGGACGACCGGGTCCGCGGCGCGATGCGGACGGCCCTGAACCGACGGCTCGCGACCGTCGTCCTCGACACCTTCCCGCTCCGCGACCGCGGCGACGAGGTCCCGACCACCAGTCGCCTGCGGGACGCCATCGCCTTCGTCGAGGAGCACGTCCGAGACCGCCCCTCGGTGCCCGCCATCGCCGCCGCCGCGGGCCTGAGTGAGCGCGGCCTGCAGCAGGTCTTCGCGCGCACGCTCGGCGTCACGCCGAACGGGTTCCTCCGCGACCAACGGCTGGACGAGGTCCGGCGGGAGCTCCTCCGAGGAGCGTCGCCGAACAGCGTCCTCGAGGTCGCACGCCGCTGGCGCTTCACGAACCCCAGCCGCTTCGCGACCGCCTACCGTGCCCGGTTCGGGGAGGGCCCTTCGGCGACGCTCCGGGCGGCCACCGCGCAGCGCCCCGACGGCCGGTCCTCGTGGCGGATCCGCCAGGCGGTGGGCTACATCGAGGCGCACCTCGACGACGGCTGCACGGTCGCCGACATCGCCGCGGCCGCCGGTCTGCGTCCCCGGCGGCTCCAGCAGCTCTTCAAGGAGGAACGGGGCACGACGCCGACCGCCTTCCTCCGCGACCTGCGCGCGCTCCGCCGGTCCGGCGACCGCTCCTGAGCAGCGCTCTCGGGTGTCGGTCGCGGGGTGACCGGCTCCGGACGGGAGGCTGGGATCACGGCCGCCACGTGCCTCCCGTCCGTCCGACCGGCCGTCCGACCGCGACGTCCTGGGGCTGCGTCCCCTGTCGGCCGGCCTTCCGCAGGCGCCTCGGGCCGTCAGCGATCGGTGACGAGCGCGACCATCTCGGCGACGACGGCGCGGAGGCGCGTGGCCAGGTCCGCCTGGTCCAGCACGGTGAAGCGGTGTGCGACCTCGGTGAGGGCCGACATCACCAGGGCGACGGCGGTCCGGGCGGTGTCCTCGTCGGTCCGCGTGGTGACGGCGGCGACGAGCGACTTCCGGGACTCGGCCATCCAGCGCATCACCATCGGGGCCATCTCCGGGCGGCGGACCAGCAGCTCCTTCGTGCGGGCGCGGTCCGCGGCGAGCGGGACGGTGTGGGCGACGAGGTCGCAGACGTCGTCGACCAGTGGCCCGTCGGCGGCGGCGAACCGGTCGCGGACGGAGTCGGGGACGTCGACGGTGTCGAGACCGATCGCGGCGTGGGCCTTCGACGAGAAGTAGTTGAAGAAGGTGCGCGGGGAGACGTCGGCGTCGGCGCAGATCTGCTCGACGGTGACGCCGTCCAGGCCGTGGTCGGTGATGCGGGTGAGGGCCGCGTCGTGGATCGCCTGCCGGGTCTGCTGCTTCTTGCGTTCGCGGAGCGTGCAGGGCTCGCTGTTGCCGTCGACCGCGGTGCTGTCGCGTGCGGGTGCTGCCGTGGGGGACACGGGCGACCTCCGGTGGGGAGAAGTGGGGCGGGCCGCCCGCGCTGCCGGTGGGGACCGGCGTGCGCGGGCGGCCCGGGTGGTCACCGACGCTGGGTCGGCGTGGAGCCGGTCATCGGACCGGTGAAGGAGCCTGCTTCGGCCGCGGCCAGGCCGGCGTCGGCCTCGAGCTGTGCCTCGGCGGACATGTCCGCCTGCTCCTGGAGCGCCGAGCGCTGGCGCAGCGGCGGCACCTTGAAGAACCAGGTGAGCACGAACGCGAGCAGGATCACGCCGAGTCCGACCCAGTAGATCGTGACGGACGAGGCGTTGAAGCCGGCCATGAACGGGCGGGTCAGCCGGGAGTCGGCTCCGGTCAGGAACGAGGTGTCGTTCGTGGCCGAGGCGCTCGAGTCGCCGTTCGCGCCCTTGTCGATCTGCTTGACGAGGTCGGGAACGACCTGGTCGACCCAGTAGGTGCGCTGTCCGGCGTCCGTCCAGTCGACCGCGAGCCGTCCGTCGACGACGCTGGCGTGCGCCCGGTCGGCAGCCGTCGCGAGTGCGGTGGCCTCGGCCTGCGGGGTGGCGTCGGCGACCTGCTGGGCGATCACGGTCGGGGCGGCGGCCGCCGGGATCGTCCCGGCGGTGACCTGCGCCTGGACCGCGGCAGTGACCTGCTGGGTGACGGCCTGGTCGGCGGCCTGCTTCGCGGCGGTGGTGCCGCGGGCGAGCCCGGAGTCGATCTCGTCCTGGATCGGGTCGACGATCGGGTCCCAGATCTGGTCCATCACGCCCTGGTTGGCCTTCGCGCTGGCGACGGTCGGGTTGAGCGCCGCGTCGAGTGCGTCGGTCAGGTCGGCCTTGTTCGCGGTGGCGTGCACGATGTTGGCGGGCATCACCGAGAACAGGATCGAGAGGAGCACGGCGGTGCCGAGCGTGCCACCGATCTGACGGAAGAAGGTCGCAGAGCTGGTCGCGACGCCCATGTCCTTGGCCTCGACCGAGCCCTGCGACGCGAGCGTCAGGGACTGCATGACCGAACCGAGTCCGAGACCGATGAGGAACATGCCGATCATCAGGAACCAGAGCGGCTTGTCGATCGTCATGAAGGTCAGGACGACGTAGCCGGCGGACACCAGCGCGGTGCCGATGACCGGGAAGATCCGGTAGCGGCCGACGCGGGCGACGATCTGACCCGAGGTGATCGAGGCGATCATCAGGCCGCCGACCAGGGGGAGCGTGGCGAAGCCGGACTCAGTCGGACTGAGACCGACGACGATCTGCAGGTACAGCGGGATGGTCAGCATGGCGCCGAACATCGCGAAACCGACGAGGAAGCCGATGACGGTCGCCATCGAGAACGTGCCCGAGCGGAAGAGCTTCAGCGGGATGATCGCCGCGTCACCCATCTTCGACTCGATGAGCAGCAGTGCGACGAGGCCGACGGCGCCGATGACGTAGCAGGCGAGTGCTGCGGGGGAGCCCCAGCCCCAGGTGCGGCCCTGTTCTGCGACGAGTAGCAGCGGGACGAGGGTGACGATGACCGAGGTCGCGCCCCACCAGTCGACGACCGGCTTGTCCCGCTTGTCGTGCACCTTGGGCAGGTGCAGGAACACGATCACCATGGCGAGCGCGGCGATGCCGATCGGCACGTTGATGAGGAGCACCCAGCGCCAGCCGGTGATGAAGAGGATCTCGGACGCGCCGGCGAGCAGACCGCCGATGAGCGGGCCGATGACCGAGGAGATGCCGAAGACGGCGAGGAAGTAGCCCTGGTACTTGGCGCGCTCACGCGGGGCGAGGATGTCGCCCATGATCGCGAGCGGCAGCGACATCAGCGCGCCGGCCCCGATGCCCTGGACCGCGCGGAAGGCGGCGAGCATGAGCATCGACGTGGACATCGACGACAGCACGGCGCCGACGATGAAGACCACGATGCCGAAGATGTAGAGCGGCCGGCGGCCGAAGATGTCGGAGAGCTTGCCGTAGATCGGCGTCGCGATCGTCGAGGTGATCAGGTAGGCGGTGGTGACCCAGGCCTGCTGGTCGAGACCGTGCAGGTCGTCCCCGATGGTGCGGATCGCGGTGCCGAAGACCGTCTGCCCGAGGGAGGACAGGAACATGCCCGCCATCAGCCCGTAGATGACGAGCAGGATCTGACGGTGGGTCATCAGGGGTTGCTGACCGGGCGCACCGGGGGTGGTGGCGCTCCGGCCCGGCACCGGCGTCTGTGCGGTGGCTGTTGACAATGCGGGTCCTTCTGGTTCGACGTGCCGGACGGCGAGTGCGCCGTCGGGCGGAGGCGAGGCGGGTGCGTGGGCCACGGAGGGGCCGCTGCGCAACCTGAAACCTTGCAGGCTCCGCAACTTTACATCCGTTGCGTTCTGCAAGCAACTAGTTGGCGCGTCATACGATGTCGCCGTGCCCGAGGACGACCGGAACGACGACGACGACCGAGCCGAGGCCGAGCGGCTGCTCCGCCGGCAGCTCGACCGGCTCTGGGTGCGGCAGACCCTGCGCACCGTGCTCATCGAGCAGTCCGGCGGCCTCGACCCGACCGCGCGGGTGATCCTCCGGGCCGTCGAGCGACTGGGGGAGGTCCGCTCGACCGCCGTCGCGGAACGCACCGGACTGTCGCGCCCGGTGGTCAGTCGGCGGATCGCCGGGCTCGTCGAGGCCGGGTACGTCCGCACGGCACCGGACCCGGACGACGGCCGCGCGGCCCTGCTCGGCCTGGCACCGGCCGGACGCGCCCTGCTGGACGGACTCGACGCGCAGGGGGATGCCGTGTTCGACGACGTCACGAGCGTCTTCCAAGGCGACGAGTTGCGCGACTTCGCCCGGCTCCTCACCCGGTTCAACGACCGTGCCGCCGAGGTGCTCGGCGCCGGCGGCGAGGGCGGGGGCATCGGGGGTGCCGACACCGCGGGCACCGACACCGCGGGCACCGACACCGCGGACGGCGAACCGGCTCCGTAGCGGAGTCCTCGGCTCAGGCCAGCCCGGCCAGGACCCGGTCGACGACCTCGGCCGGCCCACCCTCGCCGTGCTGCGCCCACCAGGTCAGCGCGGCGTCCGCCGCCGCCGCGAAGACCGCGCAGCGCACCCGGACGTCGAGGTCCTCCTCGGACACCCCGTCCCGCCCGGCCACGAACGTGATCAGCGTCCGTTCGAGTTCGGTGACGAAGAAGGCCCCCTCCTGCGCGAGACTCGGGTTCGCCCGGATCACGCGGAGTCGTCGCCGCGTCACCTCGACGGCGTCCTCCGGGAAGGTCGCCGCGATCCGGTACGAGGCGCGGAGAGCGGTCGCCGAGGGCTCGTCGTCCGGTCGCTCGTCGAGGGCGTCCTCGAACCGCTCCCGGAAGGCGTCGAGGCCGCCCCACACCAGCGAGCCCTTGGTGGGGAAGAGCCGGAACAGGGAGCGTCGACTGATCCCGGCCTCGGTCGCGACGTCGTCCATCGAGACGGCGTCGTACGTGCGCTCGTCGAACATCCGGAGCGCGACGAGGGACACCACGTCCGGGTCGATCGTGCGGGGACGGCCCGTGGTGCGATCGCTCATGGCTCCCTTTCGGCACTGAGTGCTACAACTGTGGTGCGCAGGCAGCGCCACGCAAGGAGGAGACACCATGACCGACACCACCGCCGGACGGTTCGCCGGCTCGACCATCATCGTCACCGGAGCGGGATCCGGCATCGGACGCGCCACGGCCACCCGCATCGCGCACGAGGGCGGCCGCGTCATCGCCACCGACGTCGTCGCCGACCGCCTCGACGCGCTCCGGACCGAACTCGAGGGTCTCGACGTCCAGACCGTCGTCGGGGACGTCGCCGCGAGTGACACCATCGACGCGCTCATCGCCGCCGCCGGCGACCACGTCGACGGGCTGGCCAACGTCGCCGGGATCATGGACGCCTTCCTGCCGCCGGACGAGGTCGACGACGCCACCTGGGAGCGTGTCTTCAGCGTCAACGTCACCGGCCCGATGCGCCTGACCCGCGCCGTGCTGCCGCTGATGATCGCGGCCGGCAAGGGCTCCGTCGTCAACGTCGCGTCCGAGGCGGCGCTCAAGGCCTCTGCCGCGGGTGCGGCCTACACGTCGTCCAAGCACGCCATCGCCGGCTACACCAAGAGCGTCGCGTTCTTCCACGGCCCCCAGGGCATCCGCGCCAACGCGGTCGCTCCGGGTGCGGTCGCGACCAACATCGAGGCGCCGATGAAGAGCGAGTACGCGGCCCGCCGGGTCGGCCCGATCATGCAGACCACCATCCCGCCGGTCGCCCAGCCGGAGCAGCTCGCCGCCGCCATCACTTGGCTGCTCAGCGACGACTCCGCGAACGTCAACGGGGCGGTCCTGCCGAGCGACGGCGGCTGGTCGGTCGTCTGACGCGACCCCGGACCGGACGGGAGGCCCGTGGCGGCGCCGCCACGGGCCTCCCGTCCGAATGCGGAAGCCGGCCGAAACGGGATACCGTACTCCCATGAGCACCGAGAACACCACACCGACCGAGACCGTCGACGAGGAGCCCGTGATCACCTTCGCCGACCTCGGGCTCAGCGAACCCGTCCTCAAGGCCGTCAGGGACATCGGGTACGAGACCCCCTCCGCCATCCAGGCGGCCACCATCCCGATCCTGCTCGAGGGCCGCGACGTCGTCGGCCTCGCCCAGACCGGTACCGGCAAGACGGCCGCCTTCGCGCTGCCCGTCCTGTCCCGCATGGAGTCCGGCGCGAAGCTGCCGCAGGCGCTCGTGCTGTCCCCGACCCGTGAGCTCGCGCTCCAGGTCTGCGAGGCGTTCGAGCAGTACGCCTCCCACATGAAGAACGTCCACGTCCTCCCCGTCTACGGCGGCCAGGCGTACGGCGTGCAGCTGTCCGCCCTGCGACGCGGCGTCGATGTCGTCGTGGGCACGCCCGGTCGCATCATGGACCACATCGCGAAGGGCACGCTCGACCTGTCCGAGCTGAAGTACCTGGTGCTCGACGAGGCCGACGAGATGCTCAAGATGGGCTTCGCCGAGGACGTCGAGACGATCCTCGCCGAGACGCCGGACACCAAGCAGGTCGCGCTGTTCTCGGCCACGATGCCCGCGCAGATCCGACGCATCTCGAAGCAGTACCTCAACGACCCCGCCGAGATCACGGTGAAGGCCAAGACCACCACCTCGGCGAACACGACGCAGCGCTACCTCGTCGTGTCGTACCCGCAGAAGGTCGACGCACTCACCCGCATCCTCGAGGTCGAGGACTTCGAGGGCATGATCGTCTTCGTCCGCACCAAGAGCGAGACCGAGACCCTGGCCGAGAAGCTCCGGGCCCGCGGGTACGCCGCCGCCGCCATCAGCGGTGACGTCGCCCAGGCCCAGCGTGAGCGGACCGTCAACCAGCTGAAGTCCGGCAAGCTCGACATCCTGGTCGCCACCGACGTCGCCGCCCGTGGCCTCGACGTCGACCGGATCACGCACGTGGTGAACTTCGACATCCCGATCGACACCGAGTCCTACGTGCACCGCATCGGTCGCACCGGGCGTGCCGGCCGTTCGGGTGCCGCGATCAGCTTCGTGACCCCGCGCGAGCGTCGCCTGCTCACCGCGATCGAGAAGGCCACCCGTCAGCCGCTCACGCAGATGCAGCTGCCGAGCGTCGAGGACGTCAACTCCACGCGTCTGACCCGCTTCGACGACGCCATCACCGCGGCGCTCGAGCAGCAGACCCGCGTCAGCGCGTTCCGCGACATCATCGGTCACTACGTCGAGCACCACGACGTGCCGGAGTCCGACGTCGCTGCGGCGCTCGCGGTCGTGGCGCAGGGGGACACCCCGCTGCTCCTCGACCCGGCCGACGACCGTGCGCGCCAGCAGATCGAGCGCGACGAGCGTCGCAGCCGTGACGATCGCCCCGCCCGGGACGGCGACCGCGATCGGGAGCGCGACGGCGGTGACCGTCGTCGTCGCTCGGTGCCGATGACCGCCTACCGCATCGAGGTCGGCCGTCGCCACCGCGTCGAGCCGCGCCAGATCGTCGGAGCCCTCGCGAACGAGGGCGGCCTGCGTCGTGACGACTTCGGTGCCATCCAGATCCGCCCGGACTTCTCGGTCGTCGAGCTGCCGTCGGACATGGGCTCGGACGTCCTCGACCGCCTGCGCGACACCAGGATCAGCGGCAAGCTCATCGAGATCCAGCCGGACCGTCGTGGCAGCATCCGTCGCGACAGCGGCACGCGTCGTGACGGCGCCCCCTACGGCGACCGGGGCTCGCGTGACGACCGTGGCGGCTACGGCGACACCCGCAAGCCGCGGCAGACCCGCGACGACCGCGACTGAGACGGTCGTGCGCTGATGCGCACATCCGCCTGACGGGAGGCCCGACACCATCTGGTGGCGGGCCTCCCGTCATGTCTGTGGAGAACCTGGTCCGTCGGCTCTGCGAGCCGGTATGGTGGACGACGTCAGAGCCTCCGGGGGATCTTCTGCGCGGGGGTGCAGGTACGAAGAGAATGAGGGGTTCACCATGTCGCGTGTGCTTTCGACCGAACAGGCGAAGACCGCCATCCGTCAGATCCAGTCCATCGTGAACGGTGGGTTCACGGACCAGATCTCGCAGCTCGACGCCCAGGGGCGCATCCTGTCCGACTCGAACGTGTGGGACGGCCCGCTGGCGTCGAACTTCCGTGGGTCGACCTGGCCCGAGACGAAGGCTGCGCTGGACAAGGCGAAGACCGAACTCGAGCAGCTCCGCACGCAGCTCGACAAGATCTCGCAGGACATCTTCACCGCGGGTGGCGGCGCGTAAGCAGCTGCTCGGACAGCGCCCGGGCCGTCGACCAGTTCGACGGGCCGGGCTGCTGTCGTCTGCAGGGGTCGTGTCACGTGCACGACCAGCACCACCACGACCAGCACCACCAGCACGATCAGGACGACGACCGGGGGACGGCACATGAGCGACTTGCACGGGGCAGCACCACTCGAGTTCGACAACGGGACGGCCGATGCGCTCATCGCGGAGCTGACGTCCACCGCCGATGCGATCGAGGGTCAGTCCGCCAGCCGCTCGTCGTACGTCACCACCGCGGCGAGGGACTTCCGGGGACACTTCGCCGACCTCTTCGGTCAGAACGCCACGACCGCCGCGACCGACGCCACCCGGCTCACCGGGACCCTCCGCGACGTCGCGGGCTGGGTCCGGATCCTGAAGACCGCGGCGGAGCAGGAGAACGCCCGACGCAAGCGTGCTCGCGACTGGCAGAAGGAACACGACGAACGCAACCTGCTCGAGGTCGGCCACGACTGGCTGTTCGGCGAGGACAAGCCGCCGTCGGAGGCCCCGGAGCCCGAGCCGGTGTTCCAGGCGAGCCCACCACCCGCCGGCACGCGTCAGACGCCCACTCCGGGTTCCGGTGGTGGCGGGAGCGGCGGGACGTCCTCCGCCCGGCCGGCCGACCTCCGCTCCTTCGCCACGGGGTCATCCGACCTCAACGGGCAGCTGACGGGCCGCGGTTCGGCGCTCCGCGGCAAGCTCGACGACTTCGCCAGCCGCTGCAAGTGGGGGTCGATCAGCGCGCACGGGGTCGCCACCGCGATCGACGGCTGGTTGACCGCCAACGACGCCGACGTGACGTGGGCGAACACCGTCGCGGCGGCGTTCGAGGCAGCGGGCGGCAGCGGTTCGGTGTCGACGGTGTCCGACGTCGCCCTCGCGGCCGCGCTGCAGGGGGCCGGGGTCTCCGCCGAGCGGTCCGGCCTGACGATCGAACCCCCGCAGGCCTTCGGTGCGCCGCCCACGACGGGCTACTCCCTGGACCCGGTCAACACCGCGACCGGCAACTTCCTCGAGTCGGAACTCGACCTCGGCTTCACCGGGGCGTCCGAGCAGCTCCGGCTCACCCGCATGTACAACTCGCTCGACGACCGCGTCGGGGTGTTCGGCCGCGGATGGGCCTCCGTCCTCGAGACCGGTCTGGCCGTCGACGACGAGGGTGCGACCCTGACCCAGGCCGACGGCCGGGTGCTCCGGTTCCCGCGGGACGGCGAGGGCTGGGACCGCGCCGTCGGTGAGTACGTCCGACTCACGCACGAGGGCGACCAGCTCGTCGTCCGCGACTCCGACGGTGGATGGTGGGCGTTCTCCCCGTCCGGGACCTGGCTCGCCGCCGGCACCGGTCCTGGTACGACGGTCCGGGTCGAGCGGAGCGCCGACGGCACCGTCTCGCGTCTCGCGAACGAGCGCGGACGCTGGATCGACGTCGAGTCGCTGGACGGTCGGGTCGTCGTGGCCCGCGGCTCGGACGGCCGCCGGGTCGAGTACCAGTACGACGACGCCGGACAGCTCACGCACGTGCACGCTCCGGCGGGCACCCGCACCTACGAGTGGGACGACGACGGCCTGGTCGTCGCGGTCGTCGACGAACACGGCGTGGTGGAGGCCCGCAACACCTACGACGACCGCCGCCGCGTCGTCGAGCAGGTCACCCCGCACGGCCGCACCGTGCGCTTCGCCTACCTGCCCGGACGCGTCACCGTGGTCTCCGACCCGGACGGCTCCCGGTCGAACACGTGGATCGCGGACGCGAAGGGCCGACTCGTGGGGGTCGTGGACACCGACGACGCCCGCCAGTCGATGCACTACGACGCACGCGGTCGCCTGGTCTCGGTCACGGACCGCGACGGCTCGGTCACCGTCCACGCCATCGACGACCGCGGCCGCCGGACCCGGACGGTCACGCCGTCGGGTGCGGACATCACCTACGGGTACGACGACCAGGACCGCGTGACCACCGTCGTCACCGAGACCGGCTCCGTCGTGACCTACGAGTACACCGGTGACGACCGTGACCCGTCGGTCGTCGTCGACCCCGAGGGCGGGCGCAGCGAACTCACCTGGGAACGCGGACTGCTCCGGCGCGCGGTCGACCCCACGGGTGTCGCCGTCGAGCTCGAACACGACGAGCACGGCGAACTCGTGGCGACCCGGAACGCCCTCGGCGACGTCCTGCGCATCGAGCGAGACGCCGCCGGACGACCGACCGCGGTGACCACCCCCTCCGGTGCCCGCACCGAGTACCGGTTCGACGCGGCCGGACGCCTGACCTCCCGTCGCGACGCCGACGGCGCCGAGTGGACCTTCGAACACGAGGGCTCCCGGATCGTCGCCGTGACCGACCCCACCGGTGCCCGCACGGCCTACGGGTACGGGGCGAACGGTGAAGCCGAGCGCACCACCGACCCGCTCGGACGCACCGTCACCCGCACGTTCGACGACCTCGGCAACGTCGCCGCGCTCGAGCTCCCCGACGGCGGCCGCTGGACCTTCGAGCACGACCCGCTCTCCCGCCTCCGTGCGACCGTCGACCCCGACGGCAACGTCTGGCGCCGCGACCACGACCGGAACGGTGCACTCACCGGGATCACCGACCCCACGGGCGTCAGCGTGGAGGGCACCACCGACGTCGCCACGGGCGTCACGACGTTGCGGGACGCCTTCGGCACCACGACGGTCCGCCACGACGAGTACGGCCGACCGGTTGAGACCACCGGCGACGACGGTGGCGCTGAACTGGTCACCTACGACCGCTGCGGTCGGCCCGTGGAACTGGTCGACGGCGAGGGCGGTCTGACCCGACTCGAGCGCGACCTGGCCGGCCGGGTGACCGCCGTCGTCAGCCCCACCGGCGCCCGGACGACCTACGAGTACGACGCCTGCGGTCGACCGTCCGCCAGCACGGACCCGCTCGGTGGACGGACCGAGCTCGGGTACGACGCCGACGGGCGCACCGTCACCAGGACCCTGCCGACCGGTGACGTCGAACGCACCACCTACGACGCCGTCGGACGGGTGACCACGCGGATCACCCCCGGCGCCGGCACGGCCCGCTACCGCTGGGACGGCGCCGGCCGACTGGTCGGCGTCCAGGACGTCCGATCCGGGCAGCGCCGGTTCCGCTACGACGCCGCCGGGCAGCTCGTCGAGGCGGTCAACGGACTCGGAGGCGTGACCCGGTTCACACACGACCTCCGCGGTCGGGTGACGAGCGTCACCGACCCGCTCGGTGGCGTGACGACCTACCGGTACGACGGCGCCGACCGGATCGTCGCCGTGACCGATCCGCTCGGCCGTGAGACCGCGGCCACGTACGACGCCGCCGGCCGCCAGACCGGGCAGACCGACCCCGACGGGCACACCACCACGTGGTCCTTCGACTCCTCGGGGCGACAGCACACCGTCGCGGTCGACGGCCGCACCGTGTCCGAGGTCCGATTCGACCGTGCCGCCCGCACCGTCGTGGTCACCGACCACAGCGGTGGAGACGGCCGCGCCTTCGACCACGAACTCCAGCACGACGGCCGGGGACTGCTCGTCCGACGCAGCCGCGGTGACCGGTCCGTCACGTGGGAGTACGACGCCGACGGCAACCGCACGGCCCGCACCGAGCCCGACGGCACGCGCACCACCTACCGTCGCGACGCTGCCGGCCGGCTCGTCGGCGTGGAGCGGGTGGGCCTCCCGCTCGTCTCGTTCGTCCTCGACCCCGCCGGACGCCCCGTCCAGGCCGCGGTCGGCGACGTCGTGCACGCCTGGAGCTGGGAGAACGGCCGACTGGTCGCCCACACCACCACGACGACCGACGGCGTCGACACCACCCGGATCGAGCACGACGCCGACGACCGCATCCGTGCCGTGGTGCAGGGCGGGGCGACGACGTCGTACGTGCACGACGACGCCGGACAGCTCGTCCGTGCCGAGCACGCCGACGGCACCGCCACCGCATGGGAGTACGACCCCGCCGGCCGCCTCGTCGCCGAGCGGCTGGCGGACCGCCTGCTGCGCCACGAGCACGACGCCGCCGGCACGCTCCTCGCGAGCACCGACGACGCGACGGGCGAACGCGTCGAGTACGTCTCCGACGGGCTCGGTCGCCGCATCCGTCGCACGGCCACCGACGGTACGACCACGGAGTACGCGTGGGATGACCTCGGCTACCTGGCCGCCGTCGTCGACCGCGACGCTGCGTACGCCGAGACCGGTGCGCACCGACTCCGCGTCGACGTCCTCGGCGAACCGCTCGAGGTCGACGGTGCCGAGACGTGGTGGGACAGCGCGTCCCCGACCCCGTCGCTGCTGTCGATCGGCGGCCTGCACGTCCTCGGCCTCCCGGGCGGCATCACGGCGCTCGGCGACGACTGGGCGCAGCCCACCTGGCGGGCTGCGCGCGCGACCGACACGGCGGACCCGTGGGGTGTGCTCAGCGCGGCCACGGGCCTCCAGGCCGCACCCGCGCTACCGACCGGCGTCGACCTGACGGTGACGGGCGGGCTCGCCGTCGCGGGCCTGGAATGGCTCGGCGCACGTGTGTACGACCCGTCTGCCCGCGGGTTCCTGTCGGTCGACCCGCTGCCGCCGGTGATGGGTACGGCGTGGTCCGGCAACCCCTACGCCTACGCGGGGAACGATCCGCTGCACGCCGTCGATCCGCTGGGGCTCCGGCCGGCGACGGACGCCGACCTGCAGGCGTACCAGGACGAGCACGGCAGCCACTGGGAGTACGTCGTGGCCGGAGCTGCCGGTGGGTTAGGGGTGATCCTCGGTGTGGGACTGCTCATGACCGGCATCGGTGGCCCGGCCGGTATCGCCCTGATGGCCGCCTCTGGAGGGCTCGTGAGCGGTGCGCTGTCCACGGCTTCACAGAAGGCCCAGCACGGGTCGGTCGACTGGGGCAAGGTCGGTCTCGACACGGCGGTCGGTGCGGTCACCGGCGCGCTAGGCGGCGGTGCCGCGATGTTCGGCAAGGCAGCCATGGCCGCGGCACCGGCAGGTCGAGCAGCTGGAGCAGCTGCCGTCAACGCGGCCGTCAATGGCGGGGTCGGAGCCCTAGGAGGCGCAGGAACCTACCTCGCCGAGCACGGCGGCAAAGTGGAGAACTGGTGGGAGCTTGCCGGTGCCACGGTCGGCGGCGGGCTAGCCGCCGGCGCGAGCGGATTGGCGGGACCCGCTGGTGGAACGATCGCGGCGAGATTCGGACACGACGTGACGGGGCACGTTGCGAACGCCAGCGCTCTGGCCATCACTGGGGTGTCCTCGTCCGTCGGCGAAGCTGCCAAGGAGATCATCTCAGGCGACGACCTGAACCCGTCGAAGATAGCGACGAGTGGTGTCTCCGGGACAGCGCTCTCGGCTGCATTCGCCAAGTGGACGCCGAGCATGCACGGCGTCGACACGCTCGCGCAAGTGCCGTTGTTCCACCCGGGGACGCTCAAGGGAGCGTTGAACCCGATGCGAACCAACACGCGTGCCTTGTGGGGGAGCGCAGGCCTGGGTGCGACTACCGGTGGTGGGTTCGACATGCTGAGCAATGCCCTGACGGGTGGAGATTGATCTTGATGCCGGGCAGTAGAACTGCGAGGCGACCGTTGAAGGACCACGCGCTGGTGTGGCGGGTCACGACGCTGGTGTTCGTCGTCATTGTGGCTACCTGGTTGACCGTTTGGATCGCTCAAGTCCCGGTGGCCAAAGCAGCGGCGGCAGGGGTGATCGGGTTGGCCTACGGGTTCTTGTTGGGCTTCCTCGAACCTCGTCAGGCTCTGATACGAGCGATCATCCCCTTCACGATCCCCGCTGGCTTCATCGTCTTGGTCGGAATCGGCGGTGTCTTCCGCGCATCATCGATGATGTGGCTCCTGACGGCGGCGGTTGCCGTCGAGTACGGCAGATCTGCACGTGGCCGACTCCGCCGAACATCGAGCGATCCGAGCGGCGAAGCGTAGGTCTCGTGTCGTGTCGTGTCGTGTCGTCTCGTGTCGTGTCGTGTCGTGTCGTGACCGCGACGTGACAAAGTGTGGTAGCTGCAAGTACATCGGGCGATGAGCAAAGTGAGCGGTGTTCGGCAGTCAGCGCACCTTCATCCGCTGCATGTCGCAGTCAGGCCGGAAGGGACTGTACCCAGCGGGTCAAACCGCGGAGTTCCTCATCGTGCAGGATGAGTGGGGGCGGCGTGTCCATAGCAGCCGGAAGCATCAGCAGAGTTTCGGCCGGCACCTGAGTCGTCCACGGCTCCGCTGCTGACGACGGACCAGCGGCCTCCGGCCAGCACAAGAACATCAGTGGTGAGCTCGACGATTCGGCGATTCCCTGCTGCTTCCGCAGGACACGATCGAGATCTGAGACCCGGAACTGCGCACTCAACTGAACAGTACGGACGACGACGGAACGAACCAAGCGTCGTCGTCGACCGACGGCGAGTGGTGCCCACTCAGCTCGGGCAGACGTGCCGAGCCATGGCGCAACCTCGGTCAGCGCCCACGCGGGCGGCTCTGGGCTCTTGATCTGCCGGAGACGATCGAACACCGCTTCAGCATAGGCGTCTGCCCCGATTGATCGAACTGGTCTGGAGAGGGGAAGACCGCTGTCGGCGGGATCAGCGGCGCCCCGGTTGCGGCGGGATGGAGGTTCAGGCCGCGCCGTAGCGCGGGCCGCCACTGCCGCTTCAGCGTCACGTATGGCCAGCGCGGCAGCAGTCGCAGACAAGGCGCTGGCGCGGACAGCGACTCTCGGGCTCAACGTGTCGGCCAGCGTCGGCGGCGTCACGGGCATCGTCACCGACACCGCGCACCTCACTCTCCAGAACAGTGGGTACTACCCGCAATGACGCAGACGAAGCGCTGGCGTGGACAGCGACAGCATCCGGTGAACGTGATCGCGGCGGTGTGCCTGCTGGTCGTGGGTATCGGTGTCCCAGTCGGCGTCGCGGGCGGGCACGCCGCTCTTCTCGCCCCCTACCTGGCGGTGGGTTTCGTCGCCGGACTCGTCTGGGGAGGAAGTGTGTTCGCACTGCTCCGACCGGTGACGGCGTCGTTGCTCCTCGTCGTGGGGATCTTCGGCGCGATGGTCCTCTTCACCCGTGTCCTCGACGGGTGGGATGCGGCCCTGCTGCCGTGGATCACGTGCAGTTTTGCCGGGTCTGTCTTCGGCGCGCACCTGCGGTGGATGGTGGAACGTCGCCGCGTCTGACCTGAGGTCAGCGGGGGAGCGTGTGCACCCACTCGCGGAACGAGTTCAGTGCTGGTCCCAGCAGCTGCACCGTCGGCGGCGTCTCCAGCGGATCGACGAGCAGGGTCAGGCTCTCCGCGGGAGCATCGTGGAGCCAACGCCCGGCGGGTGAGTCGTCAGCGGCGTCGTCCGGCCACATCAGGAAGGCGATCGGCGGCTGGTTGACGTTCTCGGCGGTGTTGAGGTCGTGGTCGACGAGCTGCTGGACCTCACGTACCGCGAACACCGGTGAGACCGTGCCGTCGAAGAGCATGACGCCCGGGATGGTCTTGCCCTTGCGGCCGATCGGCAGCGGGACGCACTGCGCCGAGACGCCGTCCGACTGCCAGGGCGCCAGCGTGCCGAGATCGACCGGTTCCGTGTCGCGTCGTGCTCGTCCGAACATGGGGCGAGTCTAGGCTCCCGGTGTGCGGGGGCGGCTGGAACGACTGGCGGACGCGGTCGACGCGATCGTGCCACTGGTGCGCGAGGTCGACGACGTCGGCGGCCATGCCGCGGAGCGCTTCCAGGGGCACGCCGACCGGCTGCGGAGGGACGAGCTCACCCGCTCTCAGCGGAACGTGGCCCTCCGTGACCTCGAGGCGCTGCTCGGTGCCGGCTCCGGACGGCTCTCCGACCGGTACCTGGTGCACGACGACGGCCGCCCGGACCTCGAGCGGTCCGGGCGGTTCAGCGAACTGGTCGGCCGGATCCGTTCGCAGGCCTGGTGGCTCCGACACGCCCCGTTCTGACGACCCTGTCCTGCACCGTTCGGAGTCGGGGTGGCGGCGTCCCCAGATCGGGGCGTCGTGCTGACAGGTGCCGCCCCGCTGCGGTAGACAAGACAGCACGCCGGAGTCGACCCGAACGACGCCGAGCGGACGGTGCCGCCCGTGGACCCTGGATCCGCCGATGACACCGTTGCCAGACCCGTGCGCGGCGACCGCGTGCACGGGGCTTCGGGGATCAGGAGGGGACGCCGTGCACCGCAGGGACGGTTCGACAGGGGTGCGCCGATGACGGCGTTGGACATCGGGCGACGCGACCGTCGTCGACTGACCGTCGGCACGCCCCGACGCCGACTCCTGGCGGTCCGGACCGTCGCCGTGCTCGCCGCGGTGTCCGGCCTGAACTACGTCGGATGGCGCTGGGTCGCATCGGTGAACTGGCACTCGTGGTGGATCGCCGTGCCGTTGATCCTGGCCGAGACGTACAGCGTGATCGACTCGGTGCTGTTCGCGTTCGGGGCGTGGAAGCTCCGCGAGCGCGGGGAACCACCGACGAAGCCGAGCACCGACGTGACGGTCGACGTCTTCATCACCACCTACAACGAACCGATCGACCTGGTGATGCGCACCGCCCTGGCCGCGAAGGCGATCACGCACCCCCACACGACGTGGATCCTCGACGACGGCAACCGCCCTGAGATGCGTGCCGCCGCCGAGGCCGAGGGACTCGGGGTGATCACCCGCGGCAAGGACTGGGTCGATCGCCCCCGGCACGCCAAGGCCGGCAACCTCAACAACGCCCTGCTCGCCACGCAGGGGGAGTTCCTGCTCATCCTGGACGCCGACCAGGTACCGGAACCATCGATCCTCGACCGCACCCTCGGGTACTTCAAGGACGAGCGGATGGCCCTCGTGCAGACCCCGCAGTGGTTCGAGAACGTCCCCGACTCGGACCCGCTCGGCAGCCAGGCACCCCTGTTCTACGGGCCGATCCAGCAGTCGAAGGACGGCTGGAACGCCGCGTTCTTCTGCGGGTCGAACGCCATCCTCCGGCGCGAGGCCCTGATGCAACTCGGGATCACGCGGTACGTGCGCGAGGTCGAGACCAGTGTCCAGCGCACCATCAAGACCGCGAAGAAGCTCCTCGGACGCTCCCGTGAGAACGAGACCGACGAGCGCGTCCTCGTCGCCCTCGACGATGCCGAGGCGGTCGTCGACCGTGCCCGTGAGGAGGTCGCGGCCGGCGAGCCGCTGGGCGACGTGACCTACCGGTTCCAGCGCGGCATCGACGCGATCGCGTTCCGGTTCGCCGCCGCCGACCTCGAGTCGGTGCGAGCGGACCTGCAGGAACTCGCGGCGATGTCGACCGACGCGAACACCTTCGCCGGTCTCGACGACGCCGCGCTCGACGTCCTCGGACAGCGGGGTGCGTCCCCGGTGGCGGCGATCGAGTCGATCGCAGTGCTCGCCCGTGCCCTCGACGTGGACCGCGACGACGAGGCGCAGGCGATCATGCCGCTGGCCACGATCTCCGTGACCGAGGACATGGCCACCGCGATGCGCCTGCACGGCCTCGGCTGGCGTTCCGCGTACCACGACGAGATCCTCGCCAAGGGGCTCGCGCCGGAGGACCTCGAGACCATGCTCGTCCAGCGGCTCCGCTGGGCGCAGGGCACCATGCAGGTCTTCTTCCGCGAGAACCCCCTGGTGCAGAAGGGCCTGTCGTTCGGGCAGCGCCTGATGTACTTCTCGACCATGTGGAGCTACCTGTCCGGCTTCGCCGCCGTGGTCTACATCGCCGCCCCGGTGCTCTGCCTGTCGTTCGGTGTCGTGCCGGTCCAGGCCTACAGCTCCGACTTCTTCGCCCGGCTCATCCCGTTCCTGGTGCTGAACCAGCTGCTGTTCTGGGTGGTCGCCGCGGGCAGACCGACATGGCGCGGACAGCAGTACTCGCTGGCGCTGTTCCCGGTGTGGATCGAGTCCGTCACGAGCGCGTTCGAGAACGTGTTCCGCGGTCGGCCGCTCGGCTTCCGCGTGACGCCGAAGGTCCGCGACACCACCGATGCGAAGCCGCGCTGGGACCTGGTGAAGCCGCAGCTCATCGCGATGGGGGCGCTCGCCGCCGCCCTGGTGATGATCGGGATCCGGTACCTGACCGGGCAGGCGGAGGGCATCGCGCCCCTGGTCAACACGGCCTGGGTCGTCTTCGACCTGTTCATCTTCAGCATCGTGATCCGGGCGGTCCGGTACCGCGGGCCCGAGACCCCGGTGCCCCTGGAGCACGAGTCCACGACGGTCGGAGGACCACTGTGAGCACGCACGCGAGCATCGACGTCCCCGCGGTCCCGGCGTCGCTCGACACCGTGCAGGACACCTTCGCCGCCTGGTGGGACGGCCAGGGCATCGACGACCCCACGATGCGGTTCCGGTTGGAGACCGCCCTGGTGGAGGTCGCCGCGAACGTCATCGAGCACACCCGTCGGTCGGACACGCAGGAGGGCCGTCGGTTCGTCCTCGACCTGACCGCTCGGGACACCGAGCTCGTCGCCGTCCTGTCGGACAACGGCATGCCCGCGGACATCGACCTCAGCGCCGTGACGATGGCCGACCCGGAAGACGAGGGCGGCCGAGGGCTGGCGCTGGCGATCGCGGCGCTCGACCGCCTCGACCACCACCACGAGGGTGGGCGGAACGTGTGGGTGCTGGTGTGCGCTCGCTGAGGCAGCTCGGGACGCGGGTCGTCGCCCTCCTGGTCGTCCTCGGTGTGCTCCTGCTCGGCGGAGCCCTGCCGGCGACCGCCACCCCGACGCCCACCCCGACAGCCGCCCCGACGCCCACCCCGAAGTCCGCACTGACCCCGCCGACCGGGAAGACCTGGTTCGGCCCCGACCTCGACTGGGGCTCCGACGCCCCCGACGGCTACGAGGGCCGGCTCGACGCGATCCCGTCGATGTACGGGGTCGAGATCGCCTACCCGGTCGATCGGCGGGCCGAGGAGCAGTTCCTCCGCTCCACCCGGGCGGCCGCCGCGCAGGGCGCCGTGCTCGTCGTCAGCCTGGTGCCGGACCAGTCCCTCCGATCACTGACCAAGGCCGACGCCGGACGCGCGAACACCCTGTTCGAGCAGGCCCACCGGCAGTACGACACCCAGCTCCTGGTCCGCTTCGCCCCGCAGATGAACGGCACGTGGGTGCGGTGGGGGCAGCAGCCGACGCAGTTCGTGCGGGCCTTCCGGACCGTGGCGCGGCAGGTGCACACAGGGAACTCGGACGCCCGCATGGTGTGGTCGCCCTCCTACGGTGCCGGCTACCCGTTCGGCTCGTCGGCCGGCCGCCTGGCGGACCTGTCGGCGACGGACACCGAGAAGCTCGACACGAACGGTGACGGCCAGATCACCGCGGCCGACGACCCCTACGAGCCGTACTGGCCCGGGGCGTCGTCCGTCGACTGGGTCGGCCTGTCCATGTTCTACTTCGGCAAGGGCAAGGCCACCGAGGCAGCGGGTCGCGACGTCCCGCTGACGAGCAACGACGTGCCGGCGTCCGACGAGGTCGCGCAGCGCTTCGCCGAGCGCTGGGGCTACGACCGGCAGCAGCCCGGCTCGTTCGTCGACCGGTTCGCCGTCGAACGTGATCGCCCGATGCTGCTGGACACCGGCGCGCTCTACGACCACTCACTCGGCGGTGCCGGCGAGCTGCAGGTGAAGCAGGGCTGGTGGCGGCAGGTCATCGCCGAGGTGCGGAAGACCCCCGAGATCCGCGGGGTCACGTTCATCGAGGCGAACCGCCGTGAACCGGAGGCCGGCAACCGTGTGGCCGACTGGCGCTTCGCGAAGGCCCCGGGCACCGCGGGTTCGTTCCGCACGGACCTGCAGGGCGCCGACCAGTTCGTCTTCGGCCCGGTCACCGACCGGGTGACCCCGCAGCAGGGCGCTGCCGCGACGAACCAGCAGCTCGACACCGGCGGCGACCAGATGGCGTGGATCGTCTGGCTGGCGGCAGGGCTCGCGCTCGTGTTCGTCCTGAGCGGTCTGGTCGGACGGTTCGTGCCGAGCTGGCGGTACCCGGACGACGGCAAACCGGGGCGTGACCTGCGCCTGGACCTGTTCCGCGGCTTCATCATCCTGGCGGTGGTGATCACGCACATCGAGGTCTCCGGCCCGTACTCGTACCTGACGCTGCACGCGGTCGGCGCGATCACCGGCGCCGAGATGTTCGTGTTCCTCTCCGGCATGGTGCTCGGCATGGTCTACCCCCTGGGCGTCGCCCGCTTCGGCGAGTGGGCGTCCGCGGTCGGCGCCTGGAAGCGTGCCCGCAAGCAGTACGTCGTCACGCTCGTGGTGATCCTCATCGTCTTCGCGTTGAGCTTCGTCCCGCTGCTCGACACCGACGCGATCACGACGTTCACCGACCGCGGCACCGGCCTCGACGGGGTGCAGGCAGAGGGACGCGTCTACGACCTGTACCCGAACGCGATGCAGCTGTTGGCGTACCCGCCGCCCTGGTACGCGATCCGGCAGTTCCTGCTGCTCGAGATGGGCCCGTGGCCGTTCAACATCATGGGTCTGTTCGTGGTGCTCAGCCTGTTCATCCCGGTGTTCATGTGGGTGATCCGCCGCGGGTACTGGTGGGCGCTGCTCGTCGTCAGTTGGGCGCTCTACGTCTTCCAGGCGGTGCACCCCGAGTTCAAGCCGCTCAACGCGCAGTTCGACGCGGTGTTCCCGCTGCTGACCTGGCAGGTGGTGTTCACCCACGGCCTGGTGCTCGGCTACTACCGACGCCAGATCACCCGGGCGCTGACCGGACGGCTCGGCAAGGTGCTCATCGGCGTGCTGGTCTGCGGGTACGCGGCGTTCCTGGTCTACGTGTGGGCGGGCGACCGGTTCGCGTTCACCCCGGCACCGTTCCCCGCGACCATGTACCAGGACCTCTACAACACCGCGTACCAGCGTGTGGACCTGCAGTGGGGTCGCCTGATCGACATCGCCTTCTTCGCGATCGTCTCGTACGCGATCCTCACCGTGTTCTGGAAGCCGGTGAACGCGGTCATCGGGTGGCTGTGGATCCCGCTCGGGCAGGCCAGTCTCTACGTCTTCGTGTGGCAGGTGTTCTTCGCGCTGGTGATCGCGTCACTGCCCCTCGACTACGGCAACGTCTGGATCGGCACCGCCGTCCACACCGCGCTCATCCTGCTCAGCTGGTACATGGTGCGGCGGAAGTTCCTGTTCTCCGTCATCCCGCGCTGACGGTCCGACCGCAGGGCGGCGACGGAACGGACGGGAGGCCCGTCACCAGCTGGTGACGGGCCTCCCGTCCGTCGTCCGCCCCGTCCGCCGGGTCGCGCCGTCAGTCCCCGTACTGCCGCGTGAGCTCCCGACGCAGCACCTTCCCGCTCGGACCGATCGGCAGCACGTCGACCACGTGGTAGACCCGCGGGTACTTGAACGAGGCGACGCGGTCGCGCACGAACGCGTCGAGCGCGTCGGACCCCGCCGCGCCGTCGCGGAGGACCACGGCCGCGTGCACCTCCTGCCCGTGCACCGGGTGGTCGACGCCGAACACCGCGGCCGAGGCGACGTCCTCGTGCCGGTGCAGCACCGCCTCGATCTCGGACGGGTAGACGTTGTACCCGTTCCGCAGGATGAGGTCCTTCTTGCGGTCGACGATGCTGACGTACCCGTCGTCGCTCAGGACGCCGATGTCGCCGGTGCGCAGGTACCCGTCGGCCATCGCGGCCTCGGTGGACTCGGGGTCGTCGAGGTAGCCGAGGAACAGGTTGTGCCCCCGGACCACGATCTCGCCCGGTTCACCGACCGGCACCGGCACGATGCGTCCCTCGACCTCGGCGTCCGCCACGACGACGTCGACACCCCACACGGCGGGACCAACGCTGCCGGCCCGGCTCGGGACGCCGCGTGGGTTCACCGAGATGACCGGAGAGGTCTCGGTCATGCCGTAACCCTCCTGGATCGGCGCCCGGAAGGTCGACTCGAAGCGTTCCAGCACGGCGGCGGGCAGGGCGGCGCCGCCGGAGACGCACCAGCGGAACGGCGGTCGGGCGTCGTGCTGCTCGGCTGCCCCGAGGAGCGCGATGAACATCGTCGGGACGCCGAGGAACGCGGTCACCTGCTGGTCGGTGCACAGCTGCAGCGCGGTGGCCGCGTCGAAGCGGGGGAGCAGCACGATCGTCGCTCCGCGGCGGAGCGTGGTGTTCATCACGACCGTCTGCCCGAACGTGTGGAACAGCGGGAGGCCGCCGAAGACGACGTCCTCCTCGCGCAGGTCGAACACGTCGATGATGCAGACGTTGACCTGCTCGACGAGGGCGAAGTGCGACCCGACGGCACCCTTGGGCTGCCCGGTCGTGCCGCTGGTGAACAGGATGGTGGCGGGGTCGAGCGGGTTCGTCGCGACGACGGCGTCGAGCGGCTCGCCCTCCGACGCCAGCGCGGTCAGCGAGAGGACGTCGTCGCCGGCCCCGACGCCGACGACGAGTGCACCGGTCTCGGCGGCCGCGGGGCCGGCCTCGCCGAGCACCGAGCCGGCGGCGACGAGCACGCGGGCGCCGGAGCGGCCGAGGACGTGGGTGATCTCCTCGCGCTTGAACAGCAGGTGGATCGGGACGACGACGGCGCCCATCGCGAGGACGGCGAAGTACGCCACCAGGAACTCGGGCACGTTCGGCAGCATCACCGCGACCCGGTCGCCGCGCTCGACTCCGCGGGCGCGGAGGCCACCGGCGGTCGCGCGGACCCGCTCCCAGAGCTCGCCGTAGGTCAGTTCGTGGACGCCGTCCGGCATCGCGGTGAGGACGGCGGTCTTGCCGGGGTGCCGTCGTGCGCCCTCGGCCACGATCGTGGCGACGTTCAGTGTTCCCGGTCCGGTGGTGCTGGTGGACATCGTGCCCCTCTTCGTCGGTGCGGGCGTCGTCGCCCTCGTTCGCGCCGCTGGTGAGACGACGCTGCGCGGTCGTCGGGTCCGACCGCCCTCCCGACGCTACCCAGCACGGGCGGTCCGCATGCAGCCCCCGTTCGGCGGACAGGGCGCCGTACCCGGGTCGCACCACGACGGACGGGAGGCCCGCGGCGATCCCGCCACGGGCCTCCCGTCCGTCCTGGTGTGCGCTGGTGCGCGACGCTCAGCGCGACGCGATGGGCGTGGGATCCACCGGGTCCGGCGGCACCGGCAGGGAGCCGCGGATCTGGTTCTGCGCCTGGCAGTCGCTCGTGCAGTTCGTCGCGCCGGCGCTGAGTTCGACGGCGTCCTCGCCGAGCACCCCACCGAGACGGCCGCCGGGCTGCACCGTCCAGGTGGTGGTCGTCGCCGTCTGCGAGGTCTTCGTGGCGACCTGCGGGCTGTCCTTGCCGAGCAGCATCTGGTGCGCGTCGCTGCCGGCGGTCACGGCGGCGGTGCCGTCGCCGAAGTTGACCTTGCCGGTGTACGGGTTGACGAAGTAGAACAGTCCGGCACCGAGCGTGTGGGTGAAGGTGACGGGACCGGCGAACTCGGTCTCCATCTGGAAGATCCCGCCCTGCGCGCCGTCCTTCGCCTGGATCTTGAACTTGCCGGCGCCGGTGCTGAAGATCGCGACGAGGGTGTCGTCTCGGACCTCGAGTGACGACAGCCGGGTGCCGGCGAGCTGCGCGGCGGTGAGCGAGGGCACCTTCGACGCGAACACGACCGTCGGCTTCGTGACCATCCGCTGCGAGTCGGGCGCACCGGTCAGCGTGTAGTCGTACACCCCGAGGTCGGCGAGCCGGATGTCGAAGCCGTTGTGCTTGCCGCGGACCGCGATGGTGCCCGAGACGGCGGTGTCCCGGAGCTTGTAGTCCTTGCCGACGGCGGGGTTCGTGGTGGTGCCGTTGACCGTGACGGCGTAGTCGCCGCCGGTCGAGGTCTTGCCGGACGCCTGTGCCGGGGCGACCCCGACGAGGGCGACCGCGGCGACGGTGGCGGTGGCGAGGGCCGCCGCGAGGAGCGTGGTCGTCCCGCGGGTGCGGCCGGTACGGCCGGTGCGGTGGTCGGTGGTGGTGGGCATGGTGTGCCTCCTGTGCGGGGCGGTTCGAGAGTCCGGACCGGTTCGATGTGCGGGGCGGTTCGACCCCTCGGCACGATCGTCGCCGTTCCACCACACGGGCACCATCGGACCTTGGTACTAGTACCCGTGGTCCCGCGCCCAGAGCGCCGCGGTCGTGCGGTCCGCCACCTGGAGTCGCCGGAAGACGCTGCCGACGTGCACCTTGACCGTCCGTTCGGCGATCCCCAGCTCGGACGCGATCTGCCGGTTCGACAGCCCGCGGGCCAGGCGGACGAGGACCTCCCGCTCGCGCGGCGACAGCACCGGCCCGGACGTGGCTGGTGCGGCGTGCGGATCGCGCACTGCTTCCGCCGCGGGCAGCAGGCTCCGGGCGACCCGTGGGTCGATCGGCACCTCGTCGCGCGCGGTCGCCCGCACCGCCCGTACGACGTCGTCCGGGGTGGCGTCCTTGAGCAGGTAGCCGGTCGCCCCCGCAGCCAGCGCGGCCCGGACCCGGGCGTCGTCGGCGAAGGTCGTCAGCACGAGCACCCGGGCGGACGGCAGACCCACGTGCAGGCTCGCGGTCGCGACCACGCCGCCGGCACCGGGCATCGACAGGTCCATCACCACCACGTCGGGACGGAGCGCGAGCGCCTGGTCGACGGCGTCCTCACCGGTCGCGGCCTCACCGACCACCTCGCAGTCGTCGGTCGTGTCGAGGACCGCACGGAGACCACCGCGGACCAGGGCGTGGTCGTCGACGATCAGCACCCTCACCATCCGGACTCCCTCCCGGCGGGGACCGCGAGCTCCCAGGTGGTGCCGGCACCCGGGGCGGTCCGGAGCAACAGCGAGCCGTCGGCGTCCTCGGCGATCTGGCGGAGCAGGGTGGTGCCGAGGTGACCGCTGCGTCGTGACCGGAGCACGGCCTCCGCGTCGAAGCCGACCCCGTCGTCGGACACGCGGACGACGAGCTCGTCGTCCCGTCGGTCGACACGCACCCGGACGGTGGTCGCACGCGCGTGCCGGACGGCGTTCGCGACGGCCTCGCGGACGAAGCGCACGGCGGCGAGCAGCGCCGGGGGAGCGGCCGAGACGGTCGCGGGCACGTCGAGTCGCACCGCGAGACCGGCCGCGCGCCCGCGGGCGGTCGCGTCGTCGAGCGCTGCGCGGAGCCCGTCGCGGTCGGGGGCCGCCGGTTGGATCGCGGACATGGACGACCGCAGGGCCGACACCGCGGACCGCAGCGTCGTCGCGGACTCCTCGAGCACCGTGGCACCGGGTCCGGGCATGCTCCGGGCGGCGGCACCGAGGCCGAGCGCGAGTCCGGCGATGTCCTGCACCGGACCGTCGTGCAGGTCGGCGGCGAGACGGCGGCGCTCGGCGGTCTCAGCATCGAGGGCCCGGACGAGCAACCGCTCCCGGTCGTGTTGGCCGGAGCGCAGCCGCAGCAGCAGCCACAGCACGACGGGCAGCAACAGTGCGATGCCGACGCCGACGGTGCCGAACGCCAGCGTGGCGAACGCCGAACGGAGCGAGGCCGCGCTGCCGAGGACAGCGTCGTACGGGTAGTACACCTCGAGCAGCAGCGCGTCGCCGGAGGGCACGTGCACCGCCTGGTAAGCCTCGAGGAGCGGCCCCTGCCCCCGCTCGTACCGGTTCTCCGGCGCGGTCAGGTCGGACACCTCGGCGTCGGAGCGGTCGGACTCGAGCGCCTCGAGGTCGTCCTCGGACAGTGCGAACCGCTGCCCGACCAGGCGGGGTTCGTCGGACCACAGGACGGTGCCGTCCGCGGCCCAGAGCTTCACGCGGACTGCACCGGTCGCGGCGGTCACGGCCCGCACGGCGCGGTCCAGCCGGTCGGCGGCAGCACGACGGTCGGCGGCGGACGCCCCCGGGTCGGCCACGGCGTCGAGCAGCGCCGGTTCCACGACCGCGCGGGCGACGGCGGCGGTGTCGTCGGTCGCGTCCGCGACGGCGAACCCTTCCGCCGTGCGCTGCGAGACGAGCGTGCCGACCGTCGCCACGGCCGCACCACCGAGCAGGGCCGCGAGGACCACGCCCACCAGCACCCGTCGCCACGGTACCGACCGGGCCGGGCGGCGACGCAGGTCGCGTCGGACGACGAGCACGGCGTCGTCGCCGTACTCGGAGTCGAGGGTTCGTCGTCCGGGCACAGGGTCACCGTAACCCGCGCCCGAGCGGCCCCGGACGTGACGGGAGGCCCGTGGCGATCCCGCCACGGGCCTCCCGTCGAGGTGTCGACGTCGCTGCGTCAGCGCTGCTTCGTCGTCGCCACGAAGAGGTCGTCGAACAGCCCCTGGTCCTCCGTGGGCTGCTCGCCGTGCTTCCAGCGACGGCGCAGACGGCGGATGGTGGTGATGCGCACCGGATCGACGCCCGGCTCGGTCTCGTACAGGCCCATGGTGTCCCTTCCCGTCGGCGGTGACCCCCGTGCGAGGGGTCCTGATCGTGTCCGACGGTACGGCCGCGTTCGGAGCCACGCCCGGGCAAGTAGGTCGAGAAGTTACCCATCCGCGTTGCATGGACAATTCGCCCGGGTGCGAACCGACTGGCCCATAACCTGCCTTACGACGTGGGCGGCACCCCGCCGTCGAGCGCCCCGACGATGCGGTCGACGATGCGGACGAGGCGTCGGCGCTCTCGTTCCGAGAAGGAGGACAGGAGTTCGTGCAACTGCTCGTTGGTGCCGTCCAGCGCCGCTGCGAACACCTGCTCCTGGCCGGGCGTCAGCTCGATGAACCGGCTCCGACCGTCCTCCGGGTTCGGGACGCGCTGCAGGATCCCCTGACGTTCCAGCCGGTCGATCACGCCCGTCACCGCGGGCCCCGTGAGGCCGAGGTGCGACGTCAGGTCCTTCACCCGGACCGAGCGGTCGCCGCTCCTCGCTCGCCAGACGTACTGCAGGACCGACAGGTCCGTGCCGGAGACACCGGTGCGGTCGCGAAGGCGGTTCCGCAACGCGGCCGAGGCATGCTCCAGACGGGTCAGGGCACCCATGACGTCGAGGTCACTCACCGGATGCCCTCCTCGGTGCGTCGCGGCACACCGGAGTGGGGACCGGCGTGCTCGCCGCAAGGGTATCCAGATACCGCTGGTCTCGAGCACAGCGTGGTGACGACGTGAGCGAGTCGCTCGCTCCGGAACCCCGGGAGACCCGGGAGCCGGCCGGACGGGAGGCGCCCGCCGACACCGCGGTGCCGGTGCGGTTCGAGGTGGCCGGCTCCGACCCCGACGCCGCCGTCCGCGACCTCGCCGGCATCTACTCCGGCAAGCAGTGGCTGTCACGACGGACCGAGGGGGAGTACTCCTACCGCTACACGGCGATCGGCGACTCCGAGGTGTCGATGCGCCGGTCCACCATGAACGGCTTCCTCCGCGGCGCGTCGGCACCCGGAGACGACCTGGTGATGAGCTGGCTCACCGCGGGCTCCGGCACGCCGGACGTCCTCCGTGACCGGGTCGCCCTGCGTGTCGGAGTGCCGATGCTCTTCCCGGCGCACCGCGACGTCGTCTTCGTGGCCACCGACTACGACCAGCAGCTCGTCCACCTCGACCGTGGGTTCGTCCGGGAGGTCGCCGCCGAACGCTTCGACGTGGGCACGCGTGAGATGCGCTTCGACCACCTGCGGCCCGCGGACAGCCTGATCGTGCGGCACTGGCGGGACTCCCTCGGTGCCCTGGCCCGCGCACTGCGGGAGGGCGGGACCGGCTCCCTGGTCTGGCACGAGGCGAAGCGGCAGACCGTCGACGCCTTCCTGCGGGTCGTCCCGCCGCAGCTCGACCAGCTGCCCGCGGAACTGCTGCACCCGCGGCAGGCGAAGCTCCGAGCCGCCGTCGAGCACATCCACGCGCATGCCGACGACCCGATCACGATCACCGAGCTGGCGCAGGTCGCGGGGCTCAGCGTCCGCAGCGTGCAGGAGGCGTTCCGGCGCACCTTCGGGGTGTCGCCGCTGAGCTACCTGCGGCAGGTGCGGCTGGACCGGGTGCACGAGGAGCTGCTCGCGCTCGACCCCAGGACGGTCTCGGTCGGGCAGGTCGCCACCCGCTGGGGTTTCGCGCACCTCGGACGGTTCTCGGCGTCCTACGCGGAGCGGTTCGGCGAGTACCCCAAGCAGACGCTGCGGCGCTGAGGCGCGCCTGCCGGACGCCCGGAGGCGCTACGGTTCCGCCATGACCGGTACGCCGATGACCGCCGAGGCACCGCCGACCCCGCTCCGGCGTCGAGCGCTGGTGTCGTGGGCGCTCTGGGACTGGGGCTCCGCCGCCTTCAACGCCGTCGTCACGACGTTCGTGTTCAGCACGTACCTGGCCAGCCGGGCGTTCGTCGACCCGGCACTCGTCGCCGCCGAGGACTCGTCGTCCGCCGCGGCCGCCGCCGTCGAGCGCGAACTCGCCCACAACGCCGCGGTCGTCTCCACGGCGCTGACGATCGCCGGGATCGTCGTCGCCCTCGTCGCGCCGGCGATCGGCCGGCTCGCGGACACGTCCGGCCACCGGAAGCGCTCGGTGCTCATCGCCACGATCGGCATCGTCCTGTCGATCGTCGGCATGGTCTTCGTCGCGCCCGAGCAGCCGTACCTCGTGCTCGGGGCGGCCCTCATCGGCATCGGCACCGTCGCCTACGAGATCGCCTGCGTCGGCTACAACGCCATGATCGGCCAGGTCGCCACCGGGCCGAAGACCGGCCGCGTCTCCGCGATCGGCTGGGCCGCCGGGTACTTCGGCGGCATCGTGCTGCTCATCGTGCTGCTGCTGCTCTGCATCCAGGACTTCGGCGTCACCGGCAAGGGTGGCTTCCTGCAGTTGCCCGCGACCGTCGCGACCGGGCAGTGGGACGTCCGTGTCGCGATCGGCATCGCCGCCGTCTGGCTCGCCGTCAGCTCGATCCCGCTGTTCGTCGTCGTCCCGGAGGCGCCCGCCGACCCCGACCGCCGCGCGTCGATCTGGTCCGCCTACGCCGACCTCGGCCGCGACGTCGCCCGGCTCTGGCGCACCCGGCGGAACGTGCTGGCCTTCCTGCTCGCCAGCGCGGTGTTCCGCGACGGCGTCGGCGCGGTGTTCACCTTCGGCGGCATCATCGCCGCGCAGGTGTTCGGCTTCAGTCCGTCCGGCGTCATCATGTTCGCGATCGTGGCGAACGTCGTCGCCGGCATCTCCACCGTGGTCTCCGGACGGCTCGACGACCGCTTCGGGTCCCGGCCGCTCATCATGGTGTCGCTCGTCGGCCTGTCGGTGTTCGGCACCGCGGTGCTCTTCGCCGGGTCCGCGCAGGCGTCGTTCTGGGTGCTCGGTCTCGGGCTCTGCATGTTCGTCGGGCCGGTGCAGTCGTCCTCCCGGGCGTACCTGGCGAAGCTGGCGACGCCCGGCCGCGAGGGGGAGCTGTTCGGCCTGTACGCCACCACCGGGCGGGCGGCGTCGTTCATCGCGCCGGCGCTCTTCGGGGTCGCGGTGACGATCGGCGGCTCGACGCGGTACGGGATCCTCGGCGTCGTCGTGGTGCTCATCGCCGGACTCGTGCTCATGGCCTTCGTCCGCGACGAGTCCGCAGCGCCCGCCGCCTGACGCGCGGGACCTGCCGCCCCGCCCCCTTGCGGCCGCGCCGCGCCGCGCCTCCCCGCGCCCCTCTGCGGCTGCGCCGCGCTCTGCCTCCCCGCGGCCGAGCGGTCACGACACCCCGCTCACTTCCGCCGAGGTGTCGCGATCCGTCCCTCTCGCGCGCCCAGAGCGACGCATCGTGGCCTCTCGACGTGGGGCAGCCGGGGGTGTCACGGTGGCCGGCGGGCGGGAGGCGCGGTGCCGGACGCGGGGCGTGCCTCCCGTCCGGGGGCTGCCACGGTCGCGCGACACCCCGTTCACTTCCGCCGAGGGGTCGCGATCCGTCTCTCTCGGGCGCCCACAGCGACACATTGCGGCCTCTCGGCGTCGGGCAGCCGGGAGTGTCGCGGCGGCCGGCGGACGGGAGGCGCGGTGCCGGACGCGGGGCGTGCCTCCCGTCCGGGGGCTGCCGCGGTCGCGCGACACCCCGCTCAGTTCCGCCGAGGTGTCGCGATCCGTCTCTCTCGGGCGCCCAGAGCGACACATTGCGGCCTCTCGACGCCCCGCGCCCGCGCGCGTCGACGCCCAGCGCCCGCCCGGCCAGTACGCCCGCCCGCCTGTCCGCATGCCGCTCCGCCCTCCGTCGCCGCGGAGACCCCCGCGCGTAGCGTCCGCCCGGACGACCCACGAGGAGGAACCCATGAAGGCAGTTGTCTGGCACGGCATCGGCGACATCCGGCTCGACGAGGTTCCGGAGCCCACCATCCAGGACCCGCACGACGCGATCGTGCACATCACCCGTTCCGCGATCTGCGGCACCGACCTGCACTTCGTGCGCGGCACCATGGCCCCGATGGTCGAGGGCACGATCCTCGGGCACGAGGCCGTCGGCGTCGTCTCCCAGGTCGGCGAAGCCGTCCGCGGCTTCAGCCCGGGCGACCGCGTCGTCATCAACTCGACCATCTCCTGCGGCGCCTGCCGGTACTGCCGCATGGGCCAGACCGCGCAGTGCGACGTCGCGAACCCGAACGGACCGCAGGCGGGCACGAGCTTCTTCGGCGGCCCGCAGTCCACCGGCCCCGTCGACGGACTGCAGGCCGAGTACGTCCGCGTGCCGTGGGCGCAGAACACCATGCACCCGCTGCCGGAGAACGTCAGCGACGAGCAGGCGATCCTGCTCTCGGACATCTTCCCGACCGGCTGGTTCGGCGCCGAGCTCGCCGGCGTCCGCCGCGGCGACGTCGTCGTGGTGTTCGGGGCGGGCATCGTCGGCCAGTTCGCGGCCGCGTCCGCCTACAAGCAGGGCGCCGGCCGCGTCATCGTGGTCGACGGGCACGAGACCCGGCTCGCCGCGGCACTCGCGCAGCACTGCGAGGTCGTCGACTACAACCGGGAGGACCCGGTCCAGGCGATCATGGACCTCACCAACGGCATCGGTGCCGACGCGGTCATCGACGCGGTCGGCGTGGACGCGGAACGCCCGAAGCACGGCCCGGCCGCCGTGTCGGACGAGCAGGCTGCCGCGTTCGACGCCGAGGTGCAGCAGGTCGCTCCGGACGCCTCACCCGACGGGTTCGGCGACCAGCAGCAGTGGAAGCCCGGCGACGGGCCGTCGCAGGTCGCGCAGTGGGCGGTCGCCTCGGTGGCCAAGTACGGCCGGATCGGGATCATCGGCGTCTACGGCCCGACCGCGCAGTCCTACCCGATCGGCGAGGCGATGAACAAGAACCTCACCATCCGCATGGGCAACTGCGACCACCACTCGGTCACGCCGCCGCTCATCGACATGGTCGCGGCCGGGCAGTTCGACCCGACGGCGCTCATCACCGAGCACGAGGGCATCGGCTCCGCCATCGAGGCCTACGAGGCGTTCGACCGCCGCGAGCCCGGCTGGATCAAGGTCGAGCTGACGGACTTGACCGCCTGACGGTGGTGCCGGCCTGGAGGCCCGGTGCCGGTCCGACGGGCCGGCACCGGGCCTCCCGTGGTCCGGCCGCGACAGCCGGTGCGTGGCTCGGCGGCTCGGTGCGGCTTCCCCTGCACCGATGCGGTTCTCCGCGCAGTTGCCCACACATCGGCGCGACGGTCGGCCGCGGCCGGGGCAGTGCGCCAGGATGGGACGCATGACCGACCAGCGGATCGCCGTCGTCGTCCTCGCCGCCGGGCAGGGCACACGCATGAAGTCCTCGCTCCCCAAGGTGCTGCACCGGCTCGCCGGCCTGCCCCTCATCGCCCACGTGCTCCGGACCGCGGAGTCGCTGTCTCCGGAGCACGTCGCTGTCGTGGTGCGGCACGAGCGCGACCGCGTCGCTGCCGAGATCACCGAGCGAGCCCCCGACGCCCTCCTGGTGGACCAGGACGACGTCCCGGGGACCGGGCGTGCGGTCGAGGTCGCGGTGGACGCGCTCCCCGCCGACTTCGACGGTGTCGTCGTGGTGCTCTCCGGCGACGTCCCGTTGCTCGACGCGCAGAGCCTGCGCACCCTCGTCAACGCCCACGGCGGTGGTGGCCACGGCGCCACCTTCGTCAGTGCGATCGCTCCCGATCCGACCGGACTCGGGCGGATCGTGCGCGATGCCGACGGGTCGTTCGCCGGGGTCGTCGAGCACAAGGACGCCACACCGGAGCAGCTGCAGATCACCGAGGCCAACGCCGGCATCTACGCCTTCGACGTCACCGAGCTGCGCGCCGTGCTGCCGTCCCTGACGACCGAGAACGCCCAGGGTGAGAAGTACATCACCGACGTCCCGGCACTCATCGCCGCCCGCGGTGGCCGGGTGGACGTCGTCACGCTGACCGACCCGTGGCTCGTCGCCGGCGTCAACGACCGCGCGCAGCTGTCCGACGCGGCGCGGGAGCTCAACGCCCGGATCGTCCGCCGGCACCAGCTGGCCGGGGTCAGCGTGCAGGACCCCGCCTCGACGTGGATCGACCTCGACGTCACGATCGAACCCGATGCCGAACTGCTGCCCGACACCCAGCTCCTCGGTGCGACGGCGATCGCCACCGGCGCCGTCGTCGGGCCTGGCACCACGCTGCGGGACACCGAGGTCGGGGCGGGCGCCACCGTGAACCGGGTCGACGCCACCCTCGCGGTCATCGGGGAGGGCGCCTCGGTCGGACCCTTCGCCTACCTGCGGCCCGGCACGATCCTGGGCGAGCGGGGCAAGATCGGGACCTTCGTCGAGACGAAGAACGCCGTGATCGGCCGCGGCAGCAAGGTGCCGCACCTGTCCTACATCGGCGACACCGAGGTCGGCGAGGACTCCAACATCGGCGCGAACACCATCACGGCGAACTACGACGGCGTCCACAAGCACCGCACCGTCATCGGCTCCGACGTCCGGACCGGGTCGCACAACGTGTTCGTCGCCCCGGTTAGGATTGGTGACGGGGCGTACACCGGTGCAGGCACGACCGTCCGCAAGGACGTGCCGGCCGGGTCGCTCGCGATCAGCTACGCCCCACAGCGCAACACCGAGGGATGGGTCGAGGAGAACCGACCCGGTACCCCGGCGGCCGAGTCCGCTCGGCGTGCGCGAGGCGAATGACACCTTCGACGGTCCCCGCGGCCGTCAGCGGTGGGCCCCGACCGGAGCCCAGGACATCGGCCCCGGCGGGTCAGATCGGCCCCTCCACGGGGTCAGGGAGTGAGCACCACACGTGTCCGGAATCAAGACAACCGGCCAGAAGCGACTCGTCCTGGTCGCAGGGCGAGCGCACCCGGAACTGTCGAAGTCGATCGCGGAAGAGCTCGGTGTCGACCTCGTCCCGACCGACGCCCGGACCTTCGCCAACGGTGAGCTCTACGCCCGCTTCGACGAGTCGGTCCGCGGCTGCGACGCCTTCGTCATCCAGTCGCACACCGCGCCGATCAACGAGTGGCTCATGGAGCAGCTCATCATGGTCGACGCCCTGAAGCGTGCTTCCGCCAAGCGCATCACGGTCGTCGCGCCGTTCTACCCGTACGCCCGGCAGGACAAGAAGGGCCGTGGCCGCGAGCCGATCTCGGCCCGTCTGGTCGCCGACCTGTTCAAGGCCGCCGGCGCGCACCGCATCATGAGTGTGGACCTGCACGCCCCGCAGATCCAGGGCTTCTTCGACGGCCCGGTCGACCACCTGTTCGCGATGCCGGTGCTCCTCGAGCGCTTCCGCGAGATGCTCGACCCCGAGACGCTGACCGTCGTCTCGCCCGACATGGGTCGCGTGCGCGTCGCCGACATCTGGTCGGAGAAGCTCGGGGCGCCGCTGGCGATCATCCACAAGCGTCGCGACCCGCTCGTCCCGAACCAGGTCTCCGTGCACGAGATCGTCGGTGACGTCTCCGGTCGCTGGTGCCTGCTCGTCGACGACCTGATCGACACCGGCCGCACCATCGCCAAGGCGGCCGAGGCCCTCAAGGCCAGCGGGGCCAAGGGCGTCGTCGTCGCAGCCACCCATGCGGTGTTCTCCGACCCGGCGACCGAGCTGCTGCAGAGCGAGTTCATCGACCGCGTCGTCGTCACGGACACGCTGCCGGTCCCGCACGAGAAGCGTTGGGACAAGCTCGAGGTCCTGCCGATCGCACCGCTCATCGCCCGCGCCATCCACGAGGTCTTCGACGACGGCTCGGTGACGTCGATGTTCGACGGCGCCGCCTGAGTCCTCCGACGCAGCCGTGGCACTGACTCCGCGGGACGCCCTCGCCGCCCGACTCCGCGCGGCGGGGAGCGTCTTCGCCGAGGACGAGGCCGACCTGCTGCTCGCTGCCGGCGACGGCGACCCGACCCGGCTCCGCGGGCTGCTGCAGCGGCGCCTCGCGGGGGAGCCGCTCGAGTACGTCCTGGGCTGGGCGGCGTTCGACGGGCACCGGGTCCGCGTGACACCCGGGGTGTTCGTGCCGCGGGCTCGGACCCGGGTCGTCGTCACCGAAGCCGCCCGACGCCTGCACCGGTACGACCGCGTCGTCGACCTCTGCTGCGGTGCCGGCGCGATCGGCATGGCGCTGCTGGAACGGATCGGCGCGCTCGACCTCGTCGCGTCCGACATCGACCCGGACGCCACCGACGTGGCAGCGGAGAACCTCGGCGACCGGGGGATCGTCGTGACGGGTGACCTCTTCGCACCGCTGCCGACCCGGTTCCACGGCCAGGTCGACGTGCTCACCGTGAACGCCCCCTACGTGCCGACCGACGCCATCGGCACCATGCCGCCGGAGGCCCGGGACCACGAACACCGGGTCGCCCTCGACGGCGGCGCGGACGGCCTCGACGTGCACCGGCGGATCGCTGCCGGTGCGGCTTCGTGGCTGCGGCCCGGCGGGGCCGTCGTCATCGAGGTGTCGGGAGCGCAGGCGCCGGTGTCCGCGGGCCTCTTCCGTGCGGCCGGCTTCGCGGCCGAACTCGCCCGCGACGACGAGGTCGACGGCACTTGCGTGGTCGCGACCCTCCCCGCCGCCTGACGACTGCGGGCCGGAACGCCGCCGACTTCCCGAGACGCCGCCGTACCCCCGAGAGGGCGCCGAACCCCCGAGACGGCGCCGAACCCCCGCGACGGCGCCGAACCCCCGCGACGCCGCCGAAGTCGACGGCGTCGCGCGACTCCAGCGCCGCCGGAAGGAGACGGGGGCGTCTCGACGGCGGGACGGACCCGTCGGCGGGGACCCGCGCCTCCCGTCAGGACGCGGAGATGGTGACCCCGTGCCAGCCGCTCGCACCGTTCGGTGCCGGCGGCCGCTGCACGCTCGTCTGCACCTCGCCCTCGGCGCTGACCGCACGGACCTGCACCTCGTGCTGCCCGGCGACCGCCGTCCACCGGTAGACCCACTGCCGCCAGGTGTCGGACGAGACGGAGTCGGCGAGCTCGGCGTCCTGCCACCCGGCGGACCCGACCTTCACCTGCACGGCCTTCACGCCGATGTGCGGCTGCCAGGCGACGCCGGCGATCGGGACCCGGTCACCGACCTTCACGGAAGTGCCGTCGGCGGGTGTGTCGATCCGCGACTCGAGCTTCACCGGCCCGCGCTCGGACCACCCGCGGGGCGTCCAGTAGCCCTGCGCCTTCGCGAACCGCGTCACCTCGAGCTCGGTCACCCACTTGGTCGCCGAGACGTACCCGAACAGTCCCGGGACGACGAGTCGCGCCGGGAACCCGTGCTCGGCGGGCAGCGGCGATCCGTTCATGCCGACGGCGACGAGCGCCTGCGTCCCGGCGTCCTGCAGCACGTCGAGCGGCGTGCCGGCGGTGAACCCGTCGATGCTCCGCGAGAGGACCATGTCGGCTCCCGGCTTCGGCCGGGCACGGGCGAGAAGCGACCGGATCGGGTAGCCGAGCCAGAGCGCGTTGCCGATCAGGTCGCCGCCGACCTCGTTCGAGACGCAACTCAGCGTGGCCATGTGCTCTTCGAGGGGGAGGGCGAGCAACTCTGCCCAGGTGATCTCGACCGCTTCCTCGACCTCGCCGTGGATCTTCAGCGACCAGTCGGCGGGGTCGATCGACGGCACGCGGAGGGCGGTGTCGATCCGGTAGAAGTCGGCGTTCGGCGTGACGTAGGGCGTGATGCCCGTCACGTCGAGGCTCGCGCCGCTCGGCACCGGTGGCGCCGTGGTCGCCGGGGTCGGCAACCGCACGGCTCGGCGGACCGCGGCTGCGGCCTGCAGGGACGCCGACCCCAGCCGGGAGGCGCTCCCCACCACCGCCGTGACCGCTGCGGTGGTCACCGCCCAGCCGATGAACGAGCGACGCTGGACCCCGCCGGCGCGGTCGGCACCGGCGGTCGGGACGGCGCGGGCGTCCTCCCACCGGCGGAGGCGCTGCAGCAGGAGTCGGAGGGCGATGATCGACGCGGCCACCCCGAGGACGGTGGGTGCGCCGTCGAAGGTGCCGCTGCCGGAACGGGTGGTGACGGCGAGCAGGGCGAGCACTCCGCCGGCGGCGAAGACCAGGGCGCCGTACGGCGGTCGGCGACGCTCGAGGACCCCGGCGCCGGCGGTGACGACGACCAGGATGACCGTCATCAATGCGAACAACGCCACCTTGTCGCCGGTGCCGAACAGCGACACCATGAGGTCCTTCGCGGCCCGGGGCGCGAGGTCGATGACCGCCGAACCGACGGCGACGAGCGGACTGCCGGCACCGCCGAGCAGCAGCGCGCCGAGCTCCGCGACGGCCAGGAACGCGAGCATGGCGATCACCCCGACGAGCGCGGCGGCCCAGCGACGGTGCGGGAGGAGGCGCGGGTCAGGCTCGGTCACCCTCGGATGCTAGGTCAGCGCCGCTGGGAACGGGCGATCCAGGTGCGGACACCGGTTGGGGGAGCGTTCACCCATGGACGTGCCGACGGAGTCCGTCGCCGTGGCAGGATCGTCACCGTGCCGAGGCGACCGATCCGTGTTCCGGGTCCTGGTCGTGCCCGCGGCGACCGGGAGCGCTGGTCGCCGTACCGTCGGCTCCTGGCCCTGCGGTGGGCGATCGTCGGACTCTGGGCAGCCCTGGTGACCGCGCGCATCATCGTCGTGAACGCCGATCCGGACGCGGACCTGACGGCGTTCGGCATCGCCGAGGTCGCCGCCGTCGCGATCGGGGTGACGGTCATCGTCATCGCCGTCCTCCGCGCGCGGGCCATCGCCCGGCGACGAGCGGACGACCTGCTCGCAGTGGCCGTCCGGCGCGTGGACCCGACCGTCTGGCTGGTGCCGGCCTCCGCCACACCGGAGCTGCGCGGCGCGCTGGAAGCTGCACGCCCCGAGGTCACGCTCGCGCAGCACGTGACCTGGGCGTTCGGGGCGACCGAGGCGTCCCTGTGGGAACTCGACGGACGCCGCGCCACCCGGTTGCTCGTCATCCGGTGGAGCCGCGTCGTGCACGTCGGGGTCGAGGACGTCCTGGTCCCCGGTGCCGGGCGACGCACCGCGCCGGCGATCGTCCTGCACTACGTCCGACCGGACGACACCACGGCGGTCGCGACGTTCTTCGTCCGTGCGGCCCCGGGGTCCGACCGTCTGGTCGGCCGCGGCGACCGCCTGGACGAGTTGCTCGCCCGGCTGGCCCGCGAGCGCATCGTCGCCTGAGTCGCACATGGCGCGGCGAACACGGCGAACACGGCTCGCTGGACACCGACGGCCGACCACGGCTCGGCCAGGAGCGGGCCGGGTCCGCGCTGCCCCGGACGCACCGAGGGCCCCGTCGACGACGAGGCCCTCGGGCTGCAGCGGGTGCGATCAGTGCGTCGAAGGCTCCTGCTCGACCTCGGGGCGGCCGTCCTCGGACCAGAGCGTGTGGAACGTGCCGTCCTTGTCCGTGCGCTGGTAGGTGTGCGCTCCGAAGAAGTCACGCTGCCCCTGGATCAGGGCGGCGGGCAGGCGCTCCGACGCCAACGAGTCGAAGTACGACAGCGCCGACGAGAACCCGGGTGCCGGGATCCCGGATGCAGCCGCGATGCCGACGATGCGACGCCAGGCGGTTTCGCCCTCGGCGACGGCGTTCGCGAAGTACGGGTCGACGAGCAGGGACGCGAGCTCCGGGTCCTTGTCGTACGCCTCGACGATGCGGTTGAGGAACTGGGCGCGGATGATGCAGCCGCCGCGCCAGATCTTCGCCATGTCCCCGAGCGCGATGTCCCAGTCGTACTCCTTCGCCCCGGCGATGATGAGGTCGAACCCCTGCGCGTAGGCCACGACCTTCGAGGCGTAGAGCGCGGCGCGGACGTCATCGGCGAAGGTGTCGGGCACCTCGGCGATCGACGGGCGCTCCCGCACCGACTCCTGCACCGCAGCGCGCTGCGTCGCGCGTGAGGACACCGCGCGGGCGAACACGGCTTCGCCGATGCCGGACACCGGGATGCCGAGGCCGACCGCGTTCTGCACGGTCCACACACCCGTGCCCTTCGAACCGGCGGCATCACGGATGACGTCCACCAGCGGCTTGCCGGTGTCGGCGTCCTGCTGCTTGAGGACCTCTCCGGTGATCTCGATCAGGTAGGACTCGAGGTCGCCCTTGTTCCACTCGTCGAACACCTGCACGAGCTGGTCGACGCTGTAGCCACCGACGCGGCGGAGCAGGTCGTACGACTCGGCGATGAGCTGCATGTCGGCGTACTCGATGCCGTTGTGGACCATCTTCACGAAGTGGCCCGCGCCGTCGGTGCCGACGTGCGTGACGCAGGGTTCACCCTCAGCCACGGCGGCGATCGACTTGAGGATCGGCCCGAGGGTCTCCCACGCCTCGTCCGAGCCGCCGGGCATGATCGACGGCCCGTGCAGCGCGCCTTCTTCACCGCCGGAGATGCCGGTGCCGACGAAGTTGAGGCCCTTCTCCTTCAGGTCGTGCTCGCGGCGGATGGTGTCGTGGAAGTTGGCGTTGCCGCCGTCGACGATGATGTCGCCCTCCTCGAACCGGTCGGCGAGTTGCGAGATCACCGCGTCAGTGCCCTTGCCGGCCTGGACCATGATGATCGCGGTGCGCGGCTTCGACAGTGACGCCACGAACCCGTCGATGTCCTCGGACGCGATGAAGCCCATGTCGCCGTGCTCGTTCATGAGCTCTTCGGTGCGGGCGTAGGTGCGGTTGTAGACCGCGACGGTGTTGCCTTCGCGCGACGCGAGGTTCCGCGCCAGGTTCGAGCCCATCACCGCGAGGCCGATGACCCCGATGTTCGCCTTGTCGTTGTTCTCTGCCACGTCGACTCCTTCGTGTCTGGACGGCCATGGCCAACCTATGCAGGGCCACGTGTGCTCACCCAGGTCTTCCGCATGCTGTGGATCACGAGACCCCCTGTTCGTAGTGTGGAGGAATGGCCGATGCGACCGTCCTCCAGCCCGTGCTCGTGATGGGGGTCTCCGGATCCGGCAAGTCGACGGTGGGTGAGGCGCTGACCCGTGCACTCGTCGATCGGGGGCAGGCGGCGGAGTTCGTCGACGCGGACGGGCTGCACCCGCAGGCGAACAAGGACAAGATGCACGCCGGCATCCCCCTCACCGACGAGGACCGACGCCCCTGGCTCGACGCCTGCTCCGCACGCATCGCCGACGTGCAGCAGTCGGGCTCCCGGTGCGTCATGGCGAACTCGGCGTTGAAGCGCGCTTACCGCGACCGCCTGCGCGAGGACGCCCCGGACCTGTTCATCGCGTTCCTCGACGGCTCGCGTGAGCTCATCGCCGAGCGGCAGAGCCACCGGCACCACGAGTACATGCCGAACTCGTTGCTCGACTCGCAGTTCGCCACGCTCGAGCGTCCCGGTCCGGACGAGGCCTCGGCCGCGGTCCCGATCAGCGGATCGGTGGACGAGACGGTGGCGGCGATCCTCGCCGTCCTGCCCTGAGCATCCCGCGCAGGACGGCCTGAACGGGTGTCGGGCCTACTTCCTGTTGAGTTCCGATCGACGGGCGCGGTACTCCTCGGCGTCGATCTCGCCGCGGGCGAAGCGGTCGGCGAGCACCGATCGTGCGTCGGCGATCGCCCGTCCGGCACCACGGCGCAGGACTCCGAAGACGAGAGCCCCGATGACGAGCAGGAGCAGGATCACCGGGAACACGGGGAATCCGTGGGACGGCATCCCGCCGTGCCAGTACGGAGCGGTGGCAGCGAGTGTGGTGAGCATGGGGACCTCCGAGGTCGGTTGTGGTGCCGCGGTCGCGACATGACAAGGCTGTCGGCCGGGGGGCGCCACCCGCGTCCGCCAGGAGAGCCCACTCCGACCTGCTCCCGCCGGCCCACCCGCGCCCGTTCCTCCACAGGTGAGTACTCCGTCGGGCGTAGTCCACAGGCCCTCCCGGTGCGCGATGTCCTGAGCGAGCGCCGACCGTAGGCTCGCTGCATGACCACCGACACGCGCTCCGACACCCGCCCGGTGGGTGGACACCGGTTCGCCCGCGTGGGACGGGTGCTGCCGGTGGCGCTCGTGCAGATCCTCGGGACCGTCGTCGCCACCCGGTGGGCAGCCGGGGTCGGTCCCGGTCCCGGTGCCGTCGGTGGTGGTGGCCCACCGTGGACACAACGCCTGGGTGACGGCGTCGACCCGGTGTTCCTCGGGCCCCTGGCATGGGTGCTGCTCGTGGGCGGGATCGTCGTCCTGCCCTTCCGGTGGCGGTGGCCGGTCGTGGTCCTGGCCCTGACCCTCGGCACGACGATCGGCTACGCCCTGGTCGTCAGTCCGCGTGGACCGTTCGTCGCGGCGCTGACCATGGCGCTCGCGAACGCCTGGTTCCGCGGCCACCGGGTCCCCACCTACATCGCGGCCGCGGTCGCGACGGTCGTCCTGCCCTCGGCGGACACCCTGACCGGTCGCGCGCCCTTCCCGACCGTCACCACGATGACGCTCTGCCTGGCGTGGCTGACGGTCACCATCGCCGTCACCGAGCTCGTCCGGGTACGCGTGGCTCGCGCCGCCGACGTCCGTCGTGCCCGACTCGCGGTGGAGCAGCAGCGCGCCGGTGCCGAGCGGGTCCGCATCGCCCGGGAACTCCACGACTCGGTCGCCCACAGCATGTCGCTCATCAACCTGCAGGCGGGGGTGGCCCTGCACCTCGGGGCGGAACTGCCCGAGCAGACGCGGGAGTCGTTGCTGAACATCCGCGACTCCAGCAAGCAGGCGCTCGTGGAACTCCGGACGATCCTCGGCGTGCTGCGAGCCGTCGACGCGCCGTCCGGCACCTCCGACCGGGCCCCGGTCGCCGGCCTCGACCGCGTCCCCGACCTGGTGGACCGCGCCCGCGCAGCCGGAGTGGACGTGGAGCTGCACCTCGAGGGCCCGGTGGACGCCGTCGCCGGCGTCGTCTCGCGCAACGCGTTCCGCATCGTGCAGGAGTCGGTCACGAACGTCATGAAGCACGCCGCCGACCACCGCGCCACGGTCGTGGTCGACGTCGGTGCCGAGGTCGTCGACATCACGGTGACCGACGTCCCGTCGTCCGTCTCGACCGTCGCCGGTGCTCCGCGGACCGAGGAGGCGCACCGTGGGCACCGCCCGTCGTCTGCCCTCGCTCGTGCGGCGGGCCCGGACAGCGACGCCGAGCGGGTGGACCGCAGCAGCGGCAGCCGTCAGGGCAACGGCCTCGTCGGGATGCACGAGCGGGCTGCGGCCGTCGGCGGCACCCTCGCCGTCGGACCGACACGTGACGACGGTTGGTCGGTCCGCGCGCGCCTGCCCATCGGCGAACCCGCACGCACCGTGACCGTGCAGAAGGAGAGCGACGGATGACCACGCCCTCGACCACCACCACGCCCGACCCGATCCGGGTGGTGTTGGTGGACGACCAGAGCCTCATCCGGGCCGGGCTCCGCGCACTCGTCTCCGCCGAGCCCGGGATGCAGGTCGTCGGTGAAGCGTCGGACGGTGACGGTGCCGTCACGGTCGCCGCGAGGGAGCTGCCCGACGTCGTGCTCATGGACATCCGCATGCCGGGGACCGACGGCCTCACGGCGACGCGGCGGATCTCCGCGGACCCGGCGCTCGCCGCGGTGCACGTGGTGGTCCTCACGACCTTCGAGGAGGACGACACCGTGTTCGAGGCGATCCGCGGTGGTGCTGCCGGGTTCCTCGTCAAGGACACCGAGCCCGCCGAACTCCTCCGGGCGATCCGCACCGTGGTCGCGGGGGAGTCGTTGCTGTCGCCCGGACCCACCCGTTCCCTGGTCGAGGCGTACGCAGCGCACGCGAAGCCGGTGGCGCTCGCTCCCGAGCTCGACGCCCTGACCGACCGCGAACGCCAGGTCATGCGCCTGGTCGCGAGCGGACTCACGAACGCCGAGATCGCCGAGCGCCTCTTCGTCAGCCCGGCCACGACGAAGACCCACGTCTCCCGCGCGATGATCAAGCTCGGCGCTCGCGACCGCGCCCAACTCGTGGTCTTCGCCTACGAGACCGGCCTCGTCACCCCCGGGTGGACGGGATGACCAGGAACACCGGATCGATACCACTGCTCGACGACGTCCGAGCATCATCAGACACCTGACACCCGCCGTCCGTCACGCCTGAGCCGGGTCGCCGACCGTGGACACGCGGCCGCCGCCGGTGCCAGGCTCGACACGTGGACGTCGGACGCACCCGCACCGCCGCGGAGGGCCGCCGCGCCCACCTCGAGGAGGAACAACGCCGTGACCGATCCCGCGAACCCGACCCCCGGTGCGACCGATGCCCGACCTGACGGCGGAGGCCCAGCCTCCAGGCCGGACACCTGGGCGAGCACGGACCGCGGCCAGCTGCTCGACCGCGCCGAGGTCATCGTCACCAGCCCGGACCGCAACTTCGTCACCCTCAAGCTCACCACCGCCGACGGCGTCATCGGCCTCGGCGACGCCACCCTGAACGGCCGCGAACTCGCCGTCGCCGCGTACCTGTCCGAGCACGTCGTGCCGCTGCTGATCGGCCGAGACGCCAGCCGCATCGAGGACGCCTGGCAGTTCCTCTACCGCTCGTCGTACTGGCGCCGCGGCCCGGTGACGATGGCCGCGATCGCCGCCGTCGACATGGCGCTCTGGGACATCAAGGCCAAGGTCGCCGGAATGCCGCTCTACCAGCTGCTCGGCGGGGCGTCCCGCACGGGGCTGATGGCGTACGGGCACGCCTCCGGCAAGGAGCTCCCGGAGCTGTTCGACTCGATCCGCGAGCACCAGGCCGAGGGCTACCGGTCGATCCGCGTCCAGACCGGCGTGCCCGGGTTGGAGTCGATCTACGGCATCGCCTCGAACCGGACGACCGAGGGCAACACCGGCGTCCGCTACGACTTCGAGCCGGCACAGCGCGGCTCGTTCCCGGCGATGGAGGACTGGGACACCCGCGCCTACCTCCGGCACCTGCCGACCGTGTTCGAGGCCGTCCGCAACGAGTTCGGCCCGGAACTGCCGCTCCTGCACGACGGGCACCACCGGATGACCCCGATCCAGGCAGCGAAGCTCGGGAAGTCCCTCGAGCCGTACGACCTGTTCTGGCTCGAGGACTGCACACCCGCCGAGAACCAGGAGGCGCTGCGGCTCGTCCGGCAGCACACCACGACGCCGCTCGCGATCGGCGAGGTCTTCAACACCGTCTGGGACTTCAAGGACCTCATCCGCGACCAGCTCATCGACTACGTCCGCGGTGCCGTGACGCACATGGGCGGCATCACGCCGCTGCGGAAGACGATGGACTACGCCGCGATGTACCAGGTGAAGTCCGGGTTCCACGGGCCGACCGACATCTCCCCGGTGGGCATGGCCGCCCAGATGCACCTCGGGCTCGCGATCCACAACTTCGGCATCCAGGAGTACATGCAGCACGGGGACCGCACGAACCGGGTGTTCCGACAGACGTTCACCTTCACGGACGGGTTCCTGCACCCGGGTGACGAGCCCGGCATCGGCGTCTCGCTCGACGTCGACGAGGCCGGGAAGTACCCGTACGAGCAGGCCTACCTGCCCTTCAACCGACTGGCCGACGGCACCGTCCACGACTGGTGAGCCGTTCCCGGGCGTCCCACCGTGGGCGACGGGCAGAGTGGTGGCGTGGACTCCGCAGCGCTCGCCGACATCGCCCGCGAGTTGCTGCGCACCGCCCCGGGTGACTTCGTGGCCGACCGGACGACCCGCCAACGAGCTGTCCGCACGGACGACCGGGAGCTCGCGGCCGCGATCGGGAAGCTCAGGAAGCCCACACCGGCCGCGTGGATCGTCGACCTGCTCGCCTCCGAGAACGCGCTCGACGACGCCGTCGACCTCGGCCCTGCCCTCCGACAGGCCCAGGCCTCCGCCGATCCGCAGCAGATCGCGACGCTTCGGAAGCAGCGGTCCGAGGTCGTGGCGGCGCTCGCCGACACCGGAGCCGACCGCGCGGCGGCGGCCGGTCACCCGGCGACGCCCGCGGTGCTCGACCAGGTCCGGGCGACCATCGAGGCGGGCATGGCCGACCCGCACGCCGGCGCGGCCATCCGGTCGGGACTCCTCCTCCGGCCCCTCGAGAGCGTCGGCTTCGAGGACGTCGACCTGACGGATGCGCTCGCCGTCCCGGACGCCGTCCCCGACGCCTGGTCCGGCAGTGATGCCCCACCGATCCCGATCACGGCCGGGAGGCGCGGTGCACGCCGGTCCCGCGAGTCCGGTGCCGCAGAGGACGTCCCGGCGACCCCTGACGAACCGCAGACCGCCGACGAACCGCAGACCCCTGGCGAAGCGGAGAAGCCCGACGAGACGGACGCCCCTGGCGAACCGGACACCTCCGAGGAGCCGGACGCCCCGGACGCCCGGAAGAGCCCGGCCGCCGACGAGGACCAGCGCGACCCCGCAGCCGACCGCCGCGCTGCGCGCCAGGCCGAGGCGGCAGCACGGCGTGCCTCCCGCGACGCCGATGCCGCCCTCGACCAGGCGGAGTCCGCCCTCGAGGACGTCGAGGACCGCCGCACCGACCTCGACCGCCGTCGGCGCGACCTCGAGCGGCAGCTCAGTGCCCTCGACCAGGAGCGAGCCGACCTCGACGCAGAGGCCGACCGGCTCGGCCAGGAGCGCGACGACGCCGAGGCCGCGAGCGACCGCGCCCGGGAGGCCCTCGTCGCCGCCCGTCGGCACCGCCGCGCGGGCTCCTGACCGGTCCACTCATCCACTCGGATGAAAGCGGCTGTCTCCGCTCGCTCCGGCCGTGACCCCCGCCCTACGCTCGGCGCCATGCTCCTCTTCCTCCGCCGGTGGGCCCGGCACCTCGTGGCGCCGGTGGCCGGTGCGGTGTACCTCGCACTGTGGATCGTCGCCGAGGCCGGTCGCGCGGACCTGATCGGGCACGTCCTCGTGGTGTCGGCCTTCGCGGTCACCATCGGCCTCGCGAGTTGGATGCCGTCGACGAGCCTCGGTCTGGTCGTCGTCGTCCCCGTCCTGCAGGCGCTCCGGCTGCTCGACCGTCCGACGAGCACGACCTGGCCCGAGTACCTCGCCATCGCGATCGTCGTCGGCATCATCGGTGCCGGTCGGTCCGGACTGCTCCGCTGGCTCGCGATCCCGGCGCTCGGCCTCGCGAGTTCCGCAGCGGCCTGGGCGATGGTCGTCCCCACCGTCGCCGACCAGGACGTCTGGGGCGCGTGGACCGGTTCGCTCTCCGGGACACGGTCCGACCTGGCGTTCCTCGCCCTCGCGATCGCCGGTGCGAGCGGCATCGCGTGGGCCATCGGCGTGGCGGTCGGTGCGACCTGGCGCGTCGGGCTCGCCCGGGTCCGCGTCGTCGAGGCCGAGCAGGAGACCGAGGTCGCCAGCGCCGAGCTCCGCGCCGAGCAGGAGCGTGCCCGCATCGCGCGGGACGTGCACGACTCCTTGGCGCACTCCCTCGCCGTGGTCGTCTCGCAGGCGCAGGGTGCCGCGGCGCTCACGCTCCGGGACGGACCAGCCGCCACGGCGCTGCAGGACATCGCCGAGGTGAGCCGCACCGCCCTCGGGGACGTCCGCGCCCTCGTCGAGCGGATCCAGGGCACGGGCCAGGAGGCCCGACACGGCCTGACAGACGTCCCGCACCTGGTCGAGGACATGCGGGAGCTCGGCATGCAGGCCGTGTTCGAGCAGTACGGGGACCCACGGCCGATCGGGGCCGAAGCCGGGGGAGCGGTGCACCGGATCGTGCAGGAGAGCCTGACGAACGTGCTGAAGCACCAGGGCCGGACGGCGGCCGTGCGGGTGGTGCTGGACTGGCGCGGGCCGGGGCTCGGGGTCGTCGTGACCTCCACCGGCAGCAGTCCGCTCGTCGCGCTCGACGGCCCGGGGTCCGGGGTGTCGGGGATGCGGGAGCGCGCACGGCTGGTCGACGGTTGGCTGCGCGCCGGGGTCGGGGACGAGGAACACGAGTACGTCGTGACCGCGTGGTTGCCGACGGTCGGCGGATCGACGGTACCGTCCGGGACGGACGCGAGCACGGGCCTCCCGGTGGTCGTCGGAGCCGGAGCGGTCGACGCGACCGGACCCGGCGGGACGAGCGCCACGGGAGCGTCCCGGTGACGGCGATCCGCGTCGCCGTCGTCGACGACCAGCGGCTGTTCGCCTCGGGCATGCGGATGCTCGTCGATGCCCAGGACGACATGACGTGCGTCGGGACGGCAGCCGACGGCGCCGAGGCGCTCGCGCTCTGCGCGACAGAGCGGCCGGACGTGCTGCTCCTCGACCTCCGGATGCCGGTCCTCAACGGCATCGAGACGATGGTGCGCCTCGCCGAGCAGGGTGACGACCGGCCGCGGGTCGTCGCCCTCACGACGATCCGGCGCGACGACGCGGTCCTCGCCGCGCTGCGTGCCGGAGCGGCGGCGTTCCTGACGAAGGACGCGTTACCCGAGGTCGTCACGGCCACGATCCGTGACGTGCACGAGGGACGACCGGCACCCACGGAGACCGAGGCGCTCGACCTCCTCCGCGCCCAGGGCACCCTCGTCGAGTCCGAGCGGCGGGACGAGGTCCTCGACGCGCTCACGGCTCGTGAGCGCGAGGTGTTCCTGCTCGTGGCCAAGGGGCTCAGCAACCAGGAGATCGCCGCGTCCGTGTTCCTCAGCGAGGCCACGGTCAAGACCCACGTCCGGTCGGTGCTCACCAAGCTCGGGCTGCGGAACCGGATCCAGGTCGTCATCACCGCACACGAACGCGGCCTCGTCCGCGCCTAGGGGGAACCATGCGCATCACCGAACGGGCCGCGAAGACCGGGACCCTCGTCCTCGTCGTGGCCGGTCTCGGCGGAGCCGTCCTGCACGGCCTGCCGGAGCCCGTCGACCATGCTGTTCGACCGACGACCACGAAGGACGTCGCCGCGTGGACGATGCCCCTCGACGGGTACGTGCTCGCGTGGGGGCCGGCCTCGTACGCCGAGGACCTCGTCGAGCAGCCGTGCCTCCGGGCGGCCGGGATCGACGACCCGCCGCCGTGGGCGACGGTCGCGGGCCTCCGCGCCGAGGACGCCGCGCACGAGACCGCCGCCAGGGGCAACACGTCGCCGTCCCTCGCCGAGACCCGACCGTTGACCGCCGACGAGGCCTCGGCCCGGGGGTACCGCGGTCCGTCCCTCGCCGGAGCGAACAACGAGGGCTTCCGGCGGTGGGGCTCCTCCACGGAGCGCAACGCGGTGTTCGACGCCCTCCCTCCGGGGACCTCCGAACGGTGCATCCGGGAGGCGCGGTCGACGCTCGGCACAGGGGACGACGGGTCGAAGGACGCGGCCGCGCAGGTCGCGAAGCGGCTCACCTACCTGGCAGCGGTGGCGGCGCGGTCGGACCCGTCCGTCGTCGCCGCGGCTGCCGACTGGCGGTCCTGCCTCGCGGACGCCGCCGTCGGTCCGGTGGCCGGGGGTCTGCCGGCCGACCCGTCGGGGTTGCCGACCGCGTCGATGCGCGCCGTCGACCGGGTGACGGACCTGGACGACGAGGACGTTCCACGCGCCGAAGTCCGGCTCGCGGAGCAGGACGTGGCCTGCCAGGAGTCCACCGGCTACCGGCAAGCCCTGTACGACGCGGAGTGGCGGCGGCTGCTCCGGGTGACGGCGTCCGACGCAGCGGTGCTCGCGGCGGGTTCCCGGGACCAGGCGACCGTGGACAGGCGGGTGGAGGAGACGATCCGCCGGCTCGCTCCGAAGGCGCCGGCGGGCGTCCGCTGACCTCCGCTGCTCGCCGCGGGACGCGTCGGGCCGTCGGCAGCTGCACGTGGGGGGAGCTGCCGCCGGCCCGGGCGCTCGGACGGTGCGACACGCCCGGGCTGGTACTGGTAGGCTTGCGCAGGACTTCGGCGAGGGCCGCGTACGCGCGGCCGTGATCGACGCAGTGGGAGACCCGGCCAGACTCTGGGACCGTTCCTCACGCGTGCACGCGTTCGAGTTGCAACACCACAGACCCCCCGATGCCGGCACTCCGGCGTCGTCCCCGACACCAGGAGGCATCATGGCTGACTACACCAAGCTCGCGGCGGAAGTCCGCACCAAGTTCGGCAAGGGTGCGGCCCGCAAGCTCCGCGCTGCCGACAAGATCCCCGCCGTCGTCTACGGCCACGGTACCGAGCCGCAGCACATCAGCCTGCCGGGCCACGAGACGATGCTGCTCGTCCGTACCGCCAACGCGGTCGTCGACCTCGACATCGAGGGTGCGGCCCAGCTCGCCCTCGTCAAGGACGTCCAGCGTGACCCGGTGCGCCAGATCATCGAGCACATCGACCTCGTCGTCCTGCGCCGTGGCGAGAAGGTCACCGTCGACGTCCCCGTGGTCATCGAGGGCGAGTCCTTCTCAGGCACCATCCACGTGCAGGACCTCAACACCGTCTCGCTGCTCGTCCTCGCGACGGACATCCCCGAGCACGTCACCGTCAACGTCGAGGGCCTCGAGGACGGCGTGCAGATCCACGCCGCCCAGCTCGAACTCCCCGAGGGTGCCGAGCTCGAGACCGACGCCGAGGCGCTGGTCGTCGCGATCGTCACCCCGCGTGGCACCGCAGACGACGACGCCGCAGACGAGGCCTCGGCCGAGGCCGGCGCCGAAGCCGGTGCCGAGGGCGGCTCCGAGCCGGTCTCCGAGTAACACCCCTCTGCAGGTATCTGGTCGACGTTGATGGCGCTGCGCTCATGACGACGGGGACGTTCGTCGTGGTCGGGCTCGGGAACCCCGGGCCCGACTACTCGGGCAACCGCCACAACGTCGGCCAGATGGTCCTCGACGAACTGGCCGCCCGGATGGGCGCCACGTTCAAGAAGCACAAGACCCCGAACCAGGTCGCCGAGGGGCGCCTGGTGCCGGGAGGCCCGAAGCTCGTCCTCGCGAAGCCCGGGTCGTTCATGAACACCTCCGGGGGCCCCGTCTCGGCCGTCCTCGGCTTCTACAGCGTCTCGCCCGCAGACCTCATCCTGGTCCACGACGAGCTCGACCTGCCCTTCGACACCGTGCGCCTCAAGGGCAACGGCGGCCACGGCGGGCACAACGGCATCCGCGACGTCATCAAGGCGACGGACACGAACGAGTTCGCACGCGTGCGAGTCGGCATCGGCCGTCCCCCCGGGCGTCAGGACCCGGCGGACTACGTGCTGCGTGACTTCTCCGCGGCCGAGAAGAAGCTGCTGCCGAACCTGCTGGCCGACGCCGCCGACGCGGTGGAGGCGATCGTGTCCGACGGCCTGCTCGCGGCCCAGCAGCGCTTCCACGCTCCGGCATGACGACCGCGGTCGTGTTCGCGACGAGCCCGCTCGCGATGGGCGCGATCATCGTCGTCGCGGTCGTGTGCCTCACGCTCGTCGGGACTGCGCGCTTCCTCGGCCGCCGTGCGGCCGGGCAGGCTCGCGAGAGCGAGCCGACGACCCCGCCGGACGACCTGGAGCCCGGCAGCTCCTGACCCCGGACCGGCCGGGAGGCCCGTCCCGACTCCGCCAGTCGCCTCCTGTTCGCCCGTCGCGCACGGGGCGACGGCTGTCGGGGGCCCCCGGTACCATCGTGTGAGTGACGATCTCGGGCCTCATCCCTGCGCTCTCGCGCGCCTCCTCCTTCGATCGTGCGCTCCGTGCCGCTCCTCGCGACGCCGACTTCTCGGTCGTCGACGGGCTCCGCGTGCCGCTGTTCGCCGCCCTGCTGGCCGCTCGGAGCGGACCCCAGTGCGCCTTCGTCATCACCGCCACCGGTCGTGAAGCCGAAGCGGTCCGTGACGCCCTGAGCTGCACGATCCCGGATGCCGACGTGCTCGAGTTCCCGGCGTGGGAGACCCTGCCGCACGAGCGCCTCAGCCCCAGCCCGCAGACCGTCGGCACCCGCATCGCCACGCTCCGCGCACTGCAGCGCTGGCAGGACACACCCACCGACGAGCGTCGCACGACCGTCGTCGTCGCCAGCGTCCGGGCCGCGCTGCAGCCGATCGCCGACAACCTCACCGAACTCGCCCCGGTCGTCCTGCACACCGGGTCGCGGGGCAACGACCTCAGCCGACTCGCGTCGCAGCTCGTCGACCTGGCGTACGCCCGCGTCGACCTCGTCACCCGCCGTGGCGAGTTCGCCGTCCGCGGTGGCATCCTCGACGTCTTCCCGCCGACCGCCGACCACCCGGTGCGCGTCGACTTCTTCGGCGACGAGATCGACGGTGTCAAGGCCTTCTCGGTGGCCGACCAGCGTTCGACGGAGGACGACCTCGGCTCGGTCGAGCTCACCGCCTCCCGCGAACTGCTGCTGAGCGAGGACGTCCGGCAGCGGGCACGCGAGATGCTGCACGAGTTCCCCAACCTGTCCCAGATGCTCGCGAAGGTGTCCGAGGGGATCCCGGTGGAGGGCATGGAGTCCCTCGCACCCGCACTCGTCCGGAAGCTCGTGCCGGTCACGCACTACCTGCCCGACGCGGCGACGATCGCGGTGTTCTCGCCCGAGCGGGTCAGCGGTCGTGCGCACAGCCTGGCCGAGACCAACCAGGAGTTCCTGCAGGCAGCCTGGAGCGCCGCGGTGGCCGGGGCGCAGGCACCGATCGACCTCGACGCCGGCAACTTCATGACGGTGCAGCAGCTCAGGAACACCCGCGGGCAGCGCACCTGGTGGACGGTGTCGCCCTTCGACTCCGGGGCCGACGAACCGATCACCGACTCCGACGCCGTCGCCGAGGCGGGGGAGTACATCCGCGTCCCAGGCGACTCGGTCCCGAGCTTCGCGGGCAGCGCAGACGGTGCCGTCGCGCACGTCAAGGCGCTCACCGACGACCAGTGGGCCGTCGTGGTGACCGCGCAGGGCCAGGGGCTCGTCGAGCGGGCGGTCCAGGTCCTGGCGGAGGCCGGTGTCGCGGCACGGGCCGAAGCGCTGGTCGGGCCGCCGCAGCCGGGTGTCGCGATCGTGACGACCGCCAGCGTCGAGCACGGGTTCTCCGTCGCCGACCCGCGGATCGCGCTGTTCAGCGAGGCCGAGTTCTACGGCCGCAGCGTCCAGCAGGGCGCCCGAACCGTGAAGAAGCTCGCGAGCCGCCGCAAGAACGTCGTCGACCCGCTGCAGCTCAAGCCGGGCGACGTCGTCGTGCACGCGACGCACGGCATCGGCAAGTTCGTCGAGCTCGTCAGCCGAGAGGTCAGCTCCGGCGGCCGCAACGCCGTGAAGCAGCAGCGCGAGTACCTGGTGCTCGAGTACGCACCATCGAAGCGCAACTACCCCGGTGACAAGCTCTTCGTGCCGACGGACCAGCTCGACCAGCTCTCCCGGTACGTCGGCGGCGAGAACCCGACCCTGTCCAAGATGGGCGGTTCGGACTGGTCCGCGGCGAAGTCGAAGGCACGCAAGGCCGTCCGGGACATCGCGGTCGACCTCGTGAAGCTGTACTCGGCGCGCATGGCGTCGAAGGGGCACGCGTTCCGCCCGGACACCCCTTGGCAGCGCGAGCTGGAAGAGGCGTTCCCGTTCGCGGAGACCGCCGACCAGCTGACGACCATCGACGAGATCAAGCGCGACATGGAGAGCCCGATCCCGATGGACCGGCTGCTCTCCGGTGACGTCGGCTACGGCAAGACCGAGGTCGCGATCCGGGCCGCGTTCAAGGCCGTGCAGGACGGCAAGCAGGTCGCCGTCCTCGTGCCCACGACGCTGCTCGTCCGCCAGCACATGGAGACGTTCCAGGAGCGCTTCGCCGGGTTCCCGGTCAACCTCCGCGCGCTCAGCCGGTTCCAGACCGAGAAGGAGTCCAAGGAGACGCTCGCGGGTCTGGCCGACGGCACGGTCGACATCGTGATCGGGACCCACCGGATCCTGTCGCAGAACGTGCAGTTCAAGGACGTCGGCCTCGTCATCATCGACGAGGAGCAACGGTTTGGCGTCGAGCACAAGGACCAGCTCAAGAAGCTCAAGACGAACGTGGACGTGCTGGCGATGTCCGCCACGCCGATCCCGCGCTCGCTCGAGATGGCTGTGACCGGCATCCGCGAGATGTCGACGCTCGCGACGCCGCCGGAGGACCGCCACCCGATCCTGACGTTCGTCGGTCCGCAGTCGGACCTGCAGATCGCTGCGGCGATCAAGCGCGAGATGCTCCGGGAGGGGCAGGTGTTCTACGTGCACAACCGCGTGAAGGACATCCAGTCGGTCGCGTCGCACCTCGCCGAGATCCTGCCGGATGCCCGCATCGCCGTCGCGCACGGGCAGATGGGCGAGCAGGCCCTCGAGCAGGTCATGGTCGACTTCTGGGAGCGCCGCTTCGACGTCCTGGTGTCGACGACGATCATCGAGACCGGCCTGGACATCGCGAACGCGAACACGCTCATCATCGACAAGGCCGACAAGTACGGCTTGTCGCAGTTGCACCAGCTCCGCGGTCGTGTCGGTCGTGGACGCGAGCGCGGGTACGCGTACTTCCTCTACGACGCCGACAAGCCGCTGTCCGACACCGCCCAGGACCGGCTCGAGACCATCGCGGCGAACAACGAGCTCGGCGCGGGCATGCAGGTCGCGATGAAGGACCTCGAGATCCGCGGTGCCGGCAACCTGCTCGGCGGCGAACAGTCCGGGCACATCGCGGGTGTCGGCTTCGACCTGTACCTGCGGATGATCGGCGAGGCGGTGTCGCAGTTCCGCGGTGACGTCGCCGAGGGGCAGACCGAACTCCGGCTCGAGATCCCGGTCGACGCGCACATCCCGGACGACTACGTCGAGTCCGAGCGCCTGCGCCTCGAGGCGTACCAGAAGCTCTCGGCTGCGTCGGCTCCGGCCGCCCGGGCCGAGGCGATCGACATGGTCCTCGACGAGCTCACCGACCGCTACGGCACGCCGCCGCAGGCCGTCCTCACCCTCATCGAGGTCTCCCGTCTCCGCCGGATGGCGCAGCAGGTCGGCCTGTCCGACGTCGTCGTGATGGGCTCCAACCTCCGGGTCGCCGGCAAGGAACTGGCGGACTCCGCGCAGGTGCGCCTGAAGCGGATGTTCCCGGGAGCGCGTTGGTTCCCGCAGCAGGACGCGGCGAGCATCCCGGTGCCGAAGCCGCACGGCGAGACCCTGCCGGACGACGCCCTCATCGGCTGGGTGGAGAGCATCCTCACCGCCGTCTACGGGGCGCCGGCGCGCGAAGAGGCGTCGACCGTCTGACTCGTCTGATCGTTCGGCCGTCGGTCCCCCTGTCGGACGGGAGGCCCGTGGTGGATCCGCCACGGGCCTCCCGTCCGACAGCGGTCCTGCTACTCGGTGGCTTCGGCTTCGGAGAGCTCGCGGCGCTGGCGGTAGCGGCGGGCGCGAACCGAGACGACGATCGCGGAGGCGACCATCGCGATCCCGGACCCGACGAGCACGGCGAGGACGCCCTCGTCGACGATCTCCTGGTTCGCGGCGAACGCCAGCTCGTTCATGAGCAGCGACACGGTGAACCCGATGCCGCCGAGCACCCCGACGGTCATCACCGAGCCGAACGACAGCGCCGACCGGCCGGGGCCGCGGAAGACCCGACCGGCGATCGTGCCGAAGAGCGTGATGCCGATGACCTTGCCGACCGGCAGCGCGAGGACGACACCCCAGAAGGTCGGCGAGAGCTCGGCGATCCCGACGGCGGGGATGACCACCGCGGCGGAGACGAACGCGAACACGGGCAGGACGATCGCGTTCGACCACGGCTCGACGTGCTCGTGCAGGGTGCCACCCGGACGTCGGGGCAGGACGAGCCCCAGCGCCACTCCGGCGATCGTGGCGTGCACGCCGGAGTGGTACACGAGCCACCAGGTGACCAGGCCGATCAGGACCATCGCGACGATGCGGAACGGCTGCGCACGGCCACCGGGGCGCAGACGACGGCCGAGCACCGCGAACAGCACGAGCAGGACCGCGGCACCGCCGAGTGCCAGGAAGTCGGTGCCGTGCGCGAAGACGACGGCGATGATGACGATCGCGATGAGGTCGTCGAGGACGGCGAGGGCGAGGAGGAACACCCGGATCGTCGAGGGCAGTCCGCGGCCGAACATCGCCAGGACCCCGAGCGCGAACGCGATGTCCGTCGCGGTCGGGATCGGCCAGCCGTGCGTGTACTGCGTGCCGGACGTGACGAGCAGGTAGACCAGCGCGGGGACGAGCACGCCGCCGACGGCCGCGATCGCGGGGACCACGGCGGTCTTCGGGTTCGCGAGCTCCCCCACCACCAGCTCGTGCTTGAGCTCGACGGCCACGAGCAGGAAGAAGACCGCGAGCAGACCGTCGCTGACCCAGTGCGCGATCGACAGGTCCAGGCCGACCGCTCCCCACGGCGTGTGCCAGTCGAGGCCTCGCTCGAGCCCGGGGCCGAGGGCGGTGTTCGCGACGACCAGGCCGAGGACGGCGGCGGACAGCAGCGCGATGGCGCTGAAACGAGGGGAACGGACGAAGGAGGGCATGCGTCTCCGGAGGCGATCGGGTACGGGGAACGGATCGTCGACCAGACTTCCCGACACGCCTCGACCACCGTACCGTTCGGACCCTGGTGTTCGATCCGTGCAGAGCGGACGGTGGCAGCATGGCGTCATGACATCCGTTGACGAACTCGTCGCCGTCGTGGACCGCCTGCTCGACCCGGAGCACGGATGCGTCTGGAACCGCGAGCAGACCCACGCGAGCCTCGCCCGGTACGCCGTGGAGGAGACCTACGAACTGGTCGACGCCATCGACGGCGACGACACCGACGAACTGCGTGAAGAGCTCGGCGACGTGCTGTACCAGGTGGTGTTGCACGCCGGGATCGCCGCGCACGAGGGACGGTTCGACCTCGACGACGTCGCCGACGGTGTCCGCGAGAAGATGCAGCGCCGCCACCCGCACGTGTTCGGCGACGAGGAGGCGCACACGGTCGAGGACGTCGTCCGCGTCTGGCGCGCCGCGAAGGCCGCGGAGAAGGCCGGACGCAGCAGCGTGTACGCGGGGGTGCCGCGGGCGATGCCGCCACTCGAGCGTGCCGTGAAGCTGTTCGAACGGCTGGAGGAGCGCGGCGAGTTGCACGCGGCGGTGGCCTCCGTGACGGACGGCAGTGTCGTCGAGCAGGTCGGTGGGTCGGACACGGGCGGTGCCGGTGCGACCGCGCAGCAGCCGTTCGGGAGTCGCGTCGACGCGGCCTGGGGAGCGGGCATGCTCGCCGAGGTGGCGGTGGTGCACGAGCAGGGCGTCGATCCGGTCGCGAGCCTGCGGGCGGCGGTGACGCTGCTGGAGGCGGCGGCTCGCCAGGCGGAGCAGGCGCTGGCCGGGCAGGAGCCGGAGGTGCAGGCACCGTCCGGGCAGGAGCCGGAGGTGCCAGCCGGGCAGGAGCCGCAGGCGCAGACACAGCAGGGTGACGAGGAGCGGGCGTCCTCCTAACCCGAAAAAGGAGGACGCCCGCGAGCGGGAGAAGACGTCGCCAGGGAGCAACGTCGTCAGGGGATCCCGCTCGAACCGCGTGGGCGATTGCAGCACTTGCCCCCGCTGACGACCGACGAGTGGATCAGGCACCCATCGGCCGAGGTTCTGGATGAAGCATATCAGCGGACACCACTCGGCTGCAACCGGGCACCGTGCTCTGCGACAATCGACGGCATGGCGACGACCGTGACGGCCCCCCGGGGCATGCGAGACCACCTCCCCGCGGACAAGTCCCGGCGCGAGCACGTGCTCGGGGTCATCCGGGGTGTGTACGCACGCCACGGGTTCGACGAGATCGAGACGCCCGTGCTCGAGGACGCCGCCCGGCTGCACTCGGGACTGGGTGGCGACAACGAGAAGCTCGCGTTCGCGGTGATGAAGCGCGGCCTGACCACCGACGACCTCCAGCGGGCCGGAGCACCCCTGGACCTCGCCGACCTCGGCCTCCGGTTCGACCTGACCGTCCCGCTCGCCCGCTTCTACGCGTCGCACCGCGCCGAGCTGCCCACCGTCTTCCGCGCCGTGCAGATCGCGCCGGTCTGGCGGGCTGAACGGCCGCAGAAGGGCCGGTACCGCCAGTTCGTGCAGTGCGACATCGACATCCTCGGAGAGCCGGGGCAGCTGGCCGAGATCGAACTGATCACCGCGACCACGGCGGCACTCGACGCCCTGGGCATCGCCGGGACCTCGATCCGCATCAACGACCGCCGCATCCTGCTCGCGCTCCTCGCCTCGTGGGGGATCACGGAGCAGGCCGCGGCCGACCGGGCCCTCATCACCGTCGACAAGCTCGACAAGATCGGGCCGGACGGCGTCGCGAAGGAGCTGGGCGAGTCGCTGGACCTCGACGGCGCCGGACTCGCGGACACCATCCGCGCGCTCGAGTCCGCCGACTGGGACAGCGTCCGCGGCGCCGCGTGGCTGGATGCCGACGCGTTCGCCGACCTCGAGCGTCTGCGGGCAGCCCTCCCGGGCGTGGACGTGCGCTTCGACCCGACGCTCGTGCGCGGCATGGGCTACTACACGGGCACGATCTTCGAGGTCGCGCACCCGGACTTCGGTTACAGCCTGGGCGGCGGCGGGCGCTACGACGGCATGATCGGTCGCTTCCTGGGCCAGGACGTGCCAGCGGTCGGGTTCTCGCTCGGGTTCGAACGGCTCGTCGACCTGGTCACGCTGCCGGACGCCGACGCGGACGACGCCGTCGTGCTCGTGTACGACAAGGACGTCGACCCGGTGCGCCTCGCCGCCCTCAAGACCGAGGCCCTCGGGTCGCACCACCGGGTGCGTCTCGAGAAGCGCACGAAGAACATGAAGAACCTGCTCGCCGGCCTGGTGGAGCAGGGCTTCGGGTCGTTCGCCACGGTGGACGCCGACACGACGACGCTCGACGGCGTCACGTTCCGGCCGCTCGCCTGATCGACGCCCACCGGTCATCCACAGGCCGCCGTCGTCCGAGACCGGCGTCGCTAGGATCGACCGTGAACCACAACAACCCAACGACAGGGAGTACCAAGTGGCAGTGATCGATGCCGTAGGCGCACGCGAAGTCCTCGATTCCCGAGGCAACCCGACGGTCGAGGTCGAGGTCCTCCTGGATGACGGCGTCGTCTCGCGCGCGCTCGTCCCCTCCGGTGCCTCCACCGGCGCCTTCGAAGCGTACGAACTGCGTGACGGCGACGACTCGCGCTACGGCGGCAAGGGCGTCCTCAAGGCCGTCGAAGCCGTGCTCGACGAGATCGGCCCGGCGCTCGAGGGCTTCGACGCCACCGACCAGCGACTCGTCGACGCCGCGCTCATCGAGCTCGACGGCACCGAGAACAAGTCCCGCCTCGGCGCGAACGCGATCCTCGGCGCCTCGCTCGCCGTCGCCCGTGCCGCGGCCGACTCGGTCGACCTGCCGCTGTTCCGCTACCTCGGTGGCCCGAACGCGCACACGCTGCCGGTCCCGCTCATGAACGTCGTCAACGGCGGTGCCCACGCGGACACCAACGTCGACATCCAGGAGTTCTTCCTGGTGCCCTACGGCGCCGAGTCCTTCTCGGAAGCGCTCCGCTGGGGTGTCGAGACCTACCACGCCCTCAAGGGTGAGCTGAAGAAGCAGGGCCTGGCGACCGGCCTCGGTGACGAGGGCGGCTTCGCCCCGGAGCTCGCCTCGAACCGCGCGGCGCTCGACTTCCTGCTCGCCGCGATCGAGAAGGCCGGCTTCACCCCGGGCAAGGACATCGCGCTGGGCCTCGACGTCGCCAGCACCGAGTTCTTCCACGACGGCAAGTACACGTTCGAGGGCAAGCAGCTCTCGAGCCAGGAGTTCACGCAGTACTTCGTCGACCTGGCGCGCGACTACCCGCTCGCCACGATCGAGGACCCGCTGGCCGAGGACGACTGGGAGGGCTGGACCCACCTGACCGCCGAGCTCGGCTCGAAGCTGCAGATCGTCGGCGACGACCTGTACGTCACGAACCCGAAGCGCCTGCAGCGTGGCATCGACGAGAAGGCCGGCAACTCGATCCTGGTGAAGGTGAACCAGATCGGCACGCTGACCGAGACCCTCGACGCGGTCTCGCTCGCGCAGCGCCACGGCATGACGGCGATCCTGTCCCACCGCTCCGGTGAGACCGAGGACACCACCATCGCGGACATCGCGGTCGCGGTCGACGGCGGCCAGATCAAGACCGGTGCGCCGGCTCGTTCGGACCGTGTCGCGAAGTACAACCAGCTCCTCCGTATCGAGGAAGAGCTCGGCGACGCCGCGGTCTACGCCGGCCGCTCGGCGTTCCCGCGCTCGGCTTCGCTGTAACCAGCACCTCCGGAACGCCGTCCTCCCGCCGGGAGGGCGGCGTTCCGCCGTGTCGGGCCGATGCGATCCCGGGAGGCGGGTCGCGCCTCCCGGCCGAGACGCCTCCGTCTGCCCGAGACGCCGCCTCGTGCCCGAGACGCCGCGGACCCCGGCGGCGTCTCGCGGCCTCCGCGGCGTCTCAGGGGCACGGCCGTGTCTCGGCGCGGGAGCCCGGGGAGGCGAGCCGACGGGAGGCGAGCGGACGGGAGGGCCGGGGCGCGCCTCCCGGCCGGCTGCCGTCCCTGAGAGGGTCCGGCACACGCGCGTGCCGGAGTGGCGCACCGCCGGCACCGCGTTATCGTCGACGGGTGCCCAGCCAGAAGCCCCGAGTCCGCCGCGTCCCCGTGGCGATGCCCGAGGGAGCCGCCTCCGCGCAGCCCTGGTACCGCTCGCTGCACTTCTCCGGCTTCAGCCTGCTGATGCTCGCGATCATCGTGCTGTTCGTCGTCGTCCTGGCGCCGTCGCTCCGGACCCTCGTGCAGCAGCAGGAGCAGATCGCCGGCATGCAGCGGCAGGTGGCGGCGCAGAAGGCCGACGTGGCGCAGAAGAAGCACGACCTGGCCCGCTGGGACGACCCGGCGTACATCGAGGCGCAGGCTCGCGACCGTCTGCTCTACGTGTACCCGGGCGAGGAGAGCTACCTGGTGATGGGTGCCGAGAAGGGCACCACGGCGACGCCGCCGCCCACCACTGAATCCGGCACCCCGGTCAGCTCCACCGTGCAGACCCCGAAGGTGGACTGGGTGCAGTCGCTGCTGTCCTCCGTCATGCAGGCCGGTCTGTCCGACGAGACCCGCAGCGAACTCGAGCGCACCGGCAGCACCGACAGCGACTCGTCACCGAAGTAGGGGCCGCGCGCGGAGTCCGGTAGGCTCACGTCCCCGTGACGACCCCTCCGTTCGACCCGCCGACCGCCCACGACGTCGCGGTGGTGTCCGCTCAGCTCGGACGTCCCGCTCGTGACGTCATCGGCATCGCGGCGCGCTGCGTCTGCGGCAACCCGACGGTCGTGTCCACGAAGCCGCGTCTCGGCAACGGCACCCCGTTCCCGACGCTGTACTACCTGTGCCACCCCGCCGCCACCGCGGCGGTGAGCACCCTCGAGGCGAACCAGGTCATGCCCGAACTGGCCGCGCTCCTCGAGGACCCCGACACCGCTGAGCAGTACCGCCGCGCACACCAGGCGTACCTCGACGACCGCGAGTCGATCGAGCACGTCGAGGAGATCGCGGGCATCAGCGCGGGCGGCATGCCCACCCGTGTCAAGTGCCTGCACGCGCTCGTCGGTCACGCCCTCGCCGCCGGCCCCGGCGTCAACCCCATCGGTGACCTCGCGCTCGAGCGCGCGGACTGGTCGCCCTCCCGGTGTGTGTGCCGGGCATATGATGAGGATGCAGACGCCGGAGTCGGGGCGGGTGGCGGCGAGAACTGACCAGCCTCCCAGCAGCTCACCCCACCCCAAGGAGAACACGAACCGTGCCCAAGATCCTCGTCGTCGGCGGCGGTTACGCCGGCTTCTACACCGCCTGGAAGCTCGAGAAGCACCTTCGCAAGGGCGAAGCCGACGTCGTCATGGTGGACCCGCTGCCGTACATGACGTACCAGCCGTTCCTGCCCGAGGTCGCCGCCGGCTCCATCGAGCCGCGTCACGCCGTGGTGTCGCACCGCCGCCACCTCAAGTCCACGCGCGTCGTCACCGCGAAGGTCACCGCGGTCGACCACGCGAACAAGACCGCGACGATCACCCCCGAGCTCGGCGAGCCCTGGGAAGAGTCGTACGACCAGATCGTCATGACGGCCGGCGCCGTGTCCCGCACGTTCCCGATCCCGGGTGTCGCGGACGAGGCCATCGGCCTGAAGACCATCGAAGAGGCCGCCGCGATCCGCGACAAGATCCTCACCAACTTCGCCAAGGCGGCGAACCTGCCGGCCGGCCCCGAGCGTCAGCGTCTGCTCACGGTCGTCGTCGTCGGCGGTGGCTTCGCCGGCATCGAGGTGTTCGCCGAGCTCCGCTCCTTCGTGTCGGACCTGCTCAGCAGCTACCCGCAGATCGCCTTCGAGGACACGCACTTCCACCTGGTCGAGGCGATGGGCCGCATCATGCCCGAGGTCTCGCTCGAGACCTCGCACTGGGTCCTCAAGAACCTCGCCGAACGCGGTGCCACGGTGCACCTCGAGACCCAGCTGGCCTCGGCCGTGGGCGGTGTCTGCCAGCTCAAGGCCAAGGACGAGTCGATCGAGGTCATCGAGTCCGACCTGATCATCTGGACCGCCGGCGTGATGGCGAACCCCATGGTCAAGGGCACCGACTTCCCGCTCGAGCCCCGCGGTCGCATCACCGTGCAGCCCGACCTCCGCATCGTCGACGAGGGCACCGTCATCGCCGACGCCTGGGCCTGCGGCGACGTCGCAGCCGTCCCTGACCTCACCGGTGGTGGCGTCGGCGGCATGTGCGTCCCGAACGCCCAGCACGCCGTCCGTCAGGCCAAGCAGCTGGCCAAGAACCTCGTCGCCACGATCCGCGGCGAGGCGACGGTCGACTACAAGCACGAGAACCTCGGCGCAGTCGCGGGCCTCGGTCTCGGCATCGGCGTGTTCCAGTCCGGCAAGTTCGCGATGAAGGGCTTCCTCGCCTGGGGCGCCCACCGTGGTTACCACGGCCTGGCCATGCCGTCGTGGGAGCGCAAGATCCGTGTCGTCGGCGACTGGGTCGGCAACTTCTTCCTGGGCCGCGACATCGCGTCCCTCGACGACCGCGAGACCCCCCGCGCCGCCTTCGAGGCCTGGGCCTCCCGCCCGAAGCCGGCCGTCGAGGCCGCTCCGGAAGCGGAGTCGCCGGCCGCCGGCCAGCCCGCCGGTGCTGCCGGTCCCGCGTACGCGACGCCGGCCGAGGACGTCTCGAAGGAAGCCGAGCCCGTCGCTGCCGGCGAGTCGGCGAAGACCGAGTAGAGACCGCACGCACGCAGTCGAGAGGGCGGTCACCCGATGGGTGGCCGCCCTCCGGCGTCGGTAGGCTGTCCCGGCCCGACCGTCACGGTCGTGCGCCCCCGTGGCCCAATCGGTAGAGGCATGCGACTTAAAATCGCCGAGTTGTGGGTTCGAGTCCCACCGGGGGTACGAGCACGGACGGGTAGGCGACTCAACATCGCCGAGTTGTGGGTTCGAGTCCCACCGGGGGTACGAGGACCGGGCGGGCAGCGCCGTCGGAACGCCACCACTCGTTACGCTGACCCTGTGGTCGGGATCGGGAGTGCGCTGACGAACCTCCGGGACGCCCTCCGGCGCCCCGAGGCCCACGTCGAGGTCATCGACGGCGAGACCGTCCCGATCGGCATGCTCCTCGGCACGCTCGGCACCCTGCTGCTGGACGCCGGCAGCTCCGTCACCGACGTCCGGTCCGCGCTCGAGAAGACCCGCGACGCCGCCGGTGTCGGCGACGGTCTGGCGATCGGCGTGCTGCCGGCGCTCGTGATCGTCAGCGAGACCGCGACCGGCGCCGCCACCATCGTCAACGCCGAGGGCATCGAACTGTCGTTCCGCCAGTCGGCCCGCGCGAACCGTCTGGTCCTCGGCCTGGAACGCGGCGCGATCGCGCTGGCCGAGATCCCGGCCCGTGTCCGCAGCATCCGGCAGGGCACCCGTCCACCGGCACCGCTGCCGTGGGTGCTCGGCAACGCGCTGACGTCGGCCGGGCTCGCCGTCGTGTTCCGGGTCCCGTGGTGGGCGGTGCTCGTGGCCCTCGTCGTCGGGGCGCTGGTCGGGGTGATCGGGCTGCTGCTCCGGCGCTTCCGGGAGGCCGTCGCCGTCGTCCCGTTCCTGGCGGCCTTCTGTTCGACCGCGGTCGTCGGGCTCGTCGCTGCGAGCACCGGGTTCGACCACGTCCCCCTCTACGCCGTCTGCGCGCCGGTCGCGGTGTTCGTGCCGGGAGCGCTCATCACCAACGCGCTGCTCGAACTCACGGCAGCCGACATCGTCACCGGTTCGGCGCGGCTGATGCAGGGCCTCATCATGCTCGGCTTCATGGCGGCGGGCATCGCGGCCGGTAGCGCCGTCACCGGGCTGCGCGTCGACCCGACGTCCGCGGCGCTCGTCGGCGAGGTCGCCGGCATCGGCACGGACCGCGCGGGCTGGGAGGCGGTCCCGGCCCTCTGGGTGTCGTGGGTCGCCGTCGTGGTCCTGGCGACCGGCATCAGCCTGGTCTTCGGCTCGGGGTGGCGCCTCACCGCGGCCTCGGTCGTCGTGATGGTCACCGCCTACGCGGTCGTCTCGTGGCTGACCCCGTTCAGCGGCAGCGTCGTCGCGACCGGCCTGGCCGCGGCACTGCTCTTCGTCGCGACGCGCGTGCTGGAGCGGATGGTGCCGGTCATCCCGGCGACGGTGTCGTTCCGACCCGCGTTCCTGTTGCTCGTCCCGGGCACGGTCGGCCTGGTCGCGGTGGCGACCTTCGACGCCGGAGCGCTCGCGACGCCGCTCGCGACGTTCGTCAGCCTCTGCGTCGGCACGAAGATCGGTGGCCTCCTGCCCGGCCTGTTCGCCCGCTCGGCCCCCACGCACTGAGCCCGGTCCCGGGACACCGCCGATGGCGGGACGGGAGGCCCGTGGCGGGCTCGTGCCGAGCCTCCCGGCAGTCAGGCAGTCAGGCAGTCACACCGACAGACCGACAGGCAGACAGACAAGGTGACCGGCAACTGTTGCCGGGCGCTTCAAGACCGGATGCCGGCCCCGTCGAACCGGAGCCACGCCCAGGCGGCCGCGGCCGCCACGAGCACCACGCCGACCCCGGTGGCCATGGCGGCGACCGGGACGTGGGTGCCAGCCGTGCCGGAGTAGACCGCTGCGGCCAGGCCGACGCCGACCGCCGTGAGGGCCGCGTAGCTCGGTCGCGAGACCGAGGCGAGCGCGGCACCCGCGGTCCCCCGGAGCGGCAGCAGCGTGACGACGAGAGCACCGAGCCCACCGACGCAGAGGGTGCTGGCGAACTCGGAGACGAGCGACCCTGCGAACCCGGAGGCCGGGGTGAGGCTGTGCAGCACCCATCCGACGACCGCGAGGACGAGCAGTGCCACCGAGCGCCAGATCGCACTCCGCGCACACGCGGCGAGGCCCCGTCCGAGGTGCATGGCGGCGGTGCCCCCGTCGGTGCGGGCGACCGGGACGAGGAGGACCCCGACGACGAGGGCGGGGGAGAGGTCGGCGGCGCGGGTCAGTCCGCTCGCCAGGACCGCTGCGAGGAGCAGGCCGGGGGACAGCTGGTACGTGACGGTGTGTCGGTCCTCGCCCGCGGTCCAGCGGGTGGCGAGGACGACCCCGGCGCTGAGCACGGCGACGCCGGCGACGACGCCGATCGCGAGACGGACGTAGCGTGCCTCCAGCGCGATGCCGGTCCCGAGGAGCGTGAGCACCCCGGCGACGGCGATCCCGAGGGTGACCGTGACCCAGCTCGCCACGGCGTCGTCGCCGTGGCGACGTTCGGAGCGGGTGCGGTTGCGGCCGGTGAACCGGGCGGCCCGCAGGGGTGCCCGTTCGCGGAGGGCGCCAGCGAGGACGCGGACCGGGCCGGCGACGAGCAGGAGGAACACGGCGGCGACGCCGGCCGCGACGGCGAGGGTGCGCCACGAGGACGCGGACTGGATGGTGGGCACGGCGTGGTCGTACCCGGTGGCGACGGTCCAGTCGCCGGCGGGACCCGTCCAGTCGGGGCGGCCGCCGTGGCTGCCGGAACCGCCGGCGCCACCGCCGGGCAGCGCGCTGCCGGACGTACCGTCGTCGCTCGACCCGGTTCCGGCCCTGCCGATGCCGGACCCGTCGGCCGTGTCGGAGCCCGATCCGTGGGCCGGGGCGGTGCCGCTGCCGTGCGCGCCGCCACCTCCGGCGCCGCTGCCGGGGGTGGTGCCGGGGGAGCTGGCGGCGTCGACGGAGGCGCCGCGGGAGACGCGGAACGCGACGGCGGTCGCCGCGGACGAGGTGTTGCCCGCTTCGTCCTGGGCCACCGCACGGGCCATGTGGGACCCGGCGCGGAGGCTGTCGGCTGCGCGGCAGGACCACGATCCGTCCGCGGCGACGGACGCCCGGCAGACCGCGGTCGAGTCGACGTAGGCGGTGACGACGGTGCGCGGCTCGGCCGTCCCGGTGATCCGGACCCCCTGCGTGCTGCCCGGGGCCGATCCGGCCGGCGCGGTGATCCGCGGCGCGGCCGGGGCGGTCCGGTCGACGACGAGGGTCCGAGCGGCCGAGGCGGCACTCCGGAGGTCCGATCGGTACCCGGTCGCGGTGCTCGCGGTCTGCGTGGCACTGACACTGACGCTGCCCTCGGCCGGTGCGCCCGGGCCGGTGCCCCATCGAGCCGCCCAGGTGCCGGCCGCGGTGACGACCGCGGTGAGCGCGGCGGAGGAGCCGGCCCGGCCGACGGTCACGGTGGCACCCGGGAGGCCCGTGCCGGTGACGGTCCCCGTGGTCGGGCGCCGGGCGTCGATGGTCGGCGGCACGATGACGTCCGACGGTGCCGCATCGGCGTTCGGCAGCGCGGACGCCGTCATGTCCAGGACGGTGAAGACCTGGGCCGGGCCGGAGCGCACCGTCCCGACGCAGGACCAGGTCCCGCCGGGCGTCGCGGTGGCGCGGCAGACCGACGCCGAGGGGACGGCGGGCTCGGCCACGCGGACCTGGTGGCCCGGTGTCGCACGACCGGCGAACCGCGCGAGGGCGGTCGTGATGTCCCCCGGGTCGACGATCGTCGGCGCGGTCGGGGTACCGCCGGACGGTGGGATGGGGGTGTTCGTCGGGACCGGGCTCGAGGCGTCCCCCGGGCCGGGCGCCGGCGCGGGCACCGGGTTGGAGTAGACGGGAGGCTGCGTCGGGGACGGCTGCGGCGCGTCCACCGTTCCAATGCCGGCTCCGGTCCCGGCGCCGGGGAGCGTGGTGGTCGTCGCGAGGGCGGGAACGGACACCAGGGGCAGGAGCACCAGCCCGACGATGGTGACGAGCGACCGGGCGGCAGTCCTCCGGGATCGTCGACGACGGACGTCGCCCCCGACGTCCTGGTGCTGCACGTTGTCCCCGCCCGTGTCCATCCTGTCCATCCCATGCGATCCGGGCCCTCCGGTCAACACCCCGCGCGGCGGAACACCCCGGTTCCGCATCATCCGTGCCCTTCCGTGCGTCGATCGGGGCCCCCTCCGGACGCGGTCCGCGAGCCCGGTGTGCGTCACTCGGGAATCGGCCGTGAAGATCGGCGAGCGGCGAGGTCGCTCCGAGGCGCTCGGTAAGATCGATCCGGACCGCTGAGGTCCGACAGCGGGCTGCGGAGGTCCGCACGCAACTGCGGCCCGACGCGCAAAGGAGTACGCCCGAATGGACACCGGACTCGTCACGACGCTCATCGTGATCGGCGTTGTGGTCGTCGTCCTCGTGGTGATCGGCATCTGGTTCTGGTCCAGCCAGAAGTCCCTCGTCGCGTTGCAGCAGCGCGTCGACACGGCCTGGGCCGAGATCGCCGCGCAGCTCCACGAACGCGCCGAGCTCCTCCCCACCATCGTCGACACCGTGCAGGGTCATGCGGCGCACGAGAAGTCCGTCCTGACCGCCGTCACCGACGCCCGGGCCGAGACACTCGCTGCGCACGACGCCGTCGCCGCCTCCACTGCCGAGGGGCACATGCAGAAGGCGCTGAAGAGCGTGTTCCGGGTGGCCGAGGGGTACCCGCAGCTGCAGTCCAGCCAGTCCTTCCTCGAGTTGCAGTCGCGGCTCGTGTCCACCGAGGACAAGATCCAGTCCGCCCGCCGGCACTACAACGGTGGCGTGCGCGAACTCAACACCAAGGTCAAGTCGTTCCCGGCTTCGAGCATCGCGAAGCGTCGGGGCGTCGGGCCGGCGCCGTTCTTCGAGACCGCCGAGCCGGCCGCCATCGCCGAGCCGCCGCGGGTGCAGTTCTAGCGGTCCCGGCCGTCGAGTCCCCGGCACGCGCCGTCGAGTCCCCGGCGCGCGCCGTCAGGGCCGGGGAGTGACTCCGAGCGCTGCGGCGAGTGCGCGTGCCGCAGTTCCGCGGTCGGTGACCTCGACCCCGTCGAGCCCCTGCCACGCCGCCGTCCGCCGGAGCAGTGCTGCGAGCCGCTCGACGTCGATCACGGCTCCGGGCTCGTGCCACGCCGTCCGGACGTGCAGGACGCCGCGCTGCCGATCGCTCTTCAGGTCCACCCGCCCGACCAGGGCGTCGTCCTGCAGCACCGGGAGCACGTAGTACCCGAACACCCGTTTCGGCGCGGGCGTGTAGATCTCGATCCGGTAGTGGAAGCCGAACAGCCGCTCGGCCCGCGGACGGAACCACACCACCGGGTCGAAGGGGCTGAGGACGGCGTCGACCTCGACCCGACGCGGCACCCGGGCGTCGACGTGCATCCACGCCCGGTCCCGCCAGCCCTCGACCGTGACCGGGACCAGCTCGCCGGCGTCCTGCAGGTCGGCGATCGCGGCAGCGGTGTCGTCCGCACGCAGTCGGTGGTGGTCGGCGAGGTCGGCGCGGGTGCCCACGCCCACGGCCCGGGCCGAGCGGCGGACCAGCTCCCGGACGGCGTCGGCCCGGCCAGGTGCGGTCGCGAAGTACCCCGACGGCAGCACCTGCTGCGGCAGGGCGTAGACCCGCTCGAACCCGGACCGTCCCGCGCTGACGACGTCACCCCAGCGGAAGAGCTGCTCGAGCCCGTGCTTCACGTCGCTCCAGCCCCACCAGGGGCCCCGTCGGACGTTGGACTCGTGTTCGACCGCACTCGCGGGCATCGGTCCCTCGGTGGCGAGCAGGGCCAGGAGCTCGTCGCGCACCCGGGCAGTGCGTTCCACGCCGGGGATCCGGAGCGGGTTGGTCGTGTCACGCTGCCGGTAGGCGTCCATCCGCCACCGGAACAGCCGGAGGTCATCACGCGGGACGAACGCCGCCTCGTGAGCCCAGTACTCGATCCAGGGGCTGCGCTGCGTCAGCGTCAGCCGGTCGAGGGCGCCCTTGTCGTACGGACCCAGCCGGGCGAAGAGCGGCAGGTAGTGGCTGCGCTCGAAGACGTTGACGGAGTCGATCTGCAGCACACCGAGTCGGGCGAGGCCGGCCGACACCGCCCGGTTCGGGACGAGCACCGCCGGCGAGCCCGAAGGCGACGGGACCGCCGTCGAGGGCGACGGGACCGCCGCCGAGGGTGTCCGGCCGAACCCCTGCGCGGCGAGGGCGACGCGGCGGGCCTCGGCAGCGGAGAGCGTGGTCCTGACCATGACGGGAACGCTACCGATCCCCGCCGACGCCCGGACCGGCCCCGGGACGGACGTCGCACATGCCCGGACCGGCACCTGCCCGGTTCCGCGTGGCTACAGTGGCGGAATGGCATGGGGCAAGAAGACTCATCCCGACCCCGTGGTCGAGGATTCGGTACCACTCGGCATGCGCATCGCGGGGGCGTTCTCGTGGCGCGTGCTCGTCATCGCGGGCGTCATCGCCCTCTTCATCTGGCTGATGACGATCTTCAGCGAGATCCTGATCCCCTTCCTGATCGGCGTCGTGATCTCCGCCCTGCTCGTGCCGCTCTCGAACCGGCTGCAGCGCTGGCACGTCCCGAAGTGGCTCGCGGTCATCATCAGCCTGCTCGGCGGGCTCGCCGCGGTGGCCGCCCTCGTGTGGCTCGTGATCGACCAGATCGTCGCCTCGTACCCGTCGCTGCGGGACCGGACGGTGTCCCAGTACGGCAACGTCCGGTCGTTCGTGCTCAACTCCGGATTCGGGATCTCACAGAAAGACGTCAACACCTGGCTCGACGAGGCCACCAAGTGGGTGCAGGACAACTCCGGCACGATCCTGTCGGGCGTCGCGAGCGCCGGCTCGAGCGCCACGCACGTGTTCGAGGCGCTGTTCATCATCCTGTTCACCACGATCTTCCTGCTCATCGACGGCAAGAACGTCTGGCGTTGGACGGTCCGGCTGTTCCCGCGCAAGGCCCGGGCGACCGTCGACGGTGCGGGCGTCGCCGGCTGGATCACCCTGACGAGCTTCATCCGGGTGCAGATCTTCGTCGCCTTCGTCGACGCGGTCGGCATCGGCCTGGGTGCGTTCATCGTCGGCCTGTTCTTCGGCGGAATGCCCCTGGTCATCCCGATCGCCGCGATCGTGTTCCTCGGCGCCTTCATCCCCGTCGTCGGTGCGATCGTCACCGGCTTCCTCGCCGTCTTCGTCGCTCTGATCTTCAACGGCCCGCTGGCCGCGCTCCTGGTGCTCGGTGTCGTCCTGCTCGTGCAGCAGATCGAGGGCCACATCCTGCAGCCGCTCGTGATGGGCAACGCGGTCAAGGTGCACCCGCTGGCCGTCGTGCTCGGCGTGACCGCAGCCTCCGGTCTGGCCGGCATCGCCGGTGCGTTCTTCGCCGTCCCGCTGATCGCCACCCTGAACGCGATGGTCACCACGATCGCGAGCGGTCGCTGGCGTGGACTCGACTCGGACCACGTGCTCGAGGCGACCCCGAAGCACGGTCAGCACGGCAGGATCCAGCTGCTGCGGCGACGACGGCACCAGGTCGGCGACGACGTCCCGGCGCCCGGCAGCGACGCGCAGCCGGCCGCCGAGCCCGGCACCGCCAGCACCAACTGAGCGTCACGTGGCAGCCGCGGAGTCCGCGACCGACGATGATGGGATCGTGACCGACACGACTGCGCCCCCGATCCCGACGCTCGCCGACATCGAGGCGGCGCGCGCGACGATCGCCGGGGTCGCACGGGTCACCCCGATGGAGACGTCGAAGTTCCTCGAGGGACTGCTCGGCTCGCCCGTCCACCTGAAGTGCGAGAACCTGCAGCGCACCGGTGCGTACAAGGTCCGCGGCGCCTACAACCGGCTGTCGACCCTGTCGGCGGCCGAACGGGAGGCCGGCGTCGTCGCCGCCAGCGCCGGCAACCACGCGCAGGGGGTCGCCTTCGCCGCCCGTGAACTCGGCATCCCCGCCACGATCTTCACCCCGGTGGGCGTCGCCCTGCCCAAGCTGCAGGCCACCCGCCGCTACGGCGCCGACGTGGTGCTCCGCGGGCACTCCGTCGAAGAGGCGCTGTCCGCCGCGAAGGAGTTCGCGGCCCGCACCGGAGCGGTCTTCATCCCGCCGTTCGACCACCCCGCCGTGATCGCCGGCCAGGGCACGCTCGGACTCGAGATCGTCGACCAGGTCCCCGACGTCGACACGGTCGTCGTCCCGATCGGCGGCGGCGGCGTCATCTCCGGCATCGCGATCGCCGTCAAGGGCCTCGCCGAACGCCTGGGCCGCGAGATCCGGGTCATCGGCGTGCAGGCCGAGAACGCCGCCGCCTACCCGTCGTCGATCGTCGCGGGGGAGCCGCTGACGATCACGACCTCGCCGACGATCTCCGACGGCATCGCGGTCGCACGTCCGGGCGACATGAACTTCCCGATCATCCGCGACCTGGTCGACGAGATCGTCACCGTCTCGGACGACGACACCGCCCGGGCCCTGCTCGTGCTCCTCGAGCGCGCGAAGCTCGTGGTCGAGGCCGCCGGAGCGGTCGGCGTCGCCGCGATCATGTCCGGCGCCGTGCACGACACCGGCAGGACCGTGGTGTTGCTCAGTGGCGGCAACATCGACCCCCTCATGATGGAGCGGATCATCACCCGCGGCCTCGTCGCGGCGTCGCGCTACATCGGCATCCGGATCATGCTGCCGGACCGCCCGGGCCAGCTGGCCCGCGTGTCCCAGATCATCTCGGACGCCGGTGCGAACGTCGTCGAGGTCCTGCACACCCGCCACGGCCAGGGACTCGTCATCAACGAGGTGGCCCTCGACCTGTCCATCGAGGCGCGTGGACCCGGCCACGCGGATGAGGTGATGGCGCGTCTGCAAGAAGCCGGGTTCCGCCCGGAGCAGCTCACCAACTGACGGATCGCCGCGCGGCGGCAGCGGCCGTCCTGGAGGCCCGCCCCGGCTCCGGCGTCCGGCTCACGCCGGACGTGCCACGGGCCTCCAGATCGATGTCGGCCACGGTCGACGGGGTCCGGACGCGGATCGTCGACGGAGCGCACCGCTCGGGTCGACTCGACGTCCGCCCGGTCGGCCGCACGACGTGGGAGACCCGCACACTCGTCGTCCACCCGCCCGGCACGGACCGACACGAACGCCTGCTGCTCCGGTTCGCGCACGCATGGCCGCTGGCGGGCCTGGTGGTGGCGGGAGCGGCCACGGTGGCCTGGACCGGGGTGAGGTGACCACTCGGTGGGCAGGCACGAGCGCGCACACGCAACAGCCCGACGTGCGCGAGGGAGAGCGCACGCCGGGCTGGAGTGTCAGGTGCCGGGCGGCAGCGACGGCCTAGGGCTCGTAGCGCTCGACGTTCGTGACCTCGACCGCGATCTCCTTGCCGTTCGGCGCGGTGTACGAGGTCTTGCCGCCGGTGCGGAGGCCGAGGATCGCGGCGCCCACCGGGCTGACCGGGCTGTACACGGTGAGGTCCGAGCCCTCGGCGACGATCTCGCGGTTGCCCACCAGGAACGTCGACGGGTCGCCGGCGATGGTGGCCGTGACGACGGTGCCCGGCTCGACGGTGCCGTCGAACTCGGCCTCCGTCACCGTGGCGTGCTTGAGGAGCTCGGTCAGCGACCGGATGCGGGCCTCGATCTTGCCCTGCTCGTCCTTCGCGGCGTGGTAGCCGCCGTTCTCCTTGAGGTCGCCCTCTTCACGGGCGGCCTCGATGCGGCTCGCGATCTCGATGCGGGCCGGGCCGGTGAGCTGCTCGAGCTCGGCGGTGAGACGGTCGAACGCCTCCTGGGTCAGCCAGGTGCCCTGCGTGTCGTTGCTCATGTCGTTTCCCTTCGGCCGTGGTGGTCGGGACCGGTCACGGCGTGTGGCGCAAAAGAATCGAGACCGGCCGGCGGCCGGTCTCGATTCGTGATTCCGAGCAGTCTAGGGAACCCAGCACGAGTGGATCAACCCGGTGACCGCCCGCGTCGTCGTCTTCACCTGCGTCGAGATCGAGCGGTCACGCTGATCCTCCGCGGGCAGCGTCACGACCCGCCATCCGACGATCGTGTACGACTTGTCCAGCGCCTGCACCGCGCACTCCACACGGGTGCCCGGGTCGACGGCGACCTGGGTGTGCACGACGACGCTGTGGTCGGACAGGACCTCGTACCCGACGTCGTCGGTGTCGAGCCCGTGCGTGGTCTGACCGGGGCCTGCCCAGATCACCCAGACGGCGAACACGACCGCGATGGCCGCCGCGATCACGACGGCGAGCAGCTTGCCGCGCCGCCGGGTGTCCACGCTGCGTCCGTACCGGTCGTCGAGCGACGTCCGGTCGTCGAGGACGGCGGACGTACCGCGTTCGGTTCCGCCTGCTGGGGCGTGGTGCTGATCGGACAGTTCGGGGCTCCCGGGGTGATTATCCTGATCCAAGGGTAGTTCACGCTCGCCGTGCGCCACCCGCGACCGCAAGTCCGCGAGCTGTGAAGGAACGCCGTGCCCCATCGTCTGCTGGCCGTGCACGCCCACCCCGACGACGAGTCGAGCAAGGGAGCGGCCACGGCGGCGAAGTACGTGGCCGACGGCGCCCAGGTCCTCGTCGTCTCGTGCACGGGTGGTGAGGCCGGAGACATCCTCAACGGGCAGCTCCCGGACACCGCGAAGGCCCGGGCGCACCGCGACATGGCCGGCTTCCGGCGTACCGAGATGGCCGCAGCGCAGGCAGCCCTCGGCATCGACCACGTGTGGCTCGGGTACCACGACTCCGGTCTGCCCGACGCCGAGAAGGGCGAGACCGTCCGGCCCGGCACCTTCGCGACCGTGCCGCTGGAGTACAGCACCGAGGCACTGGTCCGCGTCATCCGGCGCTTCCGTCCGCACGTCCTGGTCACCTACGACGAGAACGGCGGGTACCCCCACCCGGACCACATCCGGACGCACGAGGTCTCGGTCGCCGCCTGGCGCGATGCCGCCGACCCCGAGACGTACCCGGATGCCGGCCCGGCCTGGTCGGTCTCGAAGCTCTACTACGAGCGCACGATGAACCCGCGCCGGATCACCGCCTTCCACGAGGCGCTGCGCGAGCGGGAGCCCGACAACCCGCTCCTCGAGCAGCTCGGCGAGTGGGTGGAGCGGTTCGCGGACCGCCCGGACCTCGCCACGTCGCACGTCGACGTGCACGAGTACTTCGACGCGCGCGACGCCGCGCTCCGCGCACACGCCAGCCAGGTGCCGCCGGACAGTCCTTTCTTCTTCTGGCCGAACGACCTGCTCGCCGAGGTCTGGCCGACCGAGGACTACCAGCTCGTCGAGTCCCGGGTCCCCACCGAGCTCCCCGAGTCCGACCTGTTCGCAGGCATCCCATCCGAAGAGGACGCACACGCGTGAGCACCATCGCCGCGGTACTGGCCGCCACCACCCCCAGTCCGAGCCCGAGTGGTGTCCCGGACGTCGACGTCACCCCGGGGGTCGCCGGCTTCGTCGCGATCGCCCTGGTCGCCATCGTGACGATCCTGCTGGTGGTCGACATGACCCGACGCATCCGCCGGACCCGCTACCGCGCCGAGATCCGGGAGCGCCTGGAGGCCGAGGTCGCCGGCGACTCCGGCGACGGTGCCGTGACGGACGAGCCGGCGCGTCGTGTCGCCGAGGACGGCCGGGCCGACGTCGGCGACGACACCGAGCGCGGCTGACGCGACGCGCTGAGGGACGGGAGGCTCCCCACCGGCTGGTGGGGAGCCTCCCGTCCGTGTCCGTGTGGTCGCGCCCCGCCGTCTGCGGGAGACACCGTCGTGTGCGCGAGACGCCGCCGAGATCGGCGCAGTCTGGCTCGGACGGCGGCGTCTGGCGCAGACGGGGCCCCTGGCGGCCGGGTCAGCGCACCGGGTGCAGCGCGATCACCAGGATGCCGGCCCACTGCGCCGCGAAGGCGACGACGGTGAGGGCGTGGAAGACCTCGTGGAAGCCGAAGAACGTCGGCGAGGGGTCCGGACGCTTGAAGCCGTAGACGGCCGCGCCGAGGATGTAGGCCAGTCCGCCGGCGAGCACGAGCACCGTCATCGGCACGCTGGCGGCGAAGAGCTGCGGCAGGATCAGGAACGCCGCGCAGCCGAGCGCCAGGTACAGCGGCACGTACAACCACCGTGGTGCGCCGATCCAGAAGACGCGGAACGCGACGCCGAGCAGCGCGCCGCTCCACATCACCCACAGCACGATCACCATCAGTTCGTGCGGCAGCGCGCAGACCGCGACGGGTGTGTAGGTGCCGGCGATGAGCAGGAAGATGTTCGTGTGGTCGATGCGCTTGAGCACGCGCTTGACGACCGGTCGCCAGGGGAAGCGGTGGTAGGTCGCCGAGACGCCGAACATGATCAACGACGTGGCCATGAACACGGCGCTCGCACCCTTCGCCGCCGGGGTCGCCGCGAGCGTGATGAGCACGATGCCCATGGCCGCTGCGAACGGGAACGTGCCGGCGTGGATCCAACCGCGCCATGCCGGGCGGGCGTCGGCGGGACCGGTCGTGGTCGGGGTGGTCTCGGCCTCCTCCGTGAACGGCACGTGGGGGAGGGCGGGCACGCCCTGGTCTGACTGCATGCTCCGACCGTACGGCCGGCGGACGGGACGGTGGCTGAGAGTCAGCACGAGGGGTGCTTGCACTACAGTCGACGCGTGACGGGCAAGCTGGGATGGGCGGGACGCGGGCTCCTCTACCGCGCCTACCAGAACCGCATCCGCCGCCAGATCGACGGGGCGCAGAAGCCCCGGCACGTCGCGATGATCGTCGACGGGAACCGGCGGTGGGCCCGGCAGCTGGGCCTGGAGACCGCCGCCCACGGGCACCGGGCTGGCGCGGCGAAGATCCCCGAGTTCCTGTCCTGGTGCGAGGACCTCGACATCCAGGTCGTCACGCTCTACCTACTCTCGGCCGACAACCTGAAGGGTCGTGGCGGCGAGGAGCTCGACCAACTCGTCGGGATCATCGCGGACCTGGCCGAGCGGCTCTCGCGCCACCGCACCTGGCGTGTCCAGCACGTCGGCTCGAACGACGGCCTGCCGCCGGAGCTCGTCGCGGCACTCGCAGCCGCCGAGGAGCGCACCGCCGACCACACCGGGCTGCACATCAACCTGGCGGTCGGCTACGGCGGCCGGCGAGAGATCGCCGACGCCATGCGGAGCATCGTCCGGAGCCATGGTGAGGGCGGCGGGACGCTCGACACCCTGGCCGAGGTCCTCACGCCCGAGCTCATCGGCGACCACCTGTACACGCAGGGGCAGCCGGACCCGGACCTGATGATCCGGACCTCGGGGGAACAGCGGCTGTCGGACTTCCTGCTGTGGCAGAGCGCGCACAGCGAGTTCTACTTCGTCGAGGCGTTCTACCCGGACCTCCGGGAGGTCGACTTCCTCCGGGCGGTCCGCGACTTCGGGTTGCGGTCGCGCCGGTTCGGCGGCTGACCGGACAGGTCTGAGCGCCCGCACAGGAAGCGAGACGTCCTCATGGCTTCCGGTCGCCAGCATCCGCCTCCTGGCGTTCCGCGGACTGCATTCGCCCGCATGCACGGGTCCCAGTAGGCTCACAGGGTTCTGCCCACTGGAAGGTGCCCCCGTGACCACGATCGACGAGTACGTCGCCGGCTTCGCCGAGGAGCCCGGATACCTCGACCACGCTGCCTTCGGTCCCGTGCAGACCGCCGTCCTCGAGGAGCAGCGTGTCCTCGGCCACATCCAGGAGCACATGCGCTTCGGGGCCATGGAGACGCTCGACGAGCAGGACGCCCGCGTCCGCGCCGTCGCCGCCCGGCTCGTCCGCCGCCGCGAGGACCAGGTCGTCTCGCAGACCGCCACCACCCCCGGCCTGCTGCACACCGCGTTCGGCCTGACCGGCGGGGTGCTCGTCGCCGCCGACGAGTACCCGTCGCTGCCGCTCGCCCTCGCCAGCGCCGCCTCGGCCACCGGCGGCCGCGTGCAGCCCGTCGTCATCGAGTCCGGCGCCGGCTGGCTCACGCCCGACCTCATCCGCGAGCGTCTGTCGGACGACGTCACCGCGGTCGCGCTGTCCCTCGTCGACTGGCGCACCGGGTACCTCGCCGACCTCGCCGCCATCCGCGATGTGATCGGTGACCGTCTGCTCATCGTCGACGCCATCCAGGGCTTCGGCATCGTCGACGCTCCGTACGAGGTCGCCGACGTCGTCGCCACCGGCGGCCAGAAGTGGCTGCACGCCGGGTGGGGCACCGGGTTCACCGCGTTCAGCGACCGCGCCCTCGAGCGCGTCAAGCCGGCACTGTCCGGACCGCACGGCACGACCGGCTGGCCCACCGACGTGCCGAGCGTCCGCCCCGCAGCCGCCGCCTTCGCCATGTCGCGCGTGGACCCGGTCTCGCAGGCCCGCCTCGCCGTCTCGCTCGAACGCCTCACCGCCGTCGGCGTCGCCGCCGTGCAGGAGCGCATCGCCGACCGGGTGGACCGGATCATCGACATGGCGGACGAGTTCGGGCTGCCCGTCGAGTCCAGCCGCGACCCCCGCGAGCGTGCCGGCATCGTCGTCCTCCGACCAGCCGCCGGACGGCTGACGGCGCTCACCGCGGCGATGCACAACCACGGCGTCACCGCGACCGCTCGTCTCGGCGAGGTGCGGGTGTCCGCGTTCGCGTCCACCACGGACGAGACGCTGGGCATGTTCCGCGACGCGTGCATCTCGTACGCGACGATGGGCTGACGCCGGCGCTTCTGGTCCGGCTCTGCTCGGCCTCGTCCGGCGCCGAGTGGTGACGACTCCCCGTCGGCACTCCGCCGAGCGGTCGCGTTGTGTCCCCTTGGGGCGGCGGGAGCGACGTTTCGCGACCGCTCGGCGCGGGGTGCTGGGCGTGGCAGGACGGGCGGGAGGCGCGTGGCGGGGCCGTACCGCGCCTCCCGTCTGCGTCCGCCGAGCGGTCGCGACTCCCCGTCGGCACTCCGCCGAGCGGTCACGTTTCGTCGCTCTGGGGCGGCGGGAGCGACGTTTCGTGACCGCTCGGCGCGGGCTGCTGGGCGTGGCGGGACGGACGGGAGGCGCGTGGCGGGGCCGAACCGCGCCTCCCGGACGTTCAGCCACGCGACACACGACCGTAACCGCAGGACCAGGCGTGTCGCTGGTGCCGTCGCACCGCGCGTCGTAGCTTGGCGACATCGGGCAACGCGCCCGGTCGGAGCGGCCACGGTCGGTGCTCCGGGACCGCTCCAGTGGCCGCGTCGAAGGACATGACCGGGCCGAGCGCGGCCCGGGGATGGAGTGGTCGTGACCTCTCAGAACGTCTCTCGCGGAACGTCTTCCACCTCGCCGCAGCACACCGCTGCGAGCAGCCGGGCCGCGGACTCGTCCACGCCGGTCGCCCAGCGCACCTACGTGCTGGACACCTCGGTGCTGCTCAGCGATCCGCGCGCCCTGTTCCGCTTCGACGAGCACGCGGTGGTCCTGCCGGTCGTGGTCGTCAGCGAACTCGAGTCGAAGCGCAACGACCCGGAGATCGGGTACTTCGCCCGGCAGGCGCTGCGGATCCTCGACGAGCTGCGCATCGAACACGAACGACTCGACTTCCCCGTCGCGGTCGGGGACGGCGGCTCCTTGCGCGTCGAGTTGAACCACTCCAACCAGTCGGTCCTGCCCTCCGGACTGCAGCTCGGCGACAACGACTCCCGGATCCTGGCCGTCGCGTCGAACCTGGCGAACGACGGGCTCGACGTGGTCGTCGTGTCCAAGGACCTGCCCCTCCGGGTGAAGGCCGCCTCGATCGGCCTCGCCGCGCAGGAGTACCGCGCGGAACTCGCCGTCGACAGCGGCTACACCGGCATCACGACCCTGCAGGTGTCCGGGGACCAGGTCGCCGACCTCTACGAGACCGAGGAGATCCGGACCCCCGAACTCGACGGCGTCCCGGTCAACACGGGTGTGGTCATCCACTCCGAACGTGGCTCAGCGCTGGGCCGCGTGCATTCGGCCGGCGCGGTGTCGCTGGTGCGCGGCGACCGCGAGGTGTTCGGCCTCCGCGGCCGCTCCGCCGAACAGCGACTGGCGATCGACGCCCTGCTCGATCCGGAGATCGGCATCGTCTCGCTCGGCGGCAGCGCCGGCACCGGGAAGTCGGCGCTCGCGCTGTGCGCCGGACTCGAAGCCGTCCTGGAACGCCAGCAGCACAAGAAGATCATGGTGTTCCGGCCGCTGTACGCCGTTGGCGGGCAGGAGCTCGGGTTCCTGCCGGGCGATGCCTCCGAGAAGATGAACCCCTGGGCGCAGGCGGTGTTCGACACCCTGGGGGCGCTCGTCTCCGACAACGTCCTGGAGGAGGTCGTCGAGCGCGGCATCCTCGAGGTCCTGCCCCTCACCCACATCCGCGGACGGTCCCTGCACGACGCGTTCGTCATCGTCGACGAGGCGCAGTCCCTCGAACGGAACGTCCTGCTCACCATGCTGTCCCGGATCGGACAGAACTCCCGCGTCGTGCTCACGCACGACGTCGCCCAGCGGGACAACCTGCGCGTCGGGCGGCACGACGGGGTCGCCTCGGTGATCGAGCGGCTCAAGGGGCACCCGCTGTTCGCGCACGTGACGCTGACGCGCTCGGAGCGGTCCGCGATCGCGGCACTCGTGACCGAGATGCTCGACTCGCCGGACCTCGCGTAGCGGGCAGGCGGCGCGCCGCGGCCGCTGGCGCGGCCGGCGCGGTCTGCCGGCGCTGGCCGGACAGGCACAACGGAAACCGCTCCGAACCACGGGATGCCGTGGTTCGGAGCGGTTTCCGTTGTGCGCAGCCGCCTCGCGCCGCGGCGCAGTGGACGCCAGCAAGGACGGGCGGGAGGCGCGGTGCGGGCCCGCACCGTGCCTCCCGTCCCTCGCGGTGCGAGACGCCGCCGGGCTGGCGAGACGGCGCCGGGCTCCCGGGACGGCGCCGGACGTGCGAGACGCCGCCGAAGTCGGTGGCGTCTCGGGCACTCGGCGGCGTCACGTGCGGACGCCGGCGTCCTGCGGACCGGTCAGTTCGGGTGCGTCATGCTCAGGACGTCGAGGGCGCTGTCGAGCTGCTCCTCGGAGACCTCACCGCGCTCGACGAACCCGAGGGCGACCACGGCCTCGCGGACCGTGAGGCCCTCGGTGACGGCGTACTTCGCGACCTTCGCGGCCGACTCGTAGCCGATGACCCGGTTCAGCGGCGTCACGATCGACGGCGAGGACTCCGCGAAGGCACGCGCCCGCTCGAGGTCCGCCTGCAGACCGTCCACCGTCTTGTCGGCGAGCACCCGAGAGCTGTTCGCGAGCAGTCGGATCGACTCGAGGAGCGCCGTCCCCATCACCGGGATCGCGACGTTCAGCTCGAACGAGCCGGAGGCGCCTGCCCACGACACGGTGGCGTCGTTTCCGATCACCCGGGCGGCGACCATGAGCGTGGCCTCCGGGATGACCGGGTTCACCTTGCCGGGCATGATCGACGAGCCCGGCTGCAGGTCGGGGATGTGCAGCTCGCCGAGGCCCGTGTTCGGCCCGGAGCCCATCCAGCGCAGGTCGTTGTTGATCTTCGTCAGGCTGACCGCGATGACCTTCAACGCGCCGGAGGCCTCGACGAGGGCGTCACGGGCGCCCTGCGCCTCGAAGTGGTCGAGGGCCTCGGTGATCGGCAGGCCGGTGTCCTCGGCGAGCTGGGCGATGACCTGCTGCGGGAACCCCTTCGGCGTGTTGATGCCGGTGCCGACGGCGGTGCCGCCGAGCGGGACCTCGGCGACTCGGGGGAGCGTGGCGTTCACCCGCTCGATGCCCAGGCGGATCTGTCGCGCGTAGCCACCGAACTCCTGCCCGAGAGTCACCGGGGTGGCGTCCATCAGGTGCGTCCGGCCGGACTTCACCGCGTCCGCCCACTCGACGGCCTTGCGCTCGAGGGACTCGGCGAGGTGTTCCAGCGACGGCACGAGCGACCGGATGAGGGCATCGGTGACGGCGACGTGCACCGAGGTGGGGAAGACGTCGTTCGAGGACTGTGACGCGTTGACGTGGTCGTTCGGGTGGACCTCGGTGTCGGCGACGCGAGAGGCCAGGGTCGCCAGGACCTCGTTCATGTTCATGTTCGACGAGGTGCCGCTGCCGGTCTGGTAGACGTCGACCGGGAAGTGGTCGTGGTGCTCGCCACCGATCACCGAGTCGGCCGCGGTGGCGATGGCCTGCGCGACGGCGTCGTCGAGGATGCCGAGGCGACCGTTCACGAGCGCCGCGGCCCGCTTGATGCGGGCGAGGGCCACGATCTGCGCCGACTCGAGGCCGGTGCCCGAGATCGGGAAGTTCTCCACGGCCCGCTGCGTCTGGGCACGGTAGAGGGCCGACGCGGGGACCCGCACCTCGCCCATCGTGTCGTGCTCGATGCGGAACTCGCCGTCAGCGGGGGTGGTGGTGTCGGTCACGTCGTCGTGGTCCTTCCTCGTGGTGCTCACACCGGGTCGCGGTCGCGGCGGTGTCGGTGGCGCTCCGGCGGCTCGTCGCTGCCGGAGCGGTCACGTCATCGGGTCAGGCCTGTCCGACGACGGTGTCGATCGTGACCTCGCCCGTGGTGAGGTCGTAGGTCGCGCCGACCACGGCCAACCTACCGTCCGCGATCGCGTCGGAGACGGCGCCCGACCGGTCCAGGATCGCCTTCAGGCTGGACTCGAGGTGCGCAGACCCGACGGCCTCCTGGGCGACGTCGGGATCGGTGGCGCGGACCCGCTCGACGCTCGGGGTGATCGCGTCGACGAGGGCCTGCAGGTGCGGGGCGGGTACCGGCTCGCCGGACCGTGCGGCAGCGACGGCGCCGCACTGGGTGTGGCGGAGCACGACGACCAGCGGGGTGCCGAGCGCGACGACGGCGAACTCGATCGAGCCGAGCACGACGTCGTCCACGATCTGCCCGGCGTTGCGGATCGCGAAGACGTCGCCGATGCCGGCGTCGAAGACGTGCTCGAACGGCACGCGGGAGTCCGAGCAGCCCAGGACGGTCGCGAACGGGGCCTGGGAGCCCTGCAGCTCGGAGCGGCGCTCGGGGTCGATCCGGCCGGTGCGGCGCTTGTCGGCGGCGAAGCGGGCGTTGCCCTCGACGAGGAGTCGCAGGGCGTCGGCGGGGGTGGAGGCGGCGCGGTCGGTCATCGTGTGTCGTTCCTCGGGCTGTTCGGGTTCGCGGGGGTGTTCGGGTTCTCGGTGGTGTGCGGGGTCGCGTGCTACTGCCGGCGGAGGTGCTGCCTAGCGGGTGAGTTCCTTGCCGACCGCCGTCGCCACCGTCGTGAAGGACTTCTGGTCGGCGGTGCCGGCGAGCACCACGGTGTCCTTGCCGGAGGTGGTCACGAGGGCGTACGCGTTGTTGCCCGCGCCCTTGCCCTCGTCACGGCGGTCGTAGACGGTCCACTTCGTCCCGGCGATCGTGCGCGACCCGGTCGCGGGCTTCTGCTCGAGCTGGTCGGCGATCCAGGTGTCGTTCGCGTCGATGCCCTGGTGCATGCCGATGTACTGGTCGTCGGGCGTCAGGAGGCCGATGGTCCACACCGCGACCCCCCGCGCCGAACCGGACTGGTACTCGGCGTGGTTCGAGGTGTACGACGACGGCAGGTCCGGCACGAGGAGCAGCGCCCCGGAGACGTCGGCCTGCTGCGCGACCTGTCGGTAGTCGACCGAGCGGTCGACGGCCTGGTCGGGGCGGACCACGACGGCGACCAGGAACAGCACGATGCCGAGCGACGCGATGAGCGCCAGCACGAGGTTGAACGCCGTCTGGTGTTCACGGCGGGCTCGGCGGGCGGTGTCCTTGCGCGCCCAGGTCTCCTCCGCCGTCTCGGGGCGCCCGAGTTCGGCGACGATCGGGCGACCGGTCTCCGGGTCGCTCATCGGGCGTCTCCCGCTGCGGACTGGTCCGCGCTGCCGTTCTCGGTCGCGGAGCGGGCCGCGTCGAGTCGGGCGCGGGCGCCGACGAGCCACTCTTCACACCGCGCGGCGAGGGCTTCGCCGCGCTCCCAGAGGCCCAGGGACCGCTCGAGGGTCGCCGACCCCTGCTCGAGCTCGGAGACGACACGGACGAGTTCGTCACGCGCCGCTTCGTAGCTCAGCGAGCGGACGTCGGACTGCTCGGACTGCTGCTCGGAAGACACATGCCGATCCTACCGAGCCGCCACCGACGTGGCCGCTGCCGCCCAACTCCGTGGAGGACACGGCGCCTGTGGAGGACGGCAGTGGTGGAGGGGCGGAGGCGTGCGTCCTGGCGGAGTGGGGACGGGCCTCCCGGCTCAGGAACCCGAGCCGTCGGGACCGGGCCCGTCCGCCTCGAGCGTCCCGACCGCGGTCCCCGTGCCGAGCGTGACGTGCACCGGTGTCGCCCCGTGGAGGTCGGTCGCGCCGCGCACCACCGCCCCGGTGTCCGTCTGGACGATCGCGTACCCGCGGCGCAGGGTGTCCCGCGGGGACAGGGCGCGGAGCCGACCGGTCAGGTGGCCGACCTCGGAGTGGGAGCGCTCGATGCGCCGGTCCAGGAGTTCCCGGGCGCGCGAGAGGTCACGAGCGACCTCTTCGGCGCGGGTGTCCACGAGCCAGGCGGTGGACGCCAGTGCCGGACGCGAGCGGAGGGCCGCGATCCGGTCGGCCTCCACCGAGAGCGTGTGCGAGAGCCGCAGCCCGAGCCGGGCGCGGGCCTGCCGGACGTTGGCCAGTTCCTCGGCCACGTCCGGGACCACGCGCTTCGCCGCGTCGGTCGGGGTGGAGGCGCGGAGGTCCGCGACCTCGTCGAGGATCGGTCGGTCGGCCTCGTGCCCGATCGCGGAGACGATCGGCGTCGTCGCGGCCGCGGCGGCCCGGACCAGGCCCTCGTCGCTGAAACCGAGCAGGTTCTGGAAGTCGCCGCCGCCGCGCGCGACGATGATGACGTCGACCGTGGGGTCGGCGTCGAGCTCCTGGATGGCTGCCGTGACCTCGGCGACGGCTCGGTCGCCCTGCACCGCGGTGTGCACGGTCCGGAACTCGACCTGGGGCCACCGGAGCTGCGCGTTCCGCTTGACGTCCTTCTCGGCGTCGGAGTCCTTGCCGGTGATCAGACCGATGCGGTGCGGCAGGAACGGCAGACGCTTCTTGCGCGCGGGGTCGAAGAGCCCCTCTTCCGCCAGGGCCCGACGCAGCCGCTCGAGGCGTTCGAGCAGGTCCCCGAGCCCCACGTGCTTCATCTCGACGACCTGCATGGTCAACGAGCCGCCCTTGACCCAGTAGTTCGGCTTCACGGCGGCGACGACACGGGCGCCCTGCTTGAGGTCCGACGGCACCCGGGAGCGCACGCTCGACCAGATGGAGAACGAGACGGTGGCGTCGACCTCGACGTCCTTGAGCTTGCCGTAGACGTTGCCGCCGGCGACGTTCCACTGGGTGATCTCACCCTCGACCCAGGCGACCCCGAGTCGGTCGATCCAGTCCCGGAGCTTCGCGCCGAGCAGCGCGACGGGCCACGGGTCCTCTGCCGTGGGCGGCCCCTGTTCGATCGCCATGGCGCCCCTCTCTCGTCGTGCGGTCCATGCTGCCGGACACCGGGGACATCCCGGGCGGCGACGCTCCTCCACAGGCTCGTCGGTGCCCAGGCTGCGCGGGTCCTGCTCACCTATCATCGGGGACGTGACGATCACCAACGGCCACTCGGTCCCGCTCGCCCCGCCGCGGGTCCCCGCAGCGCGCGGTCGACTGCGCGACGTCCCGGTGAGCGGACCCAAGCGGGTCCTGCTCGCCGCACCTCGTGGGTACTGCGCCGGCGTCGACCGGGCCGTGGTCGCCGTCGAGAAGGCGCTCGAGCAGTACGGCGAGCCGGTCTACGTCCGCAAGCAGATCGTCCACAACGTCCACGTGGTGTCCACGCTGGAGCAGCGCGGAGCCGTCTTCGTCGACGACGTCGCCGAAGTTCCCCGTGGATCGCACGTCGTCTTCAGCGCGCACGGCGTCTCCCCGGCCGTCGTGGCCGGTGCCGCGGACCGCGACCTGCACGCCATCGACGCGACCTGCCCGCTCGTCACCAAGGTGCACCGCGAAGCCACCCGGTTCGCCAAGGCCGAGCGCACGATCATCCTCATCGGGCACGCCGGCCACGAAGAGGTCGAGGGCACCATGGGCCACGCACCCGACCGGACGATCCTGGTGAACGGTCCGGCCGACGTCGCTGCGCTCGACGTCCCCGACCCGGACAACCTCGTGTGGCTGTCGCAGACCACCCTGAGCGTCGACGAGACCATGGAGACGGTGCGGCTCCTGCGCGAGAAGTACCCGTCGATCGAGAACCCGCCCTCCGACGACATCTGCTACGCCACCCAGAACCGCCAGGTCGCGGTCAAGAAGGTCGCGCCGGCAGCGGACCTGGTCATCGTCGTCGGCTCCGCGAACTCGTCGAACAGCGTCCGTCTGGTCGACGTCGCCCTCGAGTACGGCGCGAAGGACGCACACCGCGTGGACTACGCCGAGGAGATCCGCCAGGAGTGGCTCGACGGCGTGCAGACCGTCGGGGTCACGAGCGGCGCCTCCGTGCCGGAGGTCCTGGTCGCAGAGGTCCTCGAACAGCTCGCCGACGCCGGCTACGGTGCGGTCGAGGAAGTCGTCACCGCGCACGAGGACCTGATGTTCTCGTTGCCCCGCGAACTCCGCACCGACGCGGACGGCAAGCCGACGCGTCCGCTCGGCGGGCGCACCCGATGAACGGCCCTGATCCGCGGACGGACGGCTGGTCCCGGGTCCCGCCGCGGACGACGACGGCGGTGGACGGCCGGGAGGCCCGGGTCGACCCCGACGCGTCCGTCGACCCCGAGGGTGGTGGCGCCGGTTCCGGTACAGCCGGCGCGGCCGGTGCGGCCGGTGCGGCCGGTACAGCCGGGACGGCCGGCACGGCCGGTGTCTCCAGTGCGGCCGGTCGTCCGGCTCCGCAGTACGGGGAGTACGCACCCGAGGGTTGGGTCAACCCCGTCCTCGTCGAGCAGGAACGGCAGGAGCAGCGGGACCGCGATCACGCCGCCGCGTCGGCCGTCGCATCCGCCGAGCGCTCGAACGGCACAGCGCGTTCGAACGGCACGGCGCGTCCAGACAGCTCGGCCCGCTCGCCGCAGGGGGACCGCGGTCGGGGAACGACCCCGCGGGAGGGCGCGTCCGTCCGCCGGCTCGGTGCATCGCCGGTCGACGTGCTCCTGACGTTCGTCCTCCTGGCGATGGGACTGGTCAGCGTCGTGCAGTCGCTGTCGATCGGCTCGGTCGCCTCCACTGTCCGCCAGACCCTCGAGACGAACTACACGGAACTGCAGGACCCGGGCACGCTCAACGGCGCCGCGATGATCAGCGCCGTCGGCATGCTCGTGGTCTTCGCCCTCGTGCTCTGGTGGTCCGTCGTCCGGCTCCGGGCCGGCAGGCGCACCTTCTGGGTGCCGCTGCTCGGCGGTGCCGTCGCGACGGTGTTCAGCTCGATCGTCTTCGTCATCGTGGTGTTCCAGGACGACGGCTTCGTCGCAGCGATGATGCGTCAGGCCTCGGGCGGCTGAACCCGGGTCTCCGGACCGGGCTTCCGGACCCGGGCCTCGTGACCCGAGCCGCCCAGGTCAGGCCAGGAAGGCCGCGACCGCCGCGTGCAGGTCGGCGAGGTCGTCGACGTGCACCAGTTCGCGGACCGAGTGCATCGACAGCAGGCCGACGCCGATGTCGATCGTGGGGATCCCCAGCCGGGTCGCCGCGATCGGGCCGATCGTCGATCCGCCCGGGATCGTGTTCACGTTGACGAACGGCTGGTGGTCGACACCGGCCGTCCCACACGCGGCAGCGAACACCGCCGTGCCCCTCGCCTCGGTCATGTAGCGCTGGTTCGCGCTGATCTTCAGGAGCGGACCACCACCCGGCCGCGGGCGGTTGGTGGGGTCGTGCTTCTCGGAGTGGTTCGGGTGCACCAGGTGTCCGGCGTCGCTCGACAGCAGCCACGAGGCACGGAAGGCACGGGCGGACTCGGACCGGGTGGCACCGAGGCCCTCCTGCACGCGGGCCAGCACGTCCTCGAGGAACGGCCCACCCGCACCCGACGGCGAGGACGACCCGATCTCCTCGTGGTCGAACGCCGCGAACACCGGGATGTGGTCACCGTCACCCGGGGCCTCGAGCAGCCCGCGCAGTCCGGCGTGCACGCTCGTCAGGTTGTCCATCCGGCCCGAGGCCAGGAACGCCCGGTCGATGCCGATCCGCGACGGGGCCTGCGTGTCCGCGAAGAACAGGTCCCACGAGACGGCGGTCTCGCCGAGGCGGGAGCGCAGCCACTCCATCACGTCGGTGCCACCCGTGCCGGCGTCGGTGCCGACGATCGGCAGCGTGTGCCGCTGCTTGTCGAGTGCCGGACCGTCGTTGGCACCGCGGTCGAGGTGGATCGCGAGGTTCGGGATGCGGGCGACCCCGTCGACGGTGTCGAAGAGCGAAGTGGTGCCGTCGCGGTGGACGACCCGTCCGGCGATGCGGAGGTCACGGTCGAACCAGGTGGACAGGACCGGGCCGCCGTAGACCTCGACGTTCAGCTGCTCCCAGCCGCCGACGCGGACCGTCGGGTTCGGCTTGATCCGGAAGCCGGGGGAGTCGGTGTGTGCGCCGAGGATGCGGAAGGGCGTCGTCGCGGTCGCCCCGTCCGGGAGGCGCCAGGCGATCACGGCACCGTCGCGGACCACCACGTAGGCACCTGGTCCAGTCGGCCACGCCTGGGTCTCGTCGAGGTCGGTGAAGCCGGCGGCGACCAGACGGTCACGGGCGACCGAGGCCGCATGGAACGCGGTGGGGGACTCCGTGACGAAGTGGGCGAACTCGCTGGCGATGGCGTCGACGGTCATCCGACCATCGTGGCACGCCGTCGTGAGCCGGCATGCAGTGGGCGTCCCCGGACGCAGACGGGGGCCCGTCCGCCGGACGCGCCCCCGGGCCTCCTGGCCGGTCCGTCGTCAGCTCTGGGACTGTCCCGCCGAACCGAGGACCTTCGTCGCCTCGACGACACGAGCGGCCATCGCGGACTCGGCGACCTTGCCCCAGGCGCGCGGGTCGTACTGCTTCTTGTTGCCGACCTCGCCGTCGAGCTTGAGGACGCCTTCGTAGTTCGTGAACATCGAGCCGGCGATCGAGCGTGTGAACGCGTACTGCGTGTCCGTGTCGATGTTCATCTTGATGACGCCGTTGCGGACGGCCTCGTGGATCTCGTCGTCGGTCGACCCGGACCCGCCGTGGAAGACGAGGTCGAGCGGGTTCTGGCCGGTGCCGTGCTTCTCGGCGATGGCATCCTGGATCTCGCCGAGGAGCTCGGGGCGGAGCTTGACGTTGCCCGGCTTGTAGACGCCGTGCACGTTGCCGAACGTCAGCGCGGCGATCCAGCGGCCCTGGTCACCCATGCCGAGCGCCTCGACGACACGCTCGACGTCGTTCGCGGTCGTGTACAGGGCGTCGTTCGTGCCCTCGTGCTGCACGCCGTCCTCTTCGCCGCCGACGACGCCGATCTCGACCTCGAGGATCGCGTTGATGTTGCGCGTCTTCTCGATCATCGTCTTGGCGATGTCGATGTTCTCGTCGAGCGGCACGGCCGAACCGTCCCACATGTGCGACTGGAAGATGGGGTTTCGACCCTGGCGGACCTCTTCCTCGCTCGCGGCGATGAGCGGCAGGACGAAGCCGTCGAGGGCGTCCTTCGGGCAGTGGTCCGTGTGCAGCGCGACGGTGATCGGGTAGTTCTTCGCCACCTCGTGCGCGAAGGCCGCCATCGCGAGCGCACCAGCGGCACGGTTCTTGACGGTCTGGCCGGCGAAGTAGTCCGCCCCGCCGGTGGTCACCTGGATGATGCCGTCGGAGCCCGCCTCGGTCAGTCCCTGGAGGACCGCGTTGATGGTCTGCGAGGACGACACGTTGACCGCGGGGTAGGCGAACTTCCCGGCCTTCGCGCGGTCGATCATCTCGGCGTACTGTTCCGGCGTTGCGATGGGCACTGGGATCTCCTTCGACTTCTTCGGTGATGTCCCGGTCGATGCTAGTCAGGGCCGGTTGGTGCGTGGTGGGTGTGACGGGTGCCTGTGGACGGATCGCGCTCTGCACATCCGTCCGCAGGGGAGGCCGGACGGTCGGCGCTCGGTACGCTGGGGGGTGTGACTCCCACGACTGAGACCGGCTCCCTGTTCCTCCAGCCCGACCGCAACCTCGCGCTCGAGCTCGTGCGTGCGACGGAGGCCGCCGCGATCCGTGCGCAGCCGTGGGTCGGTCGGGGTGAGAAGAACCTCGCCGACGGTGCCGCGGTGGACGCGATGCGGAAGTTCCTCGGCACAGTGAACTTCGACGGCGTGGTCGTCATCGGAGAGGGCGAGAAGGACAACGCCCCGATGCTCTACAACGGCGAGCACGTCGGCAACGGCCACGGTCCCGCGTGCGACATCGCCGTCGACCCGATCGACGGCACCTCGCTCACCGCCGCTGGCCGCCAGAACGCCATCTCCGTGATGGCCGTCTCCGACCGCGGTTCGATGTACGACCCGTCGGCCGTGTTCTACATGGACAAGATCGCCGCAGGTCCCGAGGGCCGCGGGGTCCTGGACCTCGACAAGCCGATCGGCGACAACATCCGGGCGCTGGCAGAGGCGAAGGGCAAGGACCTCGAGGACATGGTCGTGGCCGTGCTCGACCGTCCGCGCCACGACGAACTCATCCGCGCCATCCGTGCCACGGGCGCCGGGACGCGACTGCTCCTCGATGGTGACGTCGCCGGCGGCATCGCGGCGGCGCTCCCCGGCTCGGCGATCGACATGTGCGTCGGCGTCGGCGGCACGCCGGAGGGCATCATCACGGCCTGCGCGATCAAGGCGCTCGGCGGGGTCCTGCTCGGCAAGCTCCAGCCGAAGGACGACGAGGAGCGCCAGAAGGCGATCGACGCCGGCCACGACCTGGACAAGGTCCTCGACCAGGACGACCTGGTGACCGGGGACAACACCTTCTTCGTCGCGACCGGTGTCACCGACGGCGTGCTCGTCGACGGTGTGCGTCGGTCCCGCGGGGTCATCCACACCGACTCGCTCGTGCTGCGGTCCCGCTCGAACACCATCCGTCGTATCCAGGCCGACCACCGCGCCGAGAAGTGGTTCTGATCCGCTGAGTCGACGGCGCCCCGGCCCCGCCACCGGCTGCCGCTGCGGCCCGCGGTGCCGATCAGCTGCGCACAACAGGAACCCGCTCGCGCCACGGCATCCCGTGGTTCGAGCGGGTTCCTGTTGTGCTGGGGCCGGCCGGCATCGGGCAACGGCACCGGGCAACGGCACCCGGGGCGGGCGTCGCGCCGCCGCGCTCAGTCCTCCGTCGCGCTGACGAGCTCCGGCGCCGTCAGCAACCGCGGCTCGTCCTCGATGCTCGTCGGGTCCGCGATCACCTTGGACTCGTCGAGCAGTGACAGCCGTCGGGCGCTCGGCAGCACCTGCCGCTCGAGCGAGCCCACGAAGCGGTTGTAGTCGACGACGCTGCCCCGGATGGACCGGCCGAGCTTGTCGACGTGGGTGGCCATCGTCGCCAGTCGCCCGTGCAGTTCACGGGAGATCGTGAACAGCTCCCGCGCTTCCTGCGTGACGACGTCCTGCTGCCACGAGAACGCCACGGTCTTCAGCACCGACCACAGCGTCACGGGGGAGGCCAGCGCCACGCGCTTCCGGAAGGCGTGGTCGAGCAGTCCGGGGTCGGCGGCGAGTGCACTGGCGATGAGCGACTCGGACGGGATGAACGCCACGGTCAGCTCCGGTGAGGCGTCGTAACCGGACCAGTACTCCCGCGCGGCGAGGGCGTCGACGTGGCCCCGGAGCGCCTTGACGTGCTGCGCCATCAGCTGGTCACGACGTGCGGCCTCGGCACCGGTGGCGCTGGCCGGGATCTCGGACGCCTGCAGGTACGCGGCGAAGGGCACCTTGGCGTCGACGGCGATCGACTTGCCGCCGGGGAGGTGCACGATCATGTCCGGTCGGGCAGCGCCGGCGGAGGTGGTCACGGCGGACTGCACGTCGAAGTCGACGCGTTCGAGCAGACCGGCCGCCTCGACCACGTTGCGGAGCTGCGTCTCGCCCCACATCCCACGGGTGCTGTTCGACGACAGGGCGCCGGCGAGGGTCTCGGCGGTCGCTCGGAGCCGTTCCTCGGACTCGGCGGCAGACCGGAGCTGGGCCGAGATCGCGCCGTACTGCTCGCTGCGGGAGCGTTCGAGTTCGGCGATCTTCTCGCGCATCACCTGCAGGGTGTCGGCGACCGGGCTCAGCGCCGTGAGCACCTTCGACTCGTCCTGCGCCCGAGCGGACTCCGCGCCGTGCAACCGCTGTACGAGGTGCTCCAGTTCGGCGGCTCGGCGCTCGAGGGATTCGACCTGCCGTCGGTACTGCGTGTCCTGCGCGTCGAGCCGGTCGTCGGCGTCGTTCCGCGATTCCTCGAGCTGGGACCGCAGCGCCTCGGCGGTGGCGCGGGCTACCGCCGCGTCGACGCCGGCACGGGACTTGGCGAGCGTCCACGCGACGAGGGCACCGACGACGGCGCCGAGCACGAGGCCGATGACCAGGGCGAGGATCTGCATGACGCGACCCTGGCAGGACCCACCGACACCGGGCCTCCCGTCCGGCGCGGCGGCGACGTGGATCGCAACCCATGTCATGACATTAGGCCAAGGGTCGTGTACAGTCGTGCTCGTCCGACGATGAAGCCGCACGGAAGGTCCTGCTGTCGCATGACGATCGAAGCACCGCACGCCTACGACGTGATCACGATGGGACGCGTCAGCGTCGACATCTACCCGCAGCAGACCGGCCCCCTCGAAGACGTCGAGACGTTCTCGAAGTCAGTGGGTGGCAGCGCCACGAACGTCGCGATCGCGGCGGCCCGGCACGGCGCGGACACCGCCGTCATCACCCGCACCGGTGACGACCCGTTCGGCCGGTACATCGCCCGCACGCTGCCCGAGTTCGGCGTCGCCAACGACTTCGTCGCCACGGTCGACGGCCTGAACACACCGGTCGCGTTCTGCGAGGTGTTCCCGCCGGACGACTTCCCGCTCTACTTCTACCGTGCGCCCAAGGCGCCGGACCTGATGATCACCGCGAAGAGCCTGCCGCTGCACGAGATCGAGCGGGCGCGGGTGTTCTGGACGACCGTCACCGGACTCAGCGAAGAACCGAGCCGGACCGCGCACCACGTCGCGTACGCGGCACGGAGCGCGTCCGAGCACACCACGAAGGTGCACACCGTCCTGGACCTCGACTACCGGTCGATGTTCTGGTCGACCCCGGCCGCCGCCACGCGGGAGGTCTCCGTCGCCCTCGAGCACGCCACCGTCGCGGTCGGCAACCGCGAGGAGTGCGAGGTCGCCGTCGGTGAGACCGACCCGGTGCGCGCGGCCGACGCCCTGCTGGAGCGCGGGGTCGAGATCGCGATCGTCAAGCAGGGGCCGAAGGGCGTCCTGGCGAAGACCCGTGACGAGTTCGTCGAGGTCCGTCCGCACCACGTCGACGTCGTCAACGGGCTCGGCTCGGGCGACGGTTTCGGGGGCGCGCTCACCCACGGGCTGCTGCAGGGCTGGGGGCTCGAACGGATCCTGTCGTTCGCGAACGCGGCCGGTGCGATCGTCGCGACCCGGTTCGAGTGCTCGACGGCGATGCCGACGAGCGACGAGATCGACGCCTTCCTGCGGAGCAACCCGACGCAGGGCACGGCGACCGAGGGAAGCAACACCGAGGGAACCAGCACCGAGGAGGCTCTCCGTGCCTGAGCTGACCACTTCCGACTTCGACCGCCTGCGTGACACGCGCGCCGGTCACCCCGAGCGGATCGCCTCGGTGCTCGCGTCGCGACGGAGGCGCCCCCTCCTGGGCGAGGACGGCAAGCTCTTCATCGTGGCAGCGGACCACCCCGCCCGTGGCGCGCTCGCGGTGCGGGACGACCCGGCCGCGATGGCGGACCGCTACGACCTGCTCGAACGCCTCGTCGTGGCCCTCGGCCGCCCCGGCGTCGACGGGGTCCTCGGGACCCCCGACATCCTGGAGGACCTGGCGCTCCTCGGGGCACTCGACGACAAGGTGGTCGTCGGGTCGATGAACCGCGGAGGACTCCGGGGAGCGACCTTCGAGATGGACGACCGCTACACGGCGTACTCGGCAGCATCGATCGCGGACTCCGGGTTCGACTTCGCGAAGCTGCTCATCCGCGTGGCCCTGTCGGACGCCGGCACCGCCCCGACGTTGGAGGCCACCGCGAAGGCCGTGACGGAGTCGGCCGCACGCCGCCTGCCGATCATGCTGGAGCCGTTCATGTCCGACCGTCGTGACGGCGCCGTCGTGAACGACCTGTCGGCGGAGGCGGTGATCACCTCGATGGCGATCGCCGCGGGCCTCGGCGAGTCGAGCGCCTACAGCTGGCTGAAGATCCCGGTCGTCGACGACATGGAGCGGGTGATGGCCGCGACGACGCTGCCGACGCTCCTGCTCGGCGGTGACCCGTCGGCCCGTCCGCTCGAGACCTACGCGAAGTGGGCCGATGCCCTCGCGCTGCCGGGCGTCCGCGGCCTGGTCGTCGGCAGGACGCTCCTCTACCCGTCGGACGGCGACGTGGCGGGAGCGGTCGACGTGGCCGCAGGGCTCGTCCACAGCGGGACCCAGCACACGGATCTCTCCACAGATCCCCATGACTCCTCTGCGGGGCCCGTCGGTTCCGCGAGCATCAACGAGCCCGTCTCGGAAGGAAGCAACGCATGACCACCACGGGATCCACCACGACCGTGTCCGACTCCACCAGCACCGACAGCCCGGTCGTCGGGCACTGGATCGACGGCGCGCACGTCGCGTCCACGTCCGGACGCACCGCGCCGGTCTACGACCCCGCCCTCGGAGTCGTGACGAAGCAGGTCGCCCTCGCAGACGAGCAGGAGATCCAGACGGCGATCGCCAGCGCGAAGGCCGCCTTCCCCGCTTGGAGTGAGCTGTCGCTGACGAAGCGCCAGCAGATCATGTTCTCGTTCCGCGAGATCCTGAACCGCGACAAGGCCGAGCTCGCCGAGATCATCACGAGCGAGCACGGCAAGGTCGTGTCCGACGCGCTGGGCGAGATCGCCCGCGGGCAAGAGGTCGTCGAGCTGGCGACGAGCATCCCGCAGCTGCTCAAGGGCGAGTTCTCCGACCAGGTGTCGACCGGCATCGACGTGTACTCGATCCGACAGCCACTCGGTGTCGTGGGGATCATCAGCCCGTTCAACTTCCCGGCGATGGTGCCGCTCTGGTTCCTGCCGATCGCCATCGCCGCCGGCAACACCGTCGTGCTGAAGCCGAGCGAGAAGGACCCGTCCGCGGCCATCTGGCTGGCGTCGAAGTTCACCGAGGCCGGACTGCCGCCCGGGGTGTTCACGGTCCTGAACGGTGACAAGGTCGCGGTCGACGGACTCCTGACCAGTCCCGACGTCGAGTCGATCTCCTTCGTCGGTTCGACCCCGATCGCGCAGTACGTCTACGAGACCGGGACGAAGCACGGCAAGCGCGTGCAGGCCCTCGGCGGCGCGAAGAACCACATGCTGGTGCTGCCGGACGCCGACCTCGACCTGGTCGCGGACAACGCCATCAACGCGGGCTTCGGTTCAGCGGGGGAGCGCTGCATGGCGATCTCCGTCGTCGTCGCGGTGGAGCCCGTCGCCGACGAGCTCGTCGCGAAGATCGCCGAGCGCGCCGCCACGCTGCGCATCGGTGACGGCCGCCGCGGCTGCGACATGGGACCACTCGTCACCGAGCAGCACCGGGACAAGGTCGCCTCGTACATCGAGGTCGCAGAGCAGGACGGTGCGGTCATCGTGGTGGACGGCCGCACCGTCCGTCCGGACGGCGACGAGAACGGCTTCTGGCTCGGCCCGACCCTCATCGACGAGGTGCCGACCTCGAGCCGCGTCTACACCGAGGAGATCTTCGGTCCGGTGCTCGCCGTCGTCCGGGTCGCCACCTACGAAGAGGGCCTGGAGCTCATCAACTCGGGCGCCTTCGGCAACGGCACCGCGATCTTCACGAACGACGGCGGCGCCGCCCGGCGCTTCCAGCGGGACGTGCAGGTGGGCATGATCGGCATCAACGTGCCGATCCCGGTGCCGGTGGCCTACTACTCGTTCGGCGGGTGGAAGAACTCGCTGTTCGGCGACCACAAGGCCTACGGCGCGGACGGCGTCAGCTTCTTCACGCGGCAGAAGGCGATCACCTCCCGGTGGCTCGACCCCTCGCACGGCGGCATCAACCTCGGCTTCCCCTCGAACGGCTGATCCGACGATGACCGACAACTGGTTCAACCCGCGGGGCAGCCGGCCGGAAGACGGCTGGACCGACGTGGTCGACGGCCGGGTGCCGGGGTGGGCGCACACCGGCCTCCGGACCGGGACTCTGACGGACGGTGGCTCGCTGCGGCTGGACTCCGCCCCGGTCGAACGGATCGTCGTGCCGCTCGCCGGCAGCTTCACCGTGACCCATGGCGACGCCGTGCAGCAGCTCGAGGGTCGCACGAGCGTCTTCGAGGGCCCCACGGACGTCCTCTACCTCGGCTCGGGGACCGCCGCGGTGATCACCGGCACCGGCCGACTCGCGGTCGCCGAGGCCCCCACCGACGTGGTCGAGCCGACGGTGTACATCCCGCGGCAGGACGTGCCCGTCGAACTCCGTGGTGCCGGGCAGTCGAGCCGCCAGGTCCACAACTTCGGGACCCCGGCGGCGCTCGACGCCGCACGGCTGATCGTGTGCGAGGTGATCACGCCCGCGGGCAACTGGTCGTCGTGGCCGGCGCACAAGCACGACACCGAACGGCCCGGGCAGGAGTCCGAGCTCGAGGAGATCTACTACTACGAGTCCGCCGTCGCCCGTGGCTCCGAGCACGTCGCTCCCGACGCCGCCGACCCGTTCGCGCTGCACCGGACCTCGGCCTCGGACGACCGGCCGATCGACGAGTTCCGGCAGGTCCGCACGGGCGACATCGCACTCGTGCCGTACGGCTGGCACGGACCCGCCGTCGCCGCCCCGGGCTACGACATGTACTACCTCAACGTGATGGCCGGGCCCGGCCCGGAACGCGTCTGGAACATCACCGACGACCCCGCCCACGGGTGGGTCCGTCAGCTCTGGGAGTCCGAGTCGCTCGACCCCCGCCTGCCCTACCTGAAGGAGGACGTGTGACCACGACACAGCGCCAGCCCGGACCGACGCGCCGCATGACCGTCGGCCAGGCGCTCGTCGAGTTCCTGGCGAACCAGTGGACGGTGGACGGTGACGTCCGCGAGCGCACGATCCCGGGGGTCTTCGGGATCTTCGGTCACGGCAACGTCGCCGGCCTCGGCCAGGCGATCAAGCAGCTGCACGTCGAGCAGCCCGGACTGCTGCCGTACCACCAGGCCCGCAACGAGCAGGCGATGGTGCACGAGGCCGTCGGGTTCGCCCGGATGCACCGCCGTCGTGCGACCTTCGCGTCGACGGCGTCGGTCGGGCCGGGCGCTGCGAACATGCTCACCGCCGCCGCGCTCGCCACGACGAACCGGCTGCCGGCACTGCTGCTGCCCTCGGACACCTTCGCCACGCGGACGACCGACCCGGTGCTGCAGCAGATCGAGATGCCCCACGACACGTCGATCCAGGTGACCGACGCGTTCCGTCCGCTCTCGCGCTTCTTCGACCGGGTGGTCCGACCGGAGCAGCTCTTCTCGATCGCGCTCCAGGCCATGCGGGTCCTCACCGACCCGGCCGAGACCGGTGCGGTGACGATCGCCCTGCCGGAGGACGTCCAGGCCGAACAACTCGACGTCCCCGTCGCGTTCCTGCAGCCCCGCGAGTGGCACATCCGGCGTCCGATCCCGGAGACCGGTCCGTTGGCGCGTGCCGTCGCCGCGATCCGACAGGCGAAGCGTCCGGTCATCGTCGCCGGTGGTGGGGTCCTCTACTCCGGCGCCGAGGACGAGCTCCGTCGCTTCGTCGAGGCCACGGGCATCCCGGTGGGCACCTCGCAGGCCGGAGGTGGATCCCTGGTCTGGGACCACCCGCAGTACCTCGGCGGCATCGGGGCCACCGGCACGGCCGCCGCGAACGCCGTCGCCGCGCAGGCCGACGTGGTCATCGGGATCGGGACGCGGTACAGCGACTTCACCACGGCGTCCCGCACGGCCTTCCAGGACCCCGACGTCACCTTCGTCAACGTCAACGTGGCGTCCTTCGACGCCTACAAGCACGGCACGCAGCTGCCGGTGATCGCGGACGCCCGGGAGGCCCTGGTCGCGTTGACCGCGGCCCTCACCGCCGACTCGTCGTACGCGGTCGACGCCGGCTACGTCGCCGAGGTCCGGGACCGGAAGCGCGAGTGGGACGCTATCGTCGACGAGGCGTTCGCCCCGTCCGGCGCCGATCTGCCCGGGCAGGCCGAGATCATCGGCGCCGTCCAGGCTGCCAGCGATCCGCGTGACGTCGTCATCCAGGCCGCCGGGTCGCTGCCCGGCGACCTGCACAAGCTCTGGCGGGTCCGCGACGCCCTCGGCTACCACGTCGAGTACGCCTTCTCGTGCATGGGCTACGAGATCGCCGGCGGCATCGGTGTCCGCCGCGCAGCACCGGACCGCGATGCCATCGTGATGGTCGGTGACGGCTCGTACCTGATGCTGCACACGGAGCTCGTGACCGCCGTCGCCGAGGGCATCAAGATCATCGTGGTGCTCATCCAGAACCACGGGTACGCCTCGATCGGCCACCTGTCGGAGACCGTGGGGTCGGAGCGGTACGGCACGAAGTACCGCTACCTGGACGAGACGCAGTCGTTCGACAACGGCGAGCCGTTGCCCGTCGACCTCGCTGCGAACGCCCGGTCCTACGGCGTCGACGTGATCGAGGTGCAGCCCGGACCGGACAGCATCGCCGACCTCACCGCAGCGCTCCGCCAGGCGAAGGCGAACCAGCACACCACGCTCGTGCACATCAACTCCGACCCGCTCGTGTACGCGCCGGACGGCGACGGCTGGTGGGACGTGCCGGTCGCACAGACCTCCACGCTCCCCAGCACGCAGGCCGCCCGCGCCGAGTACGAGCAGCAGGTCGCCGCGCAGCGTCCGCTGCTCGGCTGAACCCGATCCGAGACAGAAAGCGACAGCGACGTCATGACCGACACCGCCACCCCCACCGGGGTCCCCGACGAGGACACCACCACCGCCGGCATCCGCATCGGCACCGCTCCCGACTCCTGGGGCGTCTGGTTCCCGGACGACCCGAACCAGGTGCCGTGGCAGCGCTTCCTCGACGAGGCCGCGGCCGCCGGGTACCGGTGGATCGAACTCGGCCCGTACGGCTACCTGCCGACCGACCCGGCGCAGCTGTCCGACGAGCTCGAGTCCCGAGGCCTGCAGCTGTCGGCCGGCACCGTCTTCACCGGGTTCCACAAGGGCGACGACCAGTTCCAGCGTGCCTGGGACCAGGCGGTCGCTGTCGCCGGACTCGCAGCGGCCCTCGGGGCGGAACACCTCGTGACGATCCCGGACCTGTGGCGCTCGGACGCCACCGAGGAGGTCCTCGAGCCCCGGACGCTCAGCGACGAGCAGTGGGAGCGCCTGGGCACGGGGCACGACCGACTCGGCAAGGCGCTGCTCGAGGAGTTCGGTGTCCACCAGCAGTTCCACACGCACGCGGACAGCCACGTCGGGACGTTCAAGGAGACCGTGCGCTTCCTGGAGGTCACCGACCAGCGGTACACGAACCTGTGCCTCGACACGGGCCACTTCGCCTACTACGGCGGCGACAACCTGAAGCTCATCGCCGAGCACCCGGACCGCATCGGGTACCTGCACCTCAAGCAGGTCGACACCGATCTGCTGTTCGACGTACTGAAGAACGACGTGCCGTTCGCCACCGCGGTGTCGCAGGGCATCATGACCGAGCCGCCGCACGGTACCCCGGCGCTCGCGCCGATCATCGAGGCCGTCGCCCGCATCAACCCCGAGGTGTTCGGCATCGTCGAGCAGGACATGTACGGCTGCTCCATCGACGCCCCGGGGCCGATCGCCGAGCGCACCTTCCAGCACATCTTCGGTTCGACCGCGGCCGCGCGGACCGACTGACGTCGCGAACGCCACCGTCACCACGACCACGTCCACCACACAGAGGAAGACAGCCATGAGCACCACGCAGAACCTCCGCGTCGCCGTCGTCGGCGCGGGCATGATGGGCGCGGACCACGTCCGACGCATCACCGCGAAGATCTCGAACGCCGACGTCGTCGCGGTCGTCGAGCCGGACGCGTCCCGGGCCGCCGCCGCTGCTGCGCTGGCCCCGGGTGCGATCACCGCGGCCTCGTTCGAGGAAGCCCTCGACTCCACCGACATCGACGGTGTCATCATCGCGACCCCCGGTTTCCTGCACGAGCCCATCCTCGTGACCGCTCTCGAGCGCGGTCTCGCCGTGCTCTGTGAGAAGCCGCTGACGACCAGCGCCGAGGACAGCCTGCGCATCGTGCAGCTCGAGCAGGAACACGCCAGCCGTCCGACGATCCAGGTCGGGTTCATGCGACGGTTCGACGCCGGGTACCAGGAGCTCAAGGCGCTGCGGGAGTCGGGCGCGAACGGGGCTCTGCTCGCGCTGCACCACGCCCACCGCAACCCGACCACGCCACCGAACTTCAGCGAGTCGATGCTCATCCACGACTCGGTGATCCACGAGATCGACATCATCCCGTTCCTCACGGGCGAAGCGATCACGAGCGTCGAGGTCAAGAAGCCGCGGAAGAACTCGCTGGCACCGGCCGACCTGCCCGAGCCGCAGTTCGTGCTGTTCACGACCGAGTCGGGGACGATGGCGATCGTCGAGATCAACGTCAACGCCCAGTTCGGGTACCAGGTCACCACCGACGCCGTGTTCGAGTCCGGTGTCGCCTACATCGGGCGCGACACCTCGCAGACGATCGTGTCCGCCGGGGTCTCTGGTCAGGGCGTCACGCCGTCGTTCAAGGAACGGTTCGCGGCGGCCTACGACGAAGAGGTGCAGCGCTGGGTCGATGCCGCTCGCGACGGCGGCATCGACGGGCCGAGCGCCTGGGACGGCTACACGGCATCCGTCGTCGCCGAGGTCGCCGTCCGCGCGCAGCAGTCCGGCGCAACCGAGCCCGTGGAGTACGCGGTGGTCAAGCCGGCGTTCTACGACGCGGCTGCCGCACCGGCCGACGTCCTCGTGGGAGCGTAGCCCGTGCCGAAGATCGCCCTCGATCCGACCCCGTTCCACCACGACCTCGACCTGCTCGAGTTCCCCCGGAAGGTCGCCGAGCTGGGCTACGAGTACCTGCAGCTGACCCCGCACCGCGACTTCATCCCGTTCCACCGGCACCCGAAGGCGGACGACGACCTCGTCGACGCGTTCGCGGCAGCCTGCGTCGACGCCGGCGTCCAGGTGGCGTCGGTGCTGCCGGTGCTCCGCTGGTCCGGGCCCGACCGGGAGACGCGGGAGACCGCCGTCAAGCAGTGGAAGCGCGTCATCGAGATCACCAAGCGGCTCGGCGTGGACACCATCAACACCGAGTTCTCCGGCCGACCCGAACGTGCCGAGGAGTCCGAGGCACAGTTCTACTGGGCGATGGAGGAGCTCCTGCCGATCATCGAGGACGCGGACCTCCGGGTGCTCATCGACCCGCACCCCGACGACTTCGTCGAGGACGGTCTCGAAGCACTCCGGGTGATCCGCGGGCTGAACTCGAAGAACGTCGGCTTCGTCTACGTCGCCTGCCACACCTTCCACTACGGCGGGGACATGGACGCGGTCATCGACGCCGCCGGTGACTCCCTCCAACTCATCCACGTGGCGGATGCGTACGACCACCGTCGCTCGCACGGCCTCCGCTACATCACGAACCCGCCCGGCAACCCGGTCCGGGTGCACCAGCACCTGCCGGTCGGGCAGGGCGACGTCGACTTCGACGCGTTCTGGCGCGCGCTCGACCGGGTGGGCTTCTCCGGCCGTGACGACACCGTCGCGGTGTCGAGCGTCTTCGCCGAGGACGAGAACGCCGACGCGGTGTCGCGGTTCCAGCTCGACCAGATCACGAAGGGACTCCACCGATGACGAGCACGCTCGAGACCCAGGACGCGGCTGCGGTCGACGTCCGCCCGGTCACCCTGCAGGCGACGGAGCAGACGCCCACCGCGCTGTGGAACGACTCCGCCGACCCGCACGAGCTCGCGACCGCGATCTCCGAGTACGGAGCGGTCGGGGCGACATGCAATCCGGTCATCGCCTACACGTGCATCAGGCAGGACCCGGAGGTCTGGGTCCCGCGCATCCGACAGCTCGCCGAGGAACACCCGACCGCGGGGGAGACCGCACTCGGGTGGATGGCGGTCGAGGAGCTCTCGGTCAACGCTGCCGCGCAGCTGCTGCCGGCGTTCGAGGCATCGGGCGGTCGCAACGGCCGGCTCAGCATGCAGACCGACCCGCGCCTGCACCGCGACCGGGATGCCCTCGTCGAGCAGGCCGTGCGCTTCTCCGGCCTCGCGCCGAACATCATCGTGAAGATCCCGGCGACGAAGGTCGGCATCGCGGCCATCGAGGAAGCGGCGTACCGGGGTGTCTCGATCAACGCGACCGTGTCGTTCACGGTGGCGCAGGTCGTCGCGGTCGGCGAGGCGATCGAGCGTGCGTTGGACCGCCGGGCGGCCGACGGTCTGCCCGAGCAGGAGTTCGGGCACGTCGTCACCCTGATGGCCGGTCGGTTCGACGACTGGCTGAAGACCGTCGTCAAGCGCGACCACGTGATGATCGACCCGGGGTACCTCGAGTGGGCCGGGGTCGCCGCGGTGAAGAACGCGTACCGGGTGTTCCAGGAGCGCGACTTCCGATCCCGGGTCCTCGTCGCGGCCTTCCGGAACGCACTGCAGTGGTCCGAGTTCCAGGGCGGTGACCTCGTCGTTTCGCCGCCGTTCCAGTGGACGAAGGACATCAACGACAACGCGTTCCCGTTCCGTCCGGACGCGATCGACGACGAGGTACCGGCACACGTCCTCGAGGCACTCCGCCGTGCGACGCCGGAGTTCGCCCGTGGTCACGACGTCGACGGCATGACCATCGACGAGTTCGACCGGTTCGGCGCGACCGTCACGACGCTCCGCCAGTTCCTCGACGCCGATGCGCAACTCGACGCCCTCGTGCGCGACATCATCGTCCCGGCCGCCTAGGTCGTCGACGATGGACACGGTCGGGGTGGGGCTCATCTCGGTGGGGTGGATGGGACGCCTGCACTCTCGCGCCTACCGAGCGCTGCCGGACCACTTCCCGGAACTCGGAGTCCGCCCGCGCCTGGTGGTCGCGGCCGACCCGGTGTCTGCGGCACGGGAGCAGGCCACGGAACGGCTCGGCTACGAGCGGGCCGTCGCCGACTGGCAGGAGGTCCTCACGGACCCGGAGGTCGACGTCGTCTCGATCTGCTCCCCGAACTTCCTGCACCGCGAGATGGCGGTCACGGCGGCCCAGGCGGGCAAGCCGTTCTGGATCGAGAAGCCGATGGGCCGGTACGCCAGCGACTCCCGTGACATCCACGACGCCGTCCAACGGGCGGGGGTGGTCACGAGCGTGGGGTTCAACTACCGGCACGCACCCGCGGTCGAGCGGGCACGTGAGCTCGTCCGCGGCGGGAGGCTCGGCCGGATCACGAACGTCCGCGGCTCCCTGCTCGCCGACTACTCGTCCGACCCGGCGGCTCCGCTGACCTGGCGCTTCGAGCGCGACCGAGCGGGGTCCGGCGTGCTCGGTGACCTGCTGTCGCACGGCCTGGACCTGGCGCAGTACCTCGTCGGCCGGATCGCGAGCGTCACCGCACTCGCCGAGACCTTCATCACGGAGCGGCCGCTGCCCGGCGCCGGGATCGTCGACCGCAGCGCCGCCGCGACCGGTGACCGCAGGCCGGTCGAGAACGAGGACTACGCCGCCCTGCTCTTCCGCTTCGACGACGGTGCGGTCGGGACGATGGACTCCAGCCGGGTGATGCGCGGTCCGCACGCCGAGTACACGATCGAGGTCTACGGCACCGCCGGGTCGATCCGGTGGGACTTCCAGCGGATGAACGAACTGCAGGTCTGCCTCGACGGGCAGGAGACGCACGGCTACACGACCGTGTACGTCGCGCCCGGGGACGGCGAGTTCGCCCGCTTCCAACCGGGCGCCGGGACCGCGATGGGGTACGACGACCTCAAGACGATCGAGGCGGCGCAGTTCCTGGCGAGCGTCCGGAGCGGCCGCCAACTCGCGCCGTCGGTGGCGGACGGGCTCGCAGCAGCGTCGATCGTGGAAGCGGCGGAGGCCTCGCTTGCCGACGGGGCCTGGCACGACGTGGCACGGATCGACGGACTGCTCACCGCGGACGCGCCGACACCGGTGTTCTGATCCCGGCGGGTCCACCGACCACGATCCTGACGGGAGGCGCGTCACCAGCTGGTGACGCGCCTCCCGTCCGTCATGGGGTGACGCACGACGCCCGCTGGTCGCCGCCGCAGCAGCGGGGGCGATAGTATGTCCTGACAAAGTCACCACCAGCAGGAGGCACCATGCCGCTCGTCCGATTCGACCTCGCCACCGGTCGCACCCCGGAAGCCGTCCGCGCGATCGCCGACGCCACCCACCAGGCGATCGTCGACGTCTACGGGATCCCGGAGCGAGACCGCTTCCAGGTCATCACCGAACACCCGCCGACGCAGATCATCGCGCAGGACGCCGGCCTCGGCTTCGAACGCACCGAGGGTGTCGTCATGATCCAGGTCTTCACCCAGCGGGGGCGGTCAGACGACGCGAAGCAGGCGCTCTACGCCGCGATCCACGACGCGCTCGCCGGGGTGGGCGTCGCCTCCGAGGACGTCTTCATCGGCTACGTCGAGAACGGTCCCCAGGACTGGTCGTTCGGCTTCGGTCGCGCCCAGTACCTGACCGGCGAACTCGGCGTCCCCAGCGCGAGCTGACTGGCCTGCCAGGCCCTACTTGTCGACGAGCGTGACCTCGAACGAGTACCGGTCCGGCCGGTAGCAGTGCACGCCGTACTCGACCGCTCGACCCGAGGCGTCGTACGCCGTCCGGCTCATGGTCAGCACGGGGTCGCCGTCCTCGATCTCGAGCAGACCCGCCTCGTCGTCGGTCGCCGCACGGGCACCGATCCGCTGCTTCGCGACCCGCATCGTCACCCCGCGGGACCGCAGCAGCTGGTAGAGGCCGTGGGCGCGGAGGTCCTCATCGGTGATGTCCGCGAACTCGGGCGGCAGGTAGTTCTCGAGCACCGCCATCGGCACGTCCTCGGCGAACCGGACGCGGAGGACGTGCACGACGCTCGCCCCGACCTCGACGCCGAGGGCCTCGGCCACGGCCCGGGTCGCCGGGACGTCGCTGCGGTCGAGGAGCTTCGTCGTCGGCTGCTGCGACCCCTGCGTCAGGTCGTCGTACAGGCTGGTCAGCTCGACCTTGCGGGTGACCGGTCCGTGCACGACCTGCGTGCCGATGCCACGTCGGCGGACGAGCAGCCCCTTGTCGACGAGGTCCTGGATGGCACGTCGGATGGTCGGGCGGGACAGGCCGAGGCGCTCGCCGAGGGCGATCTCGTTCTCGAGACGAGCGCCGGGCGGCATCGCACCGGAGCGGATCGACTCCTCGATGCGTGAGGCGACCTGGTGGTACAGGGGCATCGGACCCGACCGGTCCAGGTCCATGAACAGGTCGGACGGCAGCTGGCCATCGTTGGTCATCGCGGTCCTTCGCAGGGGAGAACGGGCCCGAGCACCAGCGCCGGGCATATTGTCGTGACAATACCACCGGGCGTGGCGTGGCCAGGACCGGCCGGCGCGGCCAGGACCGGCCGGCTGGGCCGCGTCAGTCGGAGAAGACCATCGGACGGCGGGACAGCCGGGGCTGCACTGCAGACTTCGGCTTCTCGACTCGGGCGCGCACCGGGTTGATCGTCACCCGGGTGACGGCACCGAGGGCCTCGACCGTCGGCACCCCGTGGTGACCGGCAGCGTGCACGACGATCGCGGCGCAGGCTTCGGCGTCGGCGGCGGCGTCGTGGTGTTGGAAGCCCGAGAACCCGGCAGCCATCGCCGCCATCGGCAGACGGTACGAGTCGAGGGTGTAGGTCTTGCGGGCGACCTGCAGCGAGCACATCGAGTGGTGCTCGGCCAGTTCGATCCCCGTCGCCGCACACCCGCCGGCGATGACGCCCATGTCGAAACGGGCGTTGTGCGCGACCAGCACGTCCCCCTCGGCGAACGCCACCAGGTCCGGGTACTGCTGCTCCCACGACTTCGCGTGCACGACGTCCGACTCGACGATCCCGTGGATGCGCGTGTTCCACTCGAGGAAGTCGTCGTGCCCGGCCGGCGGACGGATGAACCACGAAGCCCGATCGACGACCCGACCGCCACGCACCTTCACGAGTCCGACCGAACACGCGCTGGCGGGCGAGTTGTTCGCGGTCTCGAAGTCGATGGCGGTGAAGTTCAGCACGCCTTCGATCGTTGCACGGAGAACCGACATCACCGGAACCGGACGCGGCGTGGTGCGTCGAGGGGGCGTGCCCGCTCCTACCCTCGAGACATGGAGAACCCGCTGCGGCGCACCCCGCTCGTCCTGGTCCTCGCGGGCGCCGGGTACGGCCAGCAGGCGCCGCTGCTCTGGTGGACGGACGCCATCGCCCGGCAAGCCGGCTGCGAGGTCGTCGCGCCCCGATGGGTCGTCGACGACGTCGCCGAGGCCGACCCGGTCCGTTTCGTGCAGCAGGCGCTGACGACCGCGCTCGCCGGACGACGGCCGGACCTCGTCGTCGCCAAGTCGTTCGGCTGCGCCGCCCTGCCCTGGGCGATCGATGCGAGCGTCCCCGGCGTCTGGCTGACGCCGGTCCTCACCCACGAAGCGGTGCGGGCCGCGCTCGCCGCAGCCGACGACGCGCACACCGCACTCGGCGGTTCGGCTGATCCCGTCTGGCGGCCGGAACTGGTGCGCGGGACGCGGGCGCGACTCCAGACCGTCGACCGAGCCGACCACCGACTCGAGGTGCCCGGCGACTGGAAGGCGTCGCAGCGCCTCCAGGCCGAGGCCCTGGCCGTGGTCGAGCACGCCGTGCGTGCGGTGACGAGGGAGACGGACGGGAGGCTCGGGTCGGCCCCGACAGGCTGCCGCCGGTAGGCTGTGCTCCCGTGGCTCTCACCATCGGAATCGTCGGTCTCCCGAACGTCGGCAAGTCGACCCTGTTCAACGCCCTGACCAAGAACCAGGTGCTCGCGGCCAACTACCCGTTCGCCACCATCGAGCCCAACGTCGGCGTGGTGAACCTCCCCGACCCGCGTCTCGACCAGCTCGCCGAGCTGTTCCACTCTGAGAAGACCGTGCCCGCGCCGGTGTCGTTCGTCGACATCGCCGGCATCGTCAAGGGTGCGAGCGAGGGGGAGGGGCTCGGCAACAAGTTCCTCGCCAACATCCGCGAAGCCGACGCCATCGCGCAGGTCGTCCGCGGGTTCACCGACGACGACGTCGTGCACGTGGCGAACAAGGTCTCCCCGAAGGACGACCTCGAGGTCATCAACACCGAGCTGATCCTCGCCGACATGGAGACCATCGACAAGGCGCTCCCGCGGTACGAGAAGCTGCTCAAGCTCAAGCAGGCCGAGCCCGCCGTCCTCGAGGCGGCGAACGCCGCGAAGGCCGAGCTCGAGAAGGGCGTGCTCCTCTCCGCGACCTCGATCGACCTCGAGCCGATCAAGGAGCTCGGGCTCCTCAGCGCCAAGCCGTTCATCTTCGTCTTCAACGTTGACGAGGCGATCCTGACGGACGAGTCGCGGAAGGCCGAGTTGTCCGCGCTCGTCGCCCCCGCGCACGCCGTGTTCCTCGACGCCCAGGTCGAGTCCGAACTCATCGACCTCGACCCCGAGGACGCCAAGGAGCTCCTGGAATCGACCGGTCAGACCGAGTCCGGCCTCGACCAGCTCGCCCGCATCGGGTTCGAGACCCTCGGACTGCAGACCTACCTGACGGCGGGGCCGAAGGAAGCCCGTGCATGGACGATCGGCAAGGGGTGGAAGGCTCCCCAGGCTGCCGGCGTCATCCACACGGACTTCGAGAAGGGCTTCATCAAGGCCGAGGTCATCTCGTTCGACGACCTCATCGCCACCGGCTCCATCGCCGAGGCTCGTGCGCAGGGCAAGGCCCGCATCGAGGGCAAGGAGTACGTCATGCAGGACGGCGACGTGGTGGAGTTCCGCTTCAACAACTGACCGCCACGGCTGTCGCGACCGCCGCCACGCGAGGAAGTTGATCGCGAAGCTCACGTGTGCTCCTCGTCACGGTCACCCCGACAGCACGACGGACCGATACGGTGACGCCATGACCTACGCGGGTGCCGGCCGGTCGGGTGACGAGCATCCAGGACACGGTGCCCGGACGCCGTCGCCGGCTGGCCGGCATCGCGGTGACGGTGGCTCCCAGTAGCCTCCTCCCCGTGGACGTGGAGTGGGCGCTCGAACAGCTGGAGAACTACCTGAGCCTGACCGAGCGGGTTCCCTGCCGGTCGAGGAGCAGCGGCCCAACAAGAAGTCGCGGTTTCGTGGCAGCGAGCGCCAGATCAAAGAGGCCGGGCACGTCGTCTCCCTGATCGCGCAAGCGGTCTACGAGAAGGCGCCGCACTGGTTGAACCGCGACCTCGCGACGAAACTCCGATGGGAGCTGATCGAGGGCGATGAAGTGCGCCGCCGGCTGGGGCTGGACGAACCACCGCCGGCGTATTCAGGCGAGAGCATGCACCCGTGGGTGTGGGACGCCGCGAAGTCGCACTGGTCGAGTGGCAACTTCGACGCCGCGGTATGGGCCGCGGGCGTCAACGTGAACAGCCGGCTTCAGAAGAAGATGGGGCGGAAGGACATCGGGGAAGCGAAGCTTCTGCAGGAGGCGTTCAGCACCGAGGAGCCCGCGGAGGGTCGACCCCGTCTTCGGCTCGTGGACCGGTCGAACCCTGACCTGTTCAAGGATGTGCACGTCGGTGCGTCACTGCTTGGCCGTGGGCTCTACTCTGCGGTTCGGAACACGATCAATCACGTCGGAGCAGAAGTGCACCAGTTCGGAGAGACAGAATCGATGGAGGCGTTGGCAGGTTTCAGCCTGCTGTCGCGCTGGATCGAGCGCGCGGAGGTCGCGGTGGAGTTCCGCTTCGACAACTGAGTCGGCTGGTCCGCATCTCCGTCCTAAGATCGCGGGCATGGGGGACGATGGAGCAGCAGGCGGACCGGTTCCGCTGTCGGAGGAGCTCCCGACGGTCTTCCGCGCCGTCGCGGAGATCCGGACATCACGGTGGCTCCGTCGGCCGAGGCGTGCGATCCACTACGACGCGCGCTGGCCGGACGGTCGCGTGGGGACCGAAGTGGACCTCGTCGCGCTGATGTACCGGCGTGCTCCCGCGGACTACGACGTGGTGAAGCGGGTGATGGACGAGCACTGCCCCGAGACCGGTCCCGGCCCGTGGGTGCTCTACCCCACCGGTGAGGTGCTCTGAGGTCGGTCGACGCGCGTCATTCCACCAGTGCCGCGATCACCGCTGGGATTCGTTGTTCGACGACGTCCCAGATGATCGACTTCTGCGCCGCCCGGTAGTCGTGCGACAGGATGTTCCGCGTCCGACGCACGGCAGCGAGAGACAGTCCGCCGGGAAGGCGGCCGAGGCGGTCTTCCGGAAGTCGTCCGAGCAGATCGTCGAAGTGGATGACGACGGCTTCGGCAGCGCGGTAGGTCAGGCTCCTGGGCGCTTCGAACACGGCTCGCCCATGTTCGACGATCGATGAACACTCGGCCAAGAGATCGAGGAGTGCGGCTTCGAGCCCGGGCCAGCGGTCGACTCCGCCGCCAGGGACAATTCGTGGGCGCGGGCTGAAGCGCTCCGCTTCGTCGCTCACAGAGGCACCGCGTCGTCGCGGACGTGCGCGAAGTGCTCGTCGTCGAGCTGCTCCTCGGTGAGTACGTCGACGGGGAAACCGGTGATGTCTTCGACCACCGAGACGAAGCCGCCGAGATCGAAAAGGTCGGCTCCTTCTTCCGTGGTGACGAGGAGGTCGATGTCACTGCTCGCAGTGTCCGTTCCCCGAACCGCCGACCCGAAGACCCGGACATCGCGCAGCCGGTGCTGACTTGCAGCGGATCTGATCTCGTCCGCGTAAACAGTGAGCGGGATGCTCGGCCTGGTCTGCGCCGCTGCCATGATGCGCTCGAACGACTCAGCGCGCGGCTGCTTCCGGCCGGCCTCGTAGGCGGAGATGGTCGGCTGCTGCATGCCCGCGGCGCGCGCAAGCGCGGTCTGCGTCATGCCGATGTCCTCACGTGCGAGGCGGATCAGGTCTGCGGCGTGGTCCAGGCGCATGGCTCCTCCTATAGCCACCGACTATAGACGTCGGGCTCTGGCCGTTCAACGGCTGCGCAGGTCACGAGTTGTCCATCGCCCGCGCCTCCCGCCCGATCCTGTGCTGTCTGCTGCACCCCGGTGCCTACCGTCAGGACGAGGGAGGTCACATCGTGAAGTACATCCACTACGACGGCACGGACATCCTGACGGGGGACCTGATCGCGGACGCGGTCGCGGACTACGCGGCGGTGCTCGGGGCGAACACCCGCACGGACACGATCGCGGTGCCGACGGTCGGCGAGGACGGGGCGGTCGAGCGGACGACGATGCTCGTCGGACCGTCGAGCGAGATCGTGGTGCGTCAGGCACCGGACGACGAACTCGAACCGGAGGACCCGACGTTCATCCGTCGGCTGCGGGACGCGGCGGACCAGTGCGGCGGGCAGCAGCCGGTGAACGCTGATGGTGGCCGACGGTTCGTCGGCGCGGCCGAGGGCGACCAGGCGAGGTAGGGCGCAACCGGGGTCCCGGCCAGGGCCAGGGCCAGGGCCGGTGCCAGGGCCAGAGCCGGGGCCTTCGCCCGGAACGACGGAACGCCGCCCCCGAAGGGACGGCGTTCCGGTGTGCGCGGGTGTCAGGCGGCCAGGGCCAGTTCCGGCGCCTGCACGGCGCGCGCCTGCAGGATGGTCCGGCTGGCCTCGCCGCGCCAGGAGCGGCCCGGGACGACCCAGCCCGCTTCGCCGTCGACGGCGACGCGGACGCCGGGCGTGAGGAACAGCCCGAGGTCGTCGGCCGGCATGCGCACGAGGAACTCGCGCTGCGAGCGGTCCTCGCGGACGGGGAACTCGGCGATGCGGTCGGGGGAGACGGTGGGAGCCGCGATGGCGGTCCCGGTGATGATGGTGCGTTCGTTCGTGGTCATGGTGCTGTCTTTCTTCAGTCGTTCGGCGTCGCGCGGGGCCGGACGGACTCATTGGTCTCGTCGGCCGCAGGAGCGCGGACGCGCACGTCGGCATTCGACGTGCAAGTGCTCGCCAGTCGGGGAGCGGTGGTCTCGCTGGAATGCGACCCAGGGGGATCGGTTCGAGACGGTCGGTGTGCGCGAGTCAGATGGGTTCGCTGCAATGCACCAGGAAGACACTCTACGCACGAGAGCAGGACTTGTCCAGTCCGCCCGACCGTCACCGGACCGCCCGGCACACCGTTGCGCCTCAACCGGCCAGGAGGCTCGCCCACCGCTGGCCACCGGCCAGCACGTTCCCGGAGTGGTCCAGCCGGGCAGCTGCCGACTCAGGCTTCCGACCCGCCTGGTCGTGCACGAGCTCGTGGAAGTCGTCGGAGAAGCCGAGACGGGGGAGGGCGGCGGTCACGGTGCGGAGGTCGTCGTGGTCCCAGCGCTCCATGCCGACGCCGGAGACGTCGAGCGAGGTCGCGACCTCGAGCAGGTGCCCCTCGGCGTCGAGGTCCGGGTCGACCTCGGGCCACATGTGCCGCTCGACGATCTCCCCGACGCGCCGCGCGCGTGCGGCGGGCCAGCCGGCGCCGATCGCGAAGACACTGCCCACGGCGCCGCCAGCGACCTCGAAGGGGACCTGCACGGCGTCGAAGTGCGGGGTGACACCGAGGTCGTGGAGCATCGTCGCGACGAAGAGCAGCTCGGGGTCCGGGGCGAGTTCGATCGTCGGCGCCAGGAGCGTCGCCCACGCCCAGGACCGCAGGCAGTGGTGCACGAGAGCCGGCGACGACCAGGCACCGACGACGTCCAGCGCCCGGGCCGCGGTCGGCGTCGGCGGAGCGAGCAGTGCGTCGAGGTCGAGGGCCATGACCGCACGCTAGTGGCCCCGGCGGCCCCGACGGAAGGCGTAACACGCGGGAAACCGGTCGGGCCTGAGCGCGAAACACCCCGTCGTTACGGTTCGAGCACTGAGCAAGCGTTCAGCCCGAACCCTGACGAAGGACCCGCACGGATGCAGCACCGCACTCGGCTCCGCTCCCGAACGACGACGCCCCGAACGACGACGCCCCGAACCACGACGCCCCGAACCACGACGCCCCGAACCGCCGCGCTCCGGACGGCCGTCATCGCCGTCGGCGGCCTCGGCCTCGCCGTCCTCGCCGCTTCCCCGGCGTCGGCCGCCCCGGTCGCCACGACGGCCACGATCACCGCGTCGGCCTCGGTGACGGTCGGCGACACCCTCGAGGTCGACCTCACCCTGCCCGCGACGACCGACGTCTTCGCGTACCAGATCGACCTCGCCGCCGACGCGGACTCGCTCGAGGTCGTCGACGGCAGCGTGACCGGCCCGGACGGCGGCTTCGACTCCGTCGAGCAGGACGGCGACACGATCTCGCTGCTGCACACCCGGCTCGGGACCTCCCCGGCGATCTCCGGCGACCTCGCCGCTTCGGTCGAGCTGACCGCGACGAGCCCCGCCACCGTCGACCTCGCCGTGACGCGCGTCACCGTGGTCGCGTCCGACGGCAGCACCACCACGCTGACCGACCCGGCATCGACGACCGTCACGATCGCCGCAGCGCCGACACCGACACCGACACCGACACCGACGCCGACCGCCACCCCCATCGGCGTTCCCACGGCGACGCCGAGCGCGACCCCGATCGCGGGCGGAACCGACGGCACCGGCACCGGCACCGACGCCGGGACGGGCACGGACCCGGTGGGCAGCACCTCCGGCAGGCCCGCCGGCGGCGCGCTCGCGTTCACCGGCGCCGACCTCGCACCCTGGATCGCCGCGAGCGCAGCCCTGCTGCTCGCGGGTGCCGGCCTCGTCCTCGCCCGCCGTCGCGCGCGTCGCCCCGCCTCGACGGAGGACGTCCGATGACCGCCACGCCCCGTCGCCGTGACCTGGCAGACGACACCACGACATCCCGAACCCCCGGAGGAACCCCCGTGACGACCCGCCGTCGCCGCACCACCGTCGCCGGAGCCGCGCTCCTGGCCCTCGTCGGCACCGCCGTCGTCGCGACCCCGTCCCTCGTCGCGAACGCGGCACCGGCCGCGGTCGACGCGAGCCCCGCCGCCATGCTCGCGCCGTACTACACGGCGCTCGACCTCACCGGCGACGACCAGGTCACGCAGGCCGACCTCACCGTCCTGTCCGACCACCTCGGCACGACCAGCACCGACCCGGACTGGTCGACGGTCTCGGCCGCCGACGCGGACGGCAACGGCACCATCACGCTCACGGACGTCGCCGGCCTGTCCCAGCGGATGATCTACGACGACGGGCCCTTCCAGCTCGTCGAGGCCTCGACGCTCGACATGCAGGCCGCGATGAACGCCGGGGTCACGACCTCGGCCGAGATCACCCAGGACTACCTGGACCGCATCGCGGCTTACGACCGGACCACCACGGACACGGGGGCGGGCGGGCGACCGCTCAACTCCATCGTCACGACCAACGCCGGAGCAGTCGCCGCCGCGAAGGCCGCCGACGCCGAACGAGCGGCACACGGCATGACGAGCATGCTGCTCGGCGTGCCGATCGCACTGAAGGACAACTACGACACGAAGGACATGCCGACCACGGGCGGCTGCGGCTGCTGGGACGACAACCAGACCGCCACCGACGCGGCGATGGTCACAGGCCTCCGGAACGCCGGAGCGGTCGTCCTCGCCAAGGCCAGCCTCGACGAGTTCGCGTACGGCTTCGTGTCGGAGTTCTCCTCGAACCAGCCGGCCGGTTCCTCGCTCCTCGTCGCCAGCCCCTACGTGACGAGCCAGACCGCCGGCGGCTCGAGCGGTGGCACCGGTGCGGCCGTCTCCGCCAACCTGGCGGGCATCGGGTTCGGCACCGACACCGGCGGCTCGATCCGCATCCCCTCGTCGTACAACCAGCTCGTCGGCATCCGGCCGACCGTCGGCCTGACGAGTCGCGACGGCATCATCCCGCTCGCGCTGTCGCAGGACACCGGCGGGCCCCTCGCCCGCTCGGTGACCGACGCGGCCGTCGCGCTCGACGCTGTCACCGGGGTCGACGCCGCCGACCCGGTCACCGAAGGCCAGACCGGCAAGGTCCCCACCTCGTACACGCAGTTCCTCGACCCGACCGCGCTGAAGGGCAAGCGCATCGGTTACGTGACCTCGATGGTCGGCACGAACCGCACCACCGCGCGGCTCTTCGCCCAGGCGCAGGCGACCCTCGAGGCCCAGGGCGCCACCGTCGTCCCGATCACCGCGACGACGGAGTTCAACCGGGTCCTCAGCGAGGGCAGCGGCAGCACGAACGAGTTCAAGCACGACCTGGACCAGTACGTCGCGAAGCACCTGGACCCGGACGTCACCGCACGGTCGCTGCAGGGCATCCTCGCTTCGGGCGAGTACGTGCCGAGCCGCAAGAGCACCTACCAGCAGCGTGACGCGATCACCGACGCGCAGTACCAGGCGTGGGCGGGACCGAACGGTTCGCACACCACGCAGATCGCCACCGGCAAGCAGGTGGTCACCGGGATGATGGACGCGCAGGACCTCGACGCGCTCGTCTACCCGTCCGGCACGCCGTACGGCACGCAGGGCACCAACATGCGCCTCAGCCCGAACACCGGCATGCCGGCCGTCACGGTCCCGATGGGGCAGGCGACCGCAGCGGACGCCACGATCACCGGCGCCGGCGTCAACCTGGAGTTCCTCGGCCGCTCGTACGACGAGGGGACCGTCATCGGGCTCGGCTACGGCTTCGAGCAGGCGACGCACGCCCGCACCTCGCCGACGCTGTACCCGGCGCTCGGGTAGGCCGCGACCTGCGGTCGCGATGATGACCGCCTGACGGACGGGAGGCCCGTGGCGACACCGCCACGGGCCTCCCGTCCGTCGACGGCTCAGTTGAGCGTCGGGGTGTCCTCGGGGATCACGCCGCCCGCGTACAGGTCGGCCGTGAGGTCGCGGAGCGCCCGCAGGGCGACGCGCTGCGTCAGCGGACCGTAGGAGATGCGGGCGACGCCCAGCGCCTGGTACTCGGCGGCGGGCAGGGCGCCCGGCAGCCCGATGACGCTGAGCTTGCCGCGGCCCAGGCCCTCGACCAGCTGCTCGACGACCTCACGCTGGACGGCACCGGGGACGAACACGAGCGGGGCTCCGGCGTCGAGGAAGGCCTTTCCACGGGCGATGGCGTCCGCGATGCTCTCCTGGATCGGACGGTCGCCGCCACGGGCGATCGCGTCGGTCCGGGCGTTCAGCTGGAAGTCGATGCCCTCCTGCTCGGCTGCGCGCATGATCGTGGCCACCCTGGCGACGGACTCGTCGAACGGGCGCAGGCGGTCCTCGACGTTGGCACCGACGACGCCGATGCCGATCGCACGACGGATGGTCTCGGCCGGGTCCTCGTAGCCGTCGTCGAGGTCCGCGCTGACCGGCAGGTCCACCGCGTCGACGACGGTCTTCGCGCCAGCGAGGGCGAGGTCGAGCGACATGCCGCCGTCCTCGTAGCCGTACATCGCGGCGATCGAGTGCCCGGCGGTCGCGATCGCGCGGGTCTCCGGGAACGCGGCGACGGTCTTCGCGCTGATCGCGTCCCAGACGTTCACGACGCGGAGGATCTCGGGGGCGGTGTGCAGGGACTGGAGGGTCGTCGCCTTCTCGGCGGTGCTCGTGGTCATGCCGCCGACACTAGGCGGGCGCGGATCCGGGCGTGCCCGATCGGCGGAAGTGGGCGGCAGACGACGTCCGATGACGTCCGGACTCGCACCGGGCCTCCCGTCAGGAGCATGCTGGGACGCATGACCAGCGACGAACAGGACCCGGTCGGCACGCTCCGCGGGGTCCGCACGAGCATCAAGTGGACGCGGTACGCGCCAGACGTGCTGCCCCTGTTCGTGGCCGAGATGGACCACGAGGTCGCGCCGGAGATCCGGCAGGCCCTCGTCGAACGGGTGCAGCAGTCGGACCTCGGCTACCTCGACGGTCCCGGGCCGCTCGCGCCCGCGTTCGCCGGCTTCGCCCGCGACCGATGGGGGTGGGACGTCGACCCCGGGCGCGTGTACCTGGCGACGGACGTCAGCGTGGGGATCGTCGAGACGCTCCGGCTCGCGCTGCCTGACGGCGGACGGGTCGCGATCACGCCGCCGGTGTACCCGCCGTTCTTCGAGCTCGTGGAAGAGGCCCGATGTCAGGTGGAAGAGGTCCCGCTCCGTGAGCAGTGGGGCGTCTACCGGCTGGACCTCGACGGCCTGGAACGGGCGTTCGCGGGCGGCGTCCGCGTGTTCCTGCTCTGCAACCCGCACAACCCGATCGGTCTCGTCCACGACCGGGCAGACCTCGAGGCGCTGGCTCGTCTGGCGGCCGAGTACGACGTCCTCGTGATCAGTGACGAGATCCACGCTCCGCTGACGCACCCCGGTGTGCAGTTCACCCCGTTCGCGATGATCGCCGAACCACTCGGTGCGCGGAGCGTGTGCGTGACGAGCGCGAGCAAGGGCTGGAACCTCGCCGGCGTGAAGTGCTCGGTCATCGTCGCCGGGGACTCGCGGACGGCGGCGCTCCTCGACACCCTGTGGGAGGAGGTCGCCTGCCGCACGAGCATCCTCGGGCTGCACGCGAACCTGGCCGCGTTCACCCTGGCCGTCGGATGGCTCGACGACGTCGTCGACCGCATCATCGCGAACGACCGTCTGCTGGCGAAGCTCCTGGCCGAGCACCTGCCCGGCGTGGTCTACGCCCGGCCTCGGGCGGGGTACCTGGCGTGGCTGGACTTCCGCGGGCTCGGCCTCGGCGACGACCCGGCTGTGCAGCTGCGCGAGCACGCGTTCGTCGCGCTGAACTCGGGGCTGCCGTTCGGGACCGAGGGCAAGGGCTTCGCCCGCATCAACCTCGCATGCTCGCCGGAGACCCTCCGCGAGGCGGTGTTCCGCATCGCTGCCGCGTACCCGTCGAGTGCGCAGGAGGCTGTCGTCTGGCACGTCGCCTGACGAGCTGCGGGAGCCACTGCCAGCTGTCCTCCCCAGGCGGGGCGTCGCGGTGGTCCGTCCACAGGGACTGCGGATCACTCCTGCCGCCTCACGGCGGCGAGCGATCGTGGCTGCGTGCAGACCAGACAACAGGGCAACGGGGCGTCCAACGCTGCTAGACATTCTTGTCCAATCGGTGTTGGACAGGTACCGTGAAGCGCGCGGACCTCGTTCGCCTGCTCCGTCAACGAGCGGCACGGCGTGGCGTTCCCTTCGTGCTCCTCCGGCACGGCGGGAGGCACGACGTCTTCCTCTTCGGCAGTGAGCGCATCGAGATCCCCCGGCACCGGGAGATCCGGGAGATGCTCGCACGATCGATCATCCGCAGCTGCGATGACGGAAAGGACGGATCATGACGACGACGCACAACGTGCGCGCACAGCGGGACGGGCGCTACTGGCTCGTCTGGATCGACGGCGAGCTCCGGACGCAAGCTCGACGGCAGCGCGAGGTCGAACCGATGGCCCGCGACTGGTTGGCGAACATGCACGACCGCCCGGCCGAGGCCTTCTTGGTCCAGGTCGAGTTCGTCCTGCCGGACTCGGTGCGCGCGCACCTGGACCGTGCTGTGGAACTCCGGGACGAGGCCGACCGCGCACGCCGAGCGGCCGCTGACGAGACCGCTGCGGCGGCGAAGGAGCTCCACGATGCCGGATTGACCGTTCGGGAGATCGGTCCGCTGCTCGACGTGTCGTACCAGCGGGCCCAGCAGCTCGTGGCGGCTGCGGACTGACCGCTCCGGTCCGACCTGCTCCGGTCAGACTCGCTCCCGTCAGGCGACGGGCGCGAAGTGGTTGCGACCGATGACGGTCACGTGCAGGTCGACCTCACGCGACGGGATCTGGTCGGTGAGCGAGATCCACTCCCGGGCCACGAAGGCGACCGACGGCCACCGGCGGACCTCGGTCACGGGGAACCCGTCGATGAACACCTGCCACATGCCCTGCTCACGGACGGCCTGGACCTCGTGCGTCGCCATGCCGTGAGCGTAGCAACGAGAGCGCCTCAGGACACGGCGGCGAGCGGTCGGGGTGTGACCATGCCGCCGTTCACGTTGAGGGTCTCGCCGGCGACGAAGCTCGACTCATGCGACGCCAGGAACACGTACGCCGGTGCCAGCTCGGCGGGCTGCCCCGGCCGACCCATCGGCGACTCGCTCGACCCGAAGTCCGGCAGGGTCTCCGGGTCGACCCCGGCGGAGACCTGCAGCACCGACCAGGTGGGCCCGGGAGCGACGACGTTGACGCGGATGCCCCGGGGGATGAGCTGCTGCGCGAGACCCTTCGAGAAGTTGTTGACCGCGGCCTTCGACGCGGCGTAGTCGAGCCGGTCGGGAGCCGGCTGGTACGCCTCCATCGAGGCGGTGGTGATGATCGTCGACCCGGGCTCCAGGTGCGGCAGCGCTGCCTGGACGAGCCGGAAGAGCGACAGGACGTTGACGGTGAAGGTGTCGACGAGCTGGTCGTCGGGGATGTCGGTGACCTCGGCTCGCCAGTGCTGCTTGCCGGCACAGGTGACGATCGCGTCGAGTCCGCCGAGTTCGGCGACAGCCCGTTCGACGAGGGCGGCAGGGTAGTTCTTCGCGGTCAGGTCGCCCGGGATGGTGACGGCCTTCCGTCCGGCCGCCTCGATCAGGGCGACGATCCGCTGCGCGTCCTCTTCCTCGTCCGGCAGGTACGCCAGGGCGATGTCGGCACCTTCTCGCGCGTACGCGATCGCGACCGCTGCGCCGATGCCGGAGTCCGCGCCGGTGATCAGCGCACGACGCCCGGCGAGTCGTCCGGTCCCGCGGTACGAGTCCTCGCCGTGGTCCGGCTTCGGGTCCATCCGCGACTCCAGGCCCGGTTCGGGCTGCTGCTGCGGCTCGGGGCTGGTGCTCGGGTACCGGGTGGTCGGGTCACTGTACTCGTACTGGTCGCGGGGCATGCGGCCGGACGGTACGCGGACCGGCCGGGAGGCCCGTCAACCGCTGCGTGGTCCGGCTCGCGCCGACGGGCGGTCCGGTCCCGGGCCTCCCGGCCTGCCCCGTGTCAGAGGTCGAGTGCCATCGCCACGTCGGCGCGGACGTACGGGCTCGGCGGGTGCTCGTCGGCTCCGAGGTGCCGGAACCCGGTCGTCTCGTAGAGGTGGATCGCGCTCGTGAGAGCGCTGTTCGTCTCGAGCAGCACCCGGCGTGCGCCGAGGTCCCGCGCCCGGTCGATCGCGGCGCGGATGAGCCGGCGGCCGGTGCCGTGTCCCTGGTGGTCAGGGTCGACGGCCATCTTGACGAGCTCGAACTCGTCGGTGTCGTGCGGGGCGGGTCCGGTGCCGTGCGGGGCGAGTCCGACGCAGCCGACGACCTCACTCCCGAGGCGGGCGACGAGGACCACGCCACCGGGGTCGACGATGTGCTGCACGGGGTCGCCGAGGAGCCGGCGGTCCTCGTCCTCGAGCGTGAAGAACGCCGTGATCCACCGCTCGTTCAGCGACTGGAACGCGGCGGCGTCGGCAGCGGAGGACATGTCGTCGATGACGATCTCGGTGGTGGTGTCGGGCATGTGTCCATCCTCCGGAACCGACGGAGTCAAGTCCAATACTCGTTCAGTCTGATCGATAGGCTCGGCGCATGGATCGTGCTCCCGAGGTCGACCTCCGCCAGCTGCGGGCGTTCCTGGCGCTCGCCGACGAGCTGCACTTCGGACGGGCGGCGGCGGGGCTCGGCATCGCCCAACCCGCCCTGTCGCAGCTGATCCGGCGCATCGAGGTCGCTCTCGGTGTCGACCTGTTCACCCGGACCTCCCGGAGTGTGGCGCTGACCCCGGCCGGTCGGGTGCTGCAGGGACGAGCCCGGTCGCTGCTCGCCCAGACCCGGCGGGACCTCGACGAGACCATCCGGACCGGGCGCGGTGAGGCCGGGCGGCTCGACGTCGGGTTCGTCGTCTCGGCGCTGCCGCTCGGCCCGATCGAGTTGGTGCAGCGGTTCCGGCTGCGCTACCCGTTGGTCCGCGTGGAACTGACGGAGGGGTTCTCCTCCCGGCTCGTCGCGGCCGTGCAGCGTGGGGAGCTCGACCTGGCAGTGGTCCGCGACCCGGATCCGGCCGAGGGGGTGCGGTTCGTCCGGTTCCGCAGCGAGCCCTTCGTCGCCGCCGTGCCGCGGGACCACCGCTTCGCCGGCCGCGCATCGGTGCGCGGCCCGGAGCTGCTCGACGACCCGTTCGTGTTCTTCCCCGCGGAGGCCGGCGCGCTCGCCACCGAACGGAACACCGCACCCGTGGCCTCCGGCGGTCGACGGCCGGTGATCGTGCAGGAGGCGACGACGTGGGCGACCGTGCTGCACCTGGTCGGCGTCGGACTCGGGGTGACGGTGCTGCCGGAGAGTGCGGCGCTCGCGGCCCCGGACACCGTGGTGCTCCTGCCGCTCGAGGGCAGCGCACACCGGAGCGAGCTGGTCTGGGCGTCACGGTCGGACGACGACCGCGAGGTCCTCCGGAACTTCGCCGCGGCGGACTGACGAGCGGGCACGGCCCATCAGCGCGGTCGTCAGCGCGACCGTCAGCGGACGAGTGCCAGCGGCAACACCGGTGCCCGCTGGTCGCCGAGCTCGTCCGCACGCCATGGCCGGGCTCCGGCGAGCGCGAGCCCGATCTGCGTGAGCACGAAGCCCACGTGCGGCTCGACGTCCGGATCCCACGGCCCCTCGACCCCCAGACCGAACGCGCCGAGCTCGTCGTCGGCCTCGTCCCGGACGGTGAGACGCCAGCGGCCGTCCCCGAGTTCCTCGACGACGGCCCACCGAGCGGTGCGGAAGCGGTCCGGGTTCACTCCGTCGTCAGCAGGTCGGCCGTGAAGTTGTGCAACCGCTGCAGCAACGACTCGGAGCGCATCGCGATCGTCGCCGGTGGGTTCAGGTGCGGCGGCGCCGTGCGGATCAGCATCGGGCAGCCGAGGTCCTCGCAGATGTAGGTGCCGATGGTGTTGCCGTTCCGCCCGGACTCACCGGCGCGGGCGGCGGAGAAGAGCCGCACCTGCGTCGCCGGCTGGGGGGAGTGGCAGAACGAGCACATCGCGGCGATGCCCGCGCGCAGTGAACCCCCGGCTGCCCGGACGACGATCCCGACCGGCTTGCCGTCCATCCAGGACACCATGTAGCCGCGACGGGCGGCCTGCGGGTCACGCCAGCCGAGGAACTCGCGTTCGTTCCACAGCGTCTCGTGCAGCCCCGGGATCGGGAGCTGGGCGAGTTCGTCGGGCGTGGCGTTGACGAAGGAGGATCGGATGTCGGATTCGGTGAGCGGCTGCACGGTTCCCCTCGCGGTGGCGGACCGGACCAGGCTAGCCCCGTGCGCCGACAGGCGGGCGCAGGGCGGGCCTCCCGGCCGGTTCAGGACAGTCTGGAGGCCCGCACCGCGCCGAGTGCACCCGTCGCGTCCGCCACCAGGACCGCCCGGCGCAACGCGTCGCGGCCCACCCGGCGTGCGGCTGCGTCGTCGGCGGCGAACTCGACGAGGACCCGGGTCGACCGGGCCATCGCACGGGCTCCCGGGACCCACGGGACGGCGCGTTCGACGGACTCGGCGAAGCCGACGACGGCCGCGTGGTGCTGCCGCAGGTGCGCGCGCTCGTGGGCGACCACGGCCTCCAGCTCGTCGGTGTGCAGCTGTTCCGTGAGCCCGGTGCTGACGAGCACCCCGCCGGAACGACCGGGGACCGCGCAGGCCAGGGCCGTGTCGGCCTGCAGGACGGCGACGAGGGTGCCGTCGACCTCGCGGTGGGGAGCGGCGCCGGTGCGGATCGCCTCACGGACGGCCTCGTGCTCGGGGCCGGGCCGGACGCGGACGGCGACGGCGAACGCGACGACGGCGAGCACGGCGACACCGACGTTCAGGCCGTGACTCGGGGAGTCACCGATGCCGAACGGGTCGGTCAGCGGGCGCCCGGCGAGGACGACCAGGGCGATGCCGACCACGAAGCCGGCGACCCCGACGACGACGGATGCCTGCCAGGCGGCGATGGCGGTCAGCGGACGGTCGATGGTCCATCCCGCCCGCGTCAGCACGCGCGGGGCGAGCGCGACGACGGCGAGGGCGAGGACGACGAGGCAGGCGCCGGTGACGACCACGGGGGCGGACCGGTCAGGGACGCGTTCGGGAGTCGATCGCACGGCGGAGGACCTCGAGGTCCCCGGAGGCGAGCGAGCCGGTGAACTGCAGGAGCGCCGCCTCGCGGTCGGAGGAGGCGGCCAGCGCGTTCGTCATGAGGGAGGCGGTGTGGTCCTCCCGCGAGTGCGCGGCATGGAAGGTGAGCGGGGCGTCGTCGTGCTGCTCGCGGACCACCGTCCCCTTGCGGCCGAGACGGTCGAGCACGGTGAGGACCGTCGTCAGGGCCGGCCGCGGTTCGTCGAAGACCTCGAGGACCTGCCGTGCGGTGAGCCCGGCGTCGGCGGTCCAGAGCGCCTCGAGCACCGCCTGCTCGAGCTGCCCACGGGGGCGCGATCGCTGTCCTGCCACGGCGTCACTCTACGTGATGTCGAAGGGCCACCGGAGGAGCCGCGGTCCGCATCCGCGACACATGCCCGTAACGCGGGCTCGGTATGCTCGCCGGACAACAGAACACGACGGCCGACCACCCGCCGCGGGAGAGCCCCCGACCCGGAGCGCACTGCATCCGGGGTCAGGGCACCGAAGGAGCAAGCTCCCCGCCAATCTCTCAGGTCCAACACCGCAGCGGGCAGGCCACTCTGAAAAGCAGACACGCGATCGTGGGCACCTCCCACGGCCTCGTCGTCTCGCCCACGGTGAAAGCCGCCGGACCTCACGGGCCGCGGTGAAGCTCTCAGGCCCATGACAGAGGGGGAGTTCCGCACCCGACGACGGTCGTCGGGCCCTGCCGATGCCAGGAGAACTCCGTCCATGTCAGACCCATCGTCCGTGCTGCGTTCGTCGCCACTCGAGGCCGCGCACGTCGCCGCCGGCGCCACCTTCACCGACTTCGGCGGCCACCGCATGCCGGTCCGCTACTCGTCCGACCTCGCCGAGCACCACGCGGTGCGCCAGGCAGCCGGCGTGTTCGACCTCTCGCACATGGCCGAGATCGGCGTGCAGGGGCCCGACGCCGTCCCGTACCTCGACGCCGCGCTCGCCGGGTCGTTCGGCACGATGCCGGTCGGTCGGGCCAAGTACTCGTTGCTCCTGACCCCGGACGGCGGGATCCTCGACGACCTCGTCGTGTACCGCACCGGTGACGACGTCTTCCTCGTCGTGGCGAACGCCGGCAACCGGGACGTCGCCGTGCAGGCCATGCGGGAACGCGCCGCCGGGCACGACGTCTCGGTCACGGACGACTCCGACCGGACCGCCCTCGTCGCGATCCAGGGTCCGGCTGCCGCCGGGACGCTCGACGCCCTCGTCGTCGCCGACCGCCTGCAGCCGGAGACCCCGCTCGACGAACTGCGCTACTACCGGGTGCTGCACGCGCTCTTCGACGGCAGCGAGGTCCTCATCGCCCGCACCGGCTACACCGGCGAGGACGGCTTCGAGCTGTACAGCGACACCGACACCGCGCCGGTGCTCTGGGACGCCCTGCTCGACGCGGGTGCCGAGCGCGGGGTCGTGCCCGCCGGACTCGCCGCTCGCGACACCCTCCGCCTCGAAGCCGGCATGCCGCTCTACGGCCACGAGCTCGACACCTCCGTCCGTCCGGCGCAGGCCGGGCTCGGCCGGGTCGTCGCGACCTCGGGCTCGTTCGTCGGTGACGCCGGCGTGCAGCCCGCACCGGACGCCCGCGTGCTCGTCGGCATCACGATGGCGGGGCGCCGCGCTGCCCGCGCCGGGTACGACGTGCTCCGCGACGGTGTCGTCGTCGGCACCGTCACCTCCGGTGCCCTCTCGCCCACGCTCGGCCACCCGGTCGCGATGGCCTTCGTCGACCCGGACTGCGCCGACGGGGGACAGGTCCTCCACATCGACGTCCGCGGTACCGCCATCCCCGGAACCGTCACCGCTCTCCCCTTCTACCGCCGCGCTTCGAGAGGCTGATCCCCATGACCGACCAGACCGCACTGCAGTACACCAAGGACCACGAGTGGATCCTCGTCGAGGGCGACGTCGTCACCGTCGGGATCACCGACCACGCGGCCGAACAGCTCGGTGACGTCGTCTACGTCGAGCTCCCCGCCGTGGGCACCACCACGACGGCGGGCGAGCAGCTCGGCGAGATCGAGTCGACCAAGAGCGTCGGTGAACTCTTCGCCCCGATCGAGGGCGAGGTCGTCGAGGTCAACGACGCCGTCGTCGCGACCCCGGACACCGTCAACCAGGACCCGTTCGGCGCCGGTTGGCTCGTCAAGCTCAAGGTCGACGGCACCTCCTTCCCGGAGGACCTCATGGACCACGACACGTACCGGGCCTCGATCGCATGACCGCGGACCAGGACCTCACCACGTCGACGAACCTGCAGACCACGTTCGCCGACCGCCACATCGGCACCACGCTCGCCGACCAGCAGGCCATGCTCGACGTCGTCGGGCAGTCCTCGCTCGACGCCCTCGTCCGGGCCGCCGTCCCGGAGTCGATCCACGCCGCACCGATCGCGCACTCGTCCGTGCCGACCGCGGTGGGGGAGACCGAGGCGCTCGCCGAACTGCGTGCCGTCGCCGGGCGCAACACCGTCCGACGCGCGATGATCGGCCTCGGCTACTCCGACACGCACACGCCCGCGGTCATCCAGCGGAACGTGCTCGAGAACCCGAGCTGGTACACGGCCTACACGCCGTACCAGCCGGAGATCTCGCAGGGCCGGCTGGAAGCGTTGATCAACTTCCAGACGATGGTGTCCGACCTCACCGGCATGGCGACCGCCGGGGCGTCGATGCTCGACGAGGGCACCGCCGTCGTCGAGGGCATGCTCCTCGCCCGCCGTGCCTCGAAGGTCAAGGGCGACGCGTTCCTGGTGGACGCCGACCTCCTCCCACAGACCGCCGCGATCCTCGGCCACCGCGCGGAAGCCGTCGGCATCACCCTGCGTGGCTTCGACGCCGCCGACGGGCCCACCGACGAGCAGCTCGACGGCGCCTTCGGCGTGGTCCTGCAGTACCCGGGCGCCTCCGGCCGGGTCGTCGACCCGAGCCGCACCATCGAGCGCGTCCACGCGGGTGGCGGCATCGCCGTCGTCGCGGCCGACCTGCTCGCGATGACCCTGCTCGCCAGCCCCGGGGACCTCGGCGCCGACGTCGCCGTGGGCACCAGCCAGCGTTTCGGTGTCCCGCTCGGCTTCGGTGGCCCGCACGCCGGCTACCTCGCCGTCCGTGCCGGTCTCGAGCGCCAGCTGCCCGGTCGTCTCGTCGGGGTGTCCTTCGACGCCGACGGCGGCATGGCCTACCGCCTCAGCCTGCAGACCCGCGAGCAGCACATCCGCCGCGAGAAGGCGACGAGCAACATCTGCACCGCGCAGGTGCTCCTCGCCGTGATGGCGTCGATGTACGCGGTCTACCACGGGCCCGAAGGCCTGCGCTTCATCGCGCACCGGGTCGCCCGGACGACGGCGGCGCTCGCCGACGTCGCCCGTGCCGCGGGCGCCGAGGTCGTGCACGACGACTTCTTCGACACCCTGACGCTCCGGTTCACCGGTGGCGCCGAGTCCCTCGTCAGCGCCGCGCACGACGCCGGGTACCTGCTCCACCTCGTGGACGCCGACACCCTGCAGCTGTCTGCCGACGAGACGACCACGCCGGAGGACGTCGCCGCACTCGCCGCGGTGTTCGGTGCCGCCGACGTGACCGTCCCGGGGACCGAGACCGCCGTGCGTGACGCGGGCACGGGCCTCCCGGCCGCGCTCGAGCGACAGAGCGCGTTCCTGACCCACCCGGTCTTCTCCGCGCACCGCAGTGAGACCCGCATGATGCGGTACCTCAAGCACCTCTCCGACAAGGACTACGCGCTCGACCGCGGCATGATCCCGCTCGGCAGCTGCACCATGAAGCTCAACGCGGCGACCGAGATGGCAGCCGTGACGTGGCCGGAGTTCGCCCGACTGCACCCGTTCGCCCCGCGCGAGGACGTGCAGGGCTACCTCGACATGATCGGCGACCTCGAGACCTGGCTCGGCGAGGTCACCGGGTACGACACGGTCTCGGTCCAGCCGAACGCCGGCAGCCAGGGCGAACTCGCCGGGCTGCTCGCGATCCGCGGGTACCACCGGTCCCGCGGGGACGACGCCCGGACGGTGTGCCTCATCCCGTCGAGCGCGCACGGGACGAACGCCGCCTCGGCGGTCCTCGCAGGCATGCGGGTCGTCGTCGTGGCCTGCGACGAGGACGGCAACGTCGACCTCGTCGACCTCCGTGCGAAGACCACCGAGCACGCCGGACAGCTGGCCGCGCTGATGATCACCTACCCGTCGACGCACGGCGTCTACGAGCACGACATCACCGCGATCTGCGACGCCGTGCACGACGCCGGCGGCCAGGTCTACGTCGACGGTGCCAACCTGAACGCGCTCCTCGGGCACGCCCGCTTTGGGGACTTCGGTGGCGACGTCTCGCACCTCAACCTGCACAAGACGTTCTGCATCCCGCACGGCGGCGGCGGCCCGGGCGTCGGTCCGGTCGCGGCGAAGGCGCACCTCGCACCGTTCCTGCCAGGCCACCCGATGGCGCAGGAGGCCGACCGTCGCACCGGTGCCGACGCAGCCGTCGACGGCGACCGCCTCGCGCACGCCGGCGGGCCGGTCTCGGCAGCGCCGTACGGCAGCCCGAGCATCCTGCCGATCACCTGGACCTACGTCCGGATGATGGGGGTCGAGGGGCTCACCCGGGCGACCGAGGTCGCCGTGCTCGGCGCGAACTACCTGGCGGCACGTCTGCGCGAGGCGTTCCCGGTCCTCTACACGGGGGAGTCCGGCCTGGTCGCGCACGAGTGCATCCTCGACCTGCGTCCCCTGCGCGAGGCGACGGGCATCACGGTCGACGACGTCGCGAAGCGGCTCATCGACCACGGCTTCCACGCACCGACGATGTCGTTCCCCGTCGCAGGCACGCTCATGGTCGAACCGACCGAGAGCGAAGACCTGGCCGAGCTCGACCGCTTCGTCGACGCCATGCTCGCCATCCGTGCCGAGGCGGACGCGGTCGCCCGGGGCGAGTGGCCGGCGGAGGACAACCCGCTCGTCAACGCGCCGCACACGGCCGCGTCGGTGATCACGGGGGAGTGGCAGCACGCGTACACCCGTGAGCAGGCGGTCTACCCGTCGGCCGGCCAGGCCGGTCGGAAGTACTGGCCGCCGGTGCGCCGGATCGACCAGGCGTACGGGGACCGCAACCTCGTGTGCGCTTGCCCGCCGGTGGAGGCGTTCGCGTAGGACGACAGCAGCCCGGACAGGGCGGCAGGACGGACGGGAGGCCCGTGGCGGGATCGCCACGGGCCTCCGGCGCGCATCGTGCGGGGTGGAGCGCTCCGAATGCAACCGCTCGCGGGCGACATCTGTGGTTCACCCGGGCGTCACCTGCGCGCTGCACGGACGTTGATGCAAACGCAACAGATGAGCGGTACTCCGGCTCAGACGCGCGGAAGTTGCATTGTGCCGCAACGATCCTGCAACTTGGTTTCAGGCGTGTAACCGATGCGCGCAGGGTTTGGTCGGTTCTCTCTGCACTGCCTACAGTTCAGGAGTCAAACGTGCCGGGAGGGACCTCTGTGCCCGGCGCGTCCCATGCACCAGGAGGAACTCTTGATCAAGAAGCGCGCTGGGCTCACTGCCCTCGCCGTGCTCGGGGCCACAGCAATTGCCCTGACCGGCTGCTCCGGCAACGGTGGCGGAAGCGGCTCGGGCTCCGGCTCCGGCTCCGGTTCGGCCAACGCCACCGGCATCGTCACCACGAACGGCAGCGAACCGCAGAACCCGCTCATCCCCTCGAACACCACCGAGACCGGTGGCGGCAAGATCATCACGTCGCTGTTCGACGGTCTGTTCTCGTACGACGCCGACGGCAAGCCGGTGAAGGAACTGGCCAAGAGCGTCGAGACCGACGACTCGAAGACCTTCGACATCACGATCAACTCGGGGTGGAAGTTCACCAACGGCGAGGCCATCACCGCCGAGTCCTTCACGAAGGCGTGGAACTGGGCAGCCCAGAAGTCGAACGCGCAGGGCGCGAGCTACTTCTTCGAGAACATCGAGGGCTACGACGCCGACAAGGACTCCGAGCTCACCGGCCTCAAGGTCAAGAGTGACGACGAGTTCACCGTGACGCTGAAGTCGGCGCAGTCGGACTTCCCGCTGTCCCTCGGCTACAACGCCTTCGTGCCGCTCCCCTCGGTCTTCTACGACGACACCAAGGCCTTCGGTGAGAACCCGATCGGCAACGGTCCGTACAAGCTCGACGGCAAGAGCGCCTGGACGCACAACCAGGACATCAAGCTCGTCACGAACAAGGACTACCAGGGCAAGCGCAAGCCGAAGAACGGTGGTCTGACGATCACGTTCTACACGTCCCAGGACACCGCGTACTCCGACGCCCAGGGCGGCAACCTCGACGTCCTCGACGCCGTGCCGGACGCCGCGTTCGCGACCTACAAGTCGGACTTCCCCGACTCGAACGTCAACCAGGCCGCCGCGATCTTCCAGGCGATCTACCTGCCCTACTACCTCGACCACTGGAAGGGCGAAGAGGGCAAGCTCCGTCGCGAGGCGGTGTCGCTGTCGATCAACCGCAAGCAGATCACCGACAAGATCTTCCAGGGCACCCGCACCCCGGCCAAGGACTTCACCTCCCCGGTGATCGACGGCTGGACCGGCGACCTCAAGGGCTCCGACGTCCTCAAGTACAACAAGTCCGAGGCCAAGAAGCTGTGGAAGCAGGCCGACGACATCTCGCCGTACAACGACACGCTCACCATCGCGTACAACGCTGACGGTGGACACGAGGCCTGGGTCACCGCCGTGACCAACTCGATCTCCAGCACGCTGGGCATCAAGGCCGAGGGCAAGGCCCTCCCGACGTTCGCCGAGGCGCTCGCGCTGCAGACGGACGACAAGCTCACGGGCGGAAGCCGCACCGGTTGGCAGGCCGACTACCCGTCGCTGTACAACTTCCTCGGCCCGACCATGGGTGAAGGCTCGTCGAACAACTACTCGCGCTACGACTCGGCCGAGTACAACGAACTGCTCGCCAAGGGCCGTTCGGCCTCGTCCGTCGAAGAGGGCAACAAGTCCTTCGACAAGGCTCAGGAGCTGCTGCTCAAGGACCTGCCCGAGATCCCGCTCTGGTACTCCAACGTCACCGGTGTCTGGTCTGCCGACAACGTGAAGAACGTCAAGTTCGGTTGGGACTCCGTCCCGCTGTACTACGACATCGAGGTCACCAAGTAACACACGTCTCCTCGCGAGACACATCGCGGACAGGTATCCTGCTCCGCGGCCAACCGGACGGGGGTTCGGGGACCACGGTCCCCGAGCCCCCGTACCACGGCGGTCACACCTTCCCCCACGAACGCGGGCGCCGCCGCCCGCACCGGACACCCGTGCCGACCCTCGGACCGTCCACCCCTCACGACATGAACCTGAACGACATGCGCGCTGCGAACCAGGCAGGGATCTGATGCTCTGGTACCTCGGCAAGCGCCTCCTGCAGCTCATCCCCGTCTTCTTCGGGGCCACGTTCCTCATCTACTTCATGGTGTTCTCGCTGCCCGGGGACCCGGTCGCCGCACTGTTCGGCGACCGCCAGCCGTCGCCGCAGGTGATCGAAGCGATCCGGCAGCAGTACAACCTCGACAAGCCGTTCTTCGTCCAGTACCTGCTCTGGGTCGGTGGCCTGTTCCGCGGTGACCTCGGCACGACGTTCTCGGGCCTGCCGGTCAGCCAGCAGCTCGCAGCGGCGTTCCCGATCACCGCGCGCCTGGCGATCCTGTCGCTCGTCTTCGAGGCCGTGGCCGGCATCGTCGTCGGTGTCGTCGCCGGTCTCCGCAAGGGCAAGCTGTTCGACGCGACGGCCCTCGTCGTCTCGCTGCTGCTCATCTCGGTCCCGACCTTCGTCGTCGGATTCCTGCTGCAGTACGTCCTCGGCATCAACCTCGGCCTGTTCCGCGTGACCGTATCCGGCCAGGCGCCGTGGTCCGAGCTGGTGCTGCCGGCGATCGTGCTGGCGTCGGTGTCGTTCGCCTACATCGTGCGTCTGACCCGTGCGAGCGTCGCCGAGAACATGAGCGCTGACTTCGTGCGGACCGCGACCGCGAAGGGTCTGTCCCGTCGTCGCGTCGTCGGGGTGCACATCTTCCGGAACTCGCTGATCCCGGTCGTGACCTACCTGGGCGTCGACATCGGCAACCTGATGGTCGGTGCGATCGTGACCGAGGGCATCTTCAACATCCACGGTGTGGGTGGCACGGTGTTCCAGGCCGTCAAGCTCGGCGAAGGCCCCACGGTGGTCTCCTTCGTCGCCGTGATGGTCATCATCTTCATGCTCGCCAACCTCCTGGTCGACCTGCTCTACGCCGTCCTGGACCCGAGGATCCGCTATGCCAAGTAACACCGAACCCCGCTCGGCGACGCACTACGTCGCGCCGATCGAGGAGACTCCGCTCCTGGCGGTCGACCAGGTCAACGAGGACGAGAAGACCCGTTCGCTGTGGACCGACGCATGGGAGTCCATGCGCCGCCGTCCCACGTTCTGGATCTCGTCGGTCCTCATCCTGCTGATCATCGTCGTCGCGATCGCGCCCGGGCTGTTCACGCACCTGGACCCGCGCGCCGCGAACCTCGACGACAGCAACGAGGGCCCGCGTGCCGGTCACCTGCTCGGCTTCACGCGGCAGGGCTACGACGTGTACGCCCGCGTCATCTGGGGTGCCCAGAACTCCCTCATCGTCGGCCTGCTCGCGACCGTGCTCGTCACGATCGTCGGCGTGGTCATCGGTGCCCTCGCCGGGTTCTACGGCGGCTGGCTCGACACGATCGTCTCCCGCATCGGCGACGTCTTCTTCTCGATCCCGACCGTCCTCGGCGCTATCGTGATCATGTCGGTGGTGCCGGCGCGGAACGCCGTGACGGTGTCGCTCGTGCTCGCCGTCTTCGCCTGGCCGCAGATCGCGCGCATCATGCGCGGTGCCGTGCTCAGCGCGAAGCAGGCCGACTACGTGACCGCGTCCGCGGCGCTCGGTGTCAGCCGCTTCACCACGCTCGTGCGGCACGTGATCCCGAACTCGCTCGCTCCGGTCATCGTCGTCGCGACGGTGTCCCTCGGCACGTTCATCGTCGCGGAGGCCACCCTGTCGTTCCTCGGCATCGGCCTCCCGCCGTCGGCACTCAGCTGGGGCCTCGACATCGGTGCCGCGCAGTCGTCGATCCGCACCAGCCCGTCGACGATCTTCTGGCCGTCCGCCGCCCTGTCCATCACCGTGCTCGCGTTCCTCCTCCTCGGTGACGTGGTCCGCGACGCGCTCGACCCGAAGGCGAGGGCCCGCCGATGAGCGAGACACTCACCGAGCCGAACGCCAAGGCGTCCGGCACACCCGGCGCCCCGCTGCTGGAGATCACCGACCTGCACGTCGGCTTCAAGACGCAGTCCGGTCTGGTTCAGGCCGTCCGTGGCGTCAACATGACGCTCGAGCAGGGCGAGCGCCTGGCGATCGTGGGGGAGTCCGGTTCGGGCAAGTCCACCAGCGCGCAGGCGATCATCAAGCTCCTCCCCGGCACCGGCCAGATCACCGGCGGATCGATCAAGCTGAACGGGCGCGAGCTCGTCGGCCTGAACGAGAAGCAGATGGCCGAGATCCGCGGAACCGAGATCGGGTACGTCCCCCAGGACCCGATGTCGAACCTCAACCCGCTCTGGAAGATCGGGTTCCAGGTCGAAGAGGCCATCAAGGCGAACGGCATGGCGACCGGCAAGTCCGCGATCCGTGCCCGGGCCGTCGAGGTCCTGCAGGAGGCCGGACTCGGTGACGCCGAGAGCCGTCTGAAGCAGTACCCGCACGAGTTCTCCGGCGGTATGCGCCAGCGCGTCCTCATCGGCATCGGTCTGTCCAGCCGCCCGAAGCTGCTCATCGCCGACGAGCCGACCTCGGCCCTCGACGTCACCGTGCAGCGTGTCATCCTCGACCACCTCGAGAGCCTGACGCGCGACTTCGGCACCTCGGTCCTGTTCATCACCCACGACCTCGGCCTGGCTGCCGAGCGTGCCGAGAAGCTCGTGGTGATGTACAAGGGCCAGGTCGTCGAGGCCGGTCCGTCCAAGGAGATCCTGGCGAACCCGCAGCACCCGTACACGCAGCGACTCGTCGCCGCGGCACCGTCGCTCGCGAGCCGTCGTATCCAGTCGAAGGTGCAGCACCAGTCCGTCGCGATCGCCGACACCGGCAGCGAGGACGACGAACTCCTGGCCCGCGCCCACGAGCGCGAGAGCAGGCCCGCCGAGGACCTCATCGTCGTCAAGGACCTGCAGAAGGTCTACAAGCTGCGTGGTCAGGGCATGGCGACCCGAGAACTCAAGGCCGTCGACGGCGTCTCCTTCGCGATCCCGAAGGGCACCACCACGGCGCTCGTCGGCGAGTCCGGTTCGGGCAAGTCCACCGTCGCCAAGCTCGTCCTGCAGCTCGAGTCGATCACGTCCGGTTCGGTGCAGTTCGACGGCATCGACATCGGTGCGCTCAAGGGCAAGGACCTGTTCGACTTCCGTCGCCGCGTCCAGCCCGTGTTCCAGGACCCGTACGGCTCGCTGGACCCGATGTACAACGTCGGCAACACGATCGCCGAGCCTCTCAGCACGCACAAGGTCGGCGACAAGGCCTCGCGCCGTGCCCGGGTCCTCGAGCTGCTCGACCAGGTGGCACTGCCGAAGTCGATGGTCAACCGGTACCCGAGCGAACTGTCCGGTGGACAGCGGCAGCGCATCGCCGTCGCGCGTGCGCTGGCGCTCAAGCCGGAGGTCATCGTCCTCGACGAGGCGGTCTCGGCCCTCGACGTGCTCGTGCAGGGTCAGATCCTCGACCTGCTCACCGAGCTGCAGTCGGAGCTCGGTCTGACCTACCTGTTCATCACCCACGACCTGGCGGTCGTCCGTCTGGTCGCGGACAACGTGTGCGTGATGCGCAAGGGCCAGATCGTCGAGAAGGCGACGACCGATGAGGTCTTCGCCAACCCGCGTGAGCAGTACACGAAGGACCTGCTGGCCGCCATCCCCGGCGCCGGCTTCGAGTTCGGTCGCTGACCCGCAGAGCCCGCAACACGAGGAACGCGCCGCCCCGCCTCGGGACGGCGCGTTCCGTCGTTCCGGGTGTCGGACGGGAGGCCCGCCTCACGACGCGCACACCGGGAACGCCCCGGTGGTCGATGGCGGTGTCGGTCAGGTCAGAGGCGCGCGCCGGCCAGGCTGCCGGCGATCCCGAGGACGACGAGGGCGACGATCGCCCAGCCGTGCACACGGTGCACGATCGGTGCCGCGGTGACCGTCGCCGGGGGAGCGCCGTCGTACGCGACCGGGGCGGGTACCCGCGCACGCATCTCGTCCGCCGCAGCGGCGACGCTGAGTTGCACCGGGCCTCCCGGCCGTTCGATCGCGAGCCGTGCCGTCGGACGCGGCGCGATCCAGACCCGCTGTTCACCCTGGTCGGTGACGACCTCGAGCCCGTACTTCGACCGGACGTCCTGCACGCGGCGCCAGGCGAAGCGGGTGGTGCGGCGGACGTCGACGACGACCAACTCGTCCTCGGTCAGCTCGATGCGCGGACGCCAGAGCACGACCCAGGCGAACCAGGCGGTGAAGAGGGACGGCACCGGCACCAGCCACGCGGCGCGGAGGCCGTTCGTGACGAGTCCGATGACGACGAGGGCGACGGCGACGACCCAGAGTGCGACGGCGAAGCGGCGCATGTTGGTCACGACGATCCGGGTGGGCGCTGTCCGTTCGGGCATGGGGGCAAGCCTAGGAGAGACCGCATCGGCGGGCGACGAGAGCGCCTCCCCGGGACCACCCACCGAGCGGACCAGACAGGCCGAGCACGTACCGGCAGGAGACCCGATGTCCCGGGGAGGCGAACCCGGAGGTCTGCAGGGCAATCATCGTCACCCCGTCGGTCCCGCCTGTCAACGCCTCATTCGACGAGTTGCTCGATCTGGTCACGGATGACCTCGGCGCGCGGGAAGCGGAGGCCGACCAGGCCCACGTGCCGCCAGCGCACCAGGCCGTCCGGACCGATGACGAAGACGGAGCGGCGGAGGCCGAGGCCGGGCACGTGGACGCCGTAGGCGCGGACGACGTCACCGGCGACGTCGGAGAGCAGTGGGAAGGAGAGCGACGCGTTCCGGGCGAAGCCCTCGTGCGAGTCGAGCCCCTGCGGGCTGATGCCCCAGACCACGGCACCGAGGTCGCGGAAGTCGTCGAGTTCCTGCTGGTAGGAGCAGAGTTGGGCGGTGCAGACGGGGGTGGCGTCACCGGGGTAGAAGGCGAGGACGACCGGGCGGCCGACCTCGGCCGCGAGCGAGTACTCCGCGTCGTTGCGGACACCATCGCGGACGATCATTCCGGGGAGCGCGAAGCCCGGCGCCGCGGTGCCCGTGTCGGGGATGGCCATGGGGCAACAGTACGGTCCGGGCAGTCGATGCGACGGGGACTGCACCGTGCATGTCCTGCGAGAGCGCACACCGGACGGAACCGGGACGACGAAGGGGCCGGACGCAGTGCGTCCGGCCCCTCGCTGACCGTCAGTCGGTGGCTACTTGGTGAAGCCGACCTTCGTCCAGTCGATGTTCTGCGCACCCGCGAACGCGCCGTAGTTGGCGAGCTTCGGGTTCTGGGCGACCAGCGCGGGCTTCGCGGTGATCGGCATCGAGTGTCCGATCGACCAGACCTGCTTGTCGATCTTGTTCCAGATGACGTTGGCCTTGTCCGAGTCCGGCTCGGACAGCGCCTGCTTCGTCAGCTTGTCGATCGCACCCGAGCTGACGCGGCCGTAGTTCTGGCCGGTGGCACCCGAGGTGTAGATCGTCGCCGCGCTGGAGTGGAAGCCGGTGCCGCCCCAGACGAAGATCGTCATGTCGTAGTTGCCGGGGGTGACGTACTGCTCGAAGAAGTCGTCGGTGGCGACCGACTTCAGGGTGAGCTTGACGCCGATCTCCTTCAGCTGCTGCTGCATGACCTGCGCCAGCTGCTGCGAGGTCGGGGCACCGGACGGGATCGTGACGGCGATCGCGAGCTGCTTGCCGCCCTTCGAGCGGTAGGTGCCGTCGGTCTTCCAGCCGTCGTCGTCCAGCAGCTTCTTCGCCTTCTCGACGTCGAAGTCGCCGTTCGGCTTGATGTTCGACTTGTAGCCCTTGTCCGTGGACAGGAACAGGTGGTTGTCGAGCGTGCCGAGCTTGTAGGGCAGGGTGCCGCCGATGACCTGGGCCAGGGCGTCACGGTTCACACCGTGCTGGATCGCCAGCCGGAGCTGCTTGTCCTTGAGCAGACCGTGCGACGAGAAGTCCACGTGGGTGTACTGCGCGGATGTCGAGGCGAGGATCTTCGAGTTCTTCACCTTCTTCACCCGGTCGAAGCGCTCCGACGTCGTCGTGAGGACGGAGTCGATCTCCTTGTTGAGGTACGCGTCGACGTCGGCGTTGCCGTCCAGCGACCGGAAGATCACCTGGTCGAGCTTCGGCTTGTCGCCCCACCAGTTGTCGTCCGGCTTCATGGTGACGGTGCCGGCGGTCTCGTTCAGGTCGGTGATCTCGTACGGACCGGACGAGACCGGGACCTTGCCCTTGTACCCGTTGTTGAACTGGTCAGGCGTGCTGGTCTGGCTGGCCGGGTACAGCGGACTGAACAGGGACTTCCAGTCCGAGAACGGGGTGGCGAACTCGACCACGACGTCCTTGTCGGTCGCGCCCTTGGTGACGGAGGAGATGTCCTCGTAGCCGGTCGAGCCGGCGATGAGGTAGGCCTTGTCCTCGCCGTTGGTGGTCTTCCACTCGTTCTCGAAGTCACGCCAGGTGATCTCCGAGCCGTCGCTCCACTGGGCGTCGTCGTTGATCGTGTACGAGATCGTGAGCGGGTCGTCGCTCGTGACCTCCGCCTTCGAGACGTAGTCGGTGTTGAGCGTCGGGGCACCCTTGCCGTCGATCGTGTAGATGAACGGCATCGTCGCCTGTTCGATCGTCGACGCGTCGACGAGTGGACCGTCGACCTGGTTGTAGTTCCACTGCGAGACCCACTGCGAGATCGGCAGACGCAGTGTGCCGCCGTCTTCCAGGTCCGAGACGGGCTTCGCGTTGATCTGTGCCGAGGTCGGCAGCGTCTTCTTGCCCGAGTCGTCCGAGGCGGACCCGCCGGATCCACCCGAGCCGCCCGAGCAACCGGTCACGGCGAGTGCGATGCCGGCGAGGGCCGCCGTCACCACGATGACTTTCCTGTGCTTCATTTCGTTCCCCTCTGGAAGTTGTCGTTGAGCCTAGGGCCCCCCAGCGGGGGTAGAGCGCTTTTTCTGCATCCGACGTACTTTCGTTACGAGCCCGGCCGTGGCGCGACATGTACCGGAAACAAACGAGGCTCTATGGTGGCCTCCATGATCCGCTTCCTGGCGCGTCGATTCGTGTACTACGTCGTGCTCGTGTTCCTCGCGACCTCGCTGACCTACTTCCTCGCGTCAGCGACGTTCAGCCCCCGCTCCGTCTACGCGCAGCGGAACCCCGCGCCGTCAGCGCAGGTCATCGACGCCAAGCTCGACGACATCGGCGTCAACGACAAGACCCCCGTCGTGATCCGCTACGGGCACTGGCTCGAAGGCGTGGTGCACGGTGACCTCGGCCAGACGATCCAGGACCGCTCCGTGAACGAACAGTTCTTCCCGCGGCTCGGGGTGAGCCTCCGACTGCTGCTCGTCGGGTCGATCGCCGGCATCGTGCTCGGCGTGCTCGTCGGCGTGTGGAACGCGATCCGGCAGTACCAGATCTCGGACCGGGTGAGTGCCGCGATCTCGATCGTGCTGTTCTCGACACCCGTGTTCCTGACCGCCGTGTTCCTGAAGATCGGTGCGACCAAGCTCAACCAGGACGCCGGCAGCCAACTCATCAACTTCACCGGCGAAGCCACGCCCGGACTCGACGGATCGGCGTTGACCCTGCTCGTCGACCGCGGCGCGCACCTGCTGCTGCCGACGATCTCGATCGCGGTGGGCCTCATCGCCATCTACAGCCGCTACCAGCGCGCGACCATGCTCGACGTCCTGGGCTCGGACTTCCTCCGGACCGCTCGGGCGAAGGGGCTCACGCGCGGCCGCGCCACGTTCAAGCACGGCCTGCGCACCGCACTCATCCCGATGACCACGCTCTTCGCCTACGGGTTCCTCGGCATCCTGACCGGGGCCACCCTGACCGAGAAGATCTTCGCGTGGAACGGGCTCGGTTCGTGGTTCATCGACGCGGTGAACGGCAACGACGTCAACGTCGTGACGGCGTACACGCTGTTCGCCGCGGTGGTGGTGCTCATCGCCGGGTTCCTCGCCGACGTCGCGACCGCCGCGCTCGACCCGCGCGTCAGGAGGGCATGACATGACCGACACCCGGATCGAACCCGTCGACCCGTCGCTCATCGCGCGGAGCGACACCCCGGCCCGTCCGAAGCGGCAGGGCAACCGGTTCCTGCAGACCACGCGGCGCCTCTTCATGAACCGCGGTGCCGGCATCGGCGTCATCGTCGTCGTGGTGCTGTTCGCCTTCGCGTTCATCGGCCCGCTGGTCAGCCCCTGGCAGTACTCGGCGATCGACTACACGTCGTTCACGCGACCGCCCAGCGCAGCGCACTGGTTCGGTACGAACGGCATCGGGCAGGACGTGTTCGCGCAGACCGCACGCGGCATGCAGAAGAGCCTGCTGATCGGCCTGCTCGTCGCCGTGTTCTCGACCGCGATCGCGGCGATCACGGGTGCGGCCGCCGGGTACTTCGGCGGCTGGGTCGACCGCATCGTGATGTTCTTCGTCGACATGCTGCTCGTGCTGCCGTCGTTCCTCATCATCGCGATCATCAGCCCGCGCATCCAGAACGCCGGCTGGCTGGTCCTGGTCGTGCTCATCACGCTGTTCGGCTGGATGATCACCGCCCGTGTGGTGCGGGCGATGACGCTGTCCGTCAAGGAACGCGAGTTCGTCCGGGCCGCCCGCTACATGGGGATCGGCCCGTTCCGGATCATCTTCCGGCACATCCTGCCGAACGTGGCGTCCTTCCTCATCATCGACGGCACGATCCAGGTCGCCACCGCGGTGCTCGGCGAGACGACGCTGAGCTACTTCGGCTTCGGCGTGCAGGCACCCGACGTCTCGCTGGGCACCCTGATCGCGCAGAACCAGGCCAACGCGCTGACCAGCCCGTGGCTGTTCTACTTCGCAGCCGGCGCGCTCGTGGTCTTCGCGATCGCGGCGAACCTGATCGGTGACGGTCTCCGCGACGCCCTCGACCCCACCTCGACGACCGGCAAGCGCGAGAAGCGCAACCGCCGTCGTGACCAGAACCAGGCGGCCGTGGACGTGGCCGCGTTGAACACGCAGGCCGGCTCCGGCGTATGACCGCCGCACTGACCATCGGGGAAGCAGCATGAGCACCATCACGAACGGGTCGGCCGCGACGCCGACGACCACCACTGAGCCGATCCTGCGGGTCCGTGACCTGCACGTCCGCTTCCCGACGCCGCGGGGGACCGTGCACGCGGTCCGCGGGGTCGACCTGGAACTCCGACGCGGCGAGGTCCTCGGCATCGTCGGGGAGTCCGGGTCCGGCAAGTCGGTGACGAGCATGGCCGTCCTCGGACTGCTGCCCGAGACGACGAAGGTGACCGGCTCCGTCGAACTCGACGGCGAGGAACTCCTCGGCCGCTCGGACAAGCAGATGAGCCGGCTTCGTGGCGACAAGGTCGCGATGGTCTTCCAGGACCCGCTGTCCGCGTTCACACCGGTGTACACGATCGGTGACCAGATCGCCGAGACCGTCCGCCTGCACCGCGGTGCCTCGAAGGCGGAGGCCCGTGCCCGTGCGATCGAGCTCCTCGAACTCGTCGGGATCCCCGAGCCCGCCCGCCGCGTCGACGCCTTCCCGCACGAGTTCTCCGGCGGCATGCGGCAGCGCGCGATGATCGCGATGGCGATGGCGAACGACCCCGACGTGATCCTGGCGGACGAGCCCACCACGGCGCTCGACGTCACGATCCAGGCGCAGATCATCGAGGTGCTCCGGACCGCCCAGCGCGAGACGGGTGCGGCGCTGGTGTTCGTCAGCCACGACCTCGGGGTCATCGCGGGCATCGCCGACCGGATCGCCGTGATGTACGCCGGCCGGATCGTCGAGACAGCGACCGCCGAAGAGCTGTTCGCCCGTCCGCGCATGCCGTACACGATCGGACTCATCGGGGCGCTCCCGCGGCTCGACGCCACCGACCGGTCGCCGCTCGTGCCGATCCCCGGGTCGCCGCCCTCGCTCATCGACCTGCCGGACGCCTGCCCCTTCGCGGCTCGTTGCCCCCTGGTCAGCGAGGTCTGCCGGTCGACCGAGCCGGCCCTCGCTCCGCCGGTGGGCATCGGCATCGCAGCCGTCGACGCCGCCGCCGTCGGTACCCGGGCGGATGCGGACGAGACCACCGCGAGCACCGCCACGCCCTCGGCTGCCAGCGCGTCCCGTCCACTGCACGCTTCCGGTCACACCGCCGCATGCCACCGCACCGCCGAGGTCGCCGCCGCCCACGCGGATGCCGGCCGGATCTTCGCCCTGCCCGTCGTCCCCGAGCACGCCGCCGCGGTCGAGGCGTCGCGCACCGACCGTGAGCCCGTCGTGCACGTCGAAGGGCTCACCAAGACGTTCCCGCTCGTCAAGGGCGCCGTGTTCCGTCGGAAGGTCGGCGACGTCTACGCCGTCGACGGAGTGGACCTCGACATCCGCCGCGGTGAGACCCTCGGCCTCGTCGGCGAGTCCGGCTCCGGCAAGTCGACGACCCTGCACCAGCTGATGGACCTCGAGCGTCCCGAAGCGGGAACCGTCGAACTGTTCGGCGAATCACTCGCCGACGCCACCGCCCGCGGTGCAGCCGGCACACGGGCACTGCGTCAGCGCATCTCGATGGTGTTCCAGGACCCGTCCGCCAGCCTCGACCCGCGCATGTCGGTGTTCGACGTCGTCGCGGAACCGCTCCGAGCGATCGGTGCGCCGGCGTCCCGCATCGACGAACGGGTGCCCGAACTGCTCGGCCTGGTCGGGCTGCAGGCCGCCGAGGCAGACCGTTACCCGCACGAGTTCTCCGGCGGGCAGCGGCAGCGCATCTCCATCGCACGTGCGCTCGCGGTGGAGCCGGACCTCGTCGTCCTCGACGAGCCGGTCTCCGCCCTCGACGTGTCGATCCAGGCTGGCGTGCTCAACCTGCTCGCCGAACTCAAGGCACGCCTTGGGCTCTCGTACCTGTTCGTCTCGCACGACCTCTCCGTCATCCGGCACGTCGCCGACCGGGTCAGCGTGATGTACCTCGGCCGCACGGTCGAGGAGGGTTCCGTCGACGAGGTCTTCGAACGCCCGATGCACCCCTACACGGCAGCACTCATGTCCGCCGTGCCGGTGCCGGACCCCGTCATCGAGCGGTCCCGCACGACGATCCTGCTGCCGGGTGACCCACCCAGCCCGACCGAGCGACCGACCGGCTGCCGGTTCCGGTCACGCTGCCCGCTCTACGCGATCCTCCCGGAGGAGGAGCGCCGCCGTTGCGAGCAGGAGTCGCCCGAGAAGGCGCCCCGCCGCGGCGAGGACGTCGACCACCGCGCGGCGTGCCACTACCCGGAGAAGGTCCCGTCGATCGCGGCTTAGCCGTGGGATGACGGGAGGCGGTGCGCACGACGTGCGAACCGCCTCCCGTCCGTCTCGTGGTGCGGCTCAGATCTTCGGAGGGCTGATGACGGGGGAGTCCCACGTCGGCGGATCGGGGTACTCGCCGGGCCTCGAACTCCCGGGGGTGCAGTCCGGCGGCACGGCTCCCGACTGCTTCCGAGAGGGCATCGTCGTCGTTGGTCCAGAACAGGTGGCTGTAGACCGTCAGCGAGTAATGACCACTCCGTTGGACGAGGTACTCGACATGCCAGCCGTCGTTGGTGAAACCGTCGAGGTAGTAGGTAGGCCCGACCCGTTCGACGTGGGAGCTCCAGTCGTTCGCGGTGAAGTAGTCGAGCATCGGGTTGAGATCTGACTTGGCTCCCTCTGCGCCTTCGGGGTCGTACGAGCGACTCGAGGTCAGTGCGTAGGTGTTGTGCGTGTCCGCACCGGGCAACGGTGCCATGCCGTCGCCGCCGATCTGGGGGATGTCGTCTCCGCCGTTCCAGTGCCACTCGCCGCCGTGGACAGCGAGCTGCGCTCCCTCGAGCAATCGCTGCATGTGGTCGTAGCGGTCGCGGTACCGATCGAACTCCTCATGGAGTGTCATCGCGTGGACCTGTTCCTGGGTGAGTCCGGCGGCGTCCTTCGGCATTTCTGGCCCCCTCGCCGCGCAACCGGCCAACCCGAGCACGGTCAGAGCGACGGCTACGAGCCCCGATCGGTGGCGCATCGTCAGATCTCGGGCTGGTTGATGATGGGCGACTCCCATGATGGCGGGACGGGGTGTTCGCCCGGGACGGAGTCGTCCGGCCACTGCAGCGCAGACCTGCCGTACACAGCCGTCGACAGGTCGAGCGCGTCGTTGGTCCAGAACAGTTCGCTGTAGACGTCGAGGGAGTACCGCCCGTTGGTGCGGAGGCTGTAGTTGATCTGCCATCCGTCGCCTGTGTTGGCCCAGACTTCGTAGCTGTCGGAGATCGCGCGTTGGTCGATCGCCCACCCCTGGTGTTCGAAGTACTCGATCATGGGGTCGAGGTCGCGCTGCGCACCGGTGGCGCCAGGTGGCATCCAGATGCGGCCAGAAGTGAGGAAGTAGCTGTTCTTGGTGTCTGCTCCGGGCAGGGGAGCGACCCCGTCGCCTCCGATCCCAGGGATTCCGTCGCCGGCGACCCATTCCCATTCGCCATCGTGGACGGCGAGCTGCGCTCCCTCGAGCAGCCGTTGCATGTGTTCGTAGTGGTCGCGGTAGCGGTCGTACTCCTGGTGGAGTGTCAGCTCTCGGACCTGTTCCTGGGTGAGTCCGGCGGCGTCCTTCGGCATCTCTGTTCCGCCCGACGCGCAACCGCCCAGTAGCCCGAGAACGGTGGAGGCGATCACCCCGAGTCGAATCCGGTCTCGCATCGTCAGATCTTCGGAGGGCTGATGATCGGGGAGTCCCATGTCGGCGGATCGGGGTACTCGCCGGGTCTGGAGTAGGCGGGGTGACGTCCTCCGGCGCGGCCGCCCACAGCTTCGGACAGGGCGTCAGCGTCGTTCGTCCAGAACAGGTCGCTGTAGACCGTGAGCGAGTAATGACCGCTCTGTTGAACGAGGTACTCGATACGCCAGCCGTCATCGGTGAAGCCGTCGAGGTAGTAGGTACGACCGACCCGTTCGACGTGGAAGCTCCAACTGTTCGCGGTGAAGTAGTCGATCATGGGGTCGAGGTCAGACCTGGCCCCCTCGGCGCCTTCAGGGTCGTACGAGCGACTCGAGGTCAGGGCGTAGGTGTTGTGCGTGTCCGCGCCGGCCAGCGGGCGCGCCCCGTCGCCGCCGATCTGCGGGATGTCGTCCCCGCCGTTCCATCGCCACGCTCCCTCGTACAGCTGTCGCTGCGCATCGGCGAGCACCTCCTGCATCTTCCGGTACTGCTCGCGGTAGCGGTCGAACTCCTCACGCAAGGAGAGCGTGGCGACCTCCTGCTGCGTGCGTGCTCCTGCGTCTTCGTCCACGGTCCCCTCTCCGGACGTGCACCCGACAGTCAGCCCGACTGTCAGGAGGACGGCACCGATCGTGCCGACTGTCCTGGTCGACGTCTTCATTCCGGCCTCCCCGTTGCGATGATCTCGGCGATGTGCCGCTGTGATGTGGCTCCCGGTGACAGGTACCCCACGCCCCGCGGCGGGTACATGTCGTGACCAGTGACCGCGTTCGTTTCCGGCCCTGCCTCCGCCGAGAAGACGTGCACGCTGGGCAGTGCACGCGGGTCGGTCCGACCGATCCTCCCGAGGCGGGCCGTGTGGTCCTGCTCACCCTCCGTGGCGAAGACCTCGCCGACGTTGAGGTGCTCGGGCTTCGTGTCGTCGGTGAGCCCCACGGACCCGTACGTGACGACGGCATCGATCCGGTACCGCGTCTGCGCGGTCGCTTCGACAGCGACCGCAGACCCGTAGGAGTGTCCGAGCACCGTCAGACGGCGAGGGCCGTTGCCGTTCCGGCTGTCGCGGACACCATCGAGGAAGGACGTGAGCTCGGCCCCGCCCGCGACCGCACGCTGCTGGGAAGGCACCTCGATGGCCGCCGGTGCCCGGTAACCGAACCAGGAGACGAAGGCGAAGGTCGACGAGGGGGTGAGTCGCATCGCTCGGCGTACCACGCCGTTGGCGGCGCGGACCTTCTCATCCGCGCTGTCGAGCGTGGTCGTTGCGCCCGGTACGTTCACCGTGACGTTCGACGCCGTGTCGAGGTCCCCGAGTGACACCGCAGCGACGAGTGCCCCGTCCGACGCTCCGAACCCGACGAGTTGCGCCACGGCCGCGGACGGTGCGTCGAGTCCCTGCGCCAGTCGATCCGCCCGCCGTACCCCCTTCCACAACGCCGCCACCTGTCGACGGAACTCGTCCATCCCCACCGCCCCGTAGGCGTACGGCAGCCCGAGCATCCGGTACACCCGCTCCGGGTTCGCCAGCGCGGCGGTCAGGACCGCGCGCGAGGCGATGTCCCGCGCCGCAGCCGGGACACCGTCGAGGTTCGCGATCTGCAGCTTCGTCGCCAGGGGGAGCGCGCGGAGGTCGTGTTCCGACAGCCCGAGTCCCCGCCAGGCCGCTGCGACCTCGGCCGGCGTCGCCGACGGGTCCAGTGCTCGTCGGAGTGCCGCGGGCATGGTCGACGTGCCGGCGACGTCGAGGGTCCCGTTCGCCAGGGACACGCGACCACCCGCGGCGGCGAACGCGTCTGCGATGCGTGCCGCCCATGCTGCGTCCTCGGCGTTCTCGGCCAGGTAGTCCCCGAACCCGACGACCAGGGTGGCCTCGTCGACCGGGACCCAACTGCACCGACTGATGAAGCCCGCCCACGCGTTCCGGACCCGTGTCAGGTCCTGTTCGGTGGCCGCGTCCTGCACATGAGCCGAGTCGCTGAACTCGCGGATGCGCCGCGGGTCGGCACCGCTCCGGCCGCCCGTACCGCTCGGACCACCCGCGCCACTCCCGCCGCCGCTGCTCCGCGGCCGGGTCCGCGCACGGAACGACGCCGTCAGCGGTGTCGGACGGACCGGGGTGTCCGCCGGCTCCGGGTCCCAGAGACAGCTGGACCAGTCCAGTGTCGGCCGCAGCGGGGCTCCGACGGTGAGGAGGGCCCGGTCCCGTTCCCGTTCGCGCTCCTGCCACGCGGCACGAGCCTCCTGTCGCCGGCGCTCCTCGTCCGCCTGACGGTTGACGACGTGCAGCTGGACGGCGAGGTCCTCGAGCGCCCTCGTCAACCGGACCCGGTCCTCCGACTCGATCGTCCGGGCCGCCTCGAACAGGCGCGCGTATGCACCGTGGAAGTCGTGCAGTGCCGTCTCGGCGCTGGCACGCCGGCCGGCACCGCTCGCCCGGAGGCCCAGCGCCGCGTCCGTCAGGCAGGTGAGCAGCCGTGACGCGGCCACGTCGTCGAACTCGATCCCCATCGCTCCCCACATCGCTCGGTGCAATGTGTGGAACGTAGCATTTCAGGAGGTCAGCGCGACAAGCGAGCGCATTCCTGTGGAGAACAGTCCCGTCGAGGACGACCGAGGAAGCGACGTCGCGTCACGAGAAGAGCCCCGGGAAGGCCCGTGCGACGAACGGGTAGCCGACGAACACGGTGGCGTCGAGGAGCACGTGTGTGATCACGAGGGGGAGCAGCCGTCCCCACCGCGTGTAGATCCAGCCGAAGACGATGCCCATCACCGCGTTGCCGATGAACGCGCCGAAGCCCTGGTACAGGTGGTAGCTCCCGCGGAGGACCGCGGTGGACAGGATGACCTGCCACCGCCCCCACCCGAGATCGCCGAGGCGTGCGTACAGGTAGCCGATGACGATCACCTCTTCCTGCAGGCCTGATCGAACGGCCGACAGCAGGAGCACCGGGATCGTCCACCAGTACGACCCGAGGGCGGCCGGGTCGACGGCGACGGTGATCCCGAGGGCACGGCCCGTGAAGTACAGCGCGAGGCCCGGGACCCCGATGCAGAGTGCGATCAGGGCCGCACCGCCGAGGTCAGGGCGGACCCGGAAGCGGTCGATGCCGAGCCGACCGAGGTGCGGACGCGAGCTGCTCCACAGCAGCATGCAGACCAGTGCCACGGGCGCCAGGTCGACCGCGATCCCCAGGAGTTGGCGCGCGAGGTCCACGTACTGCACGGTCGTCGTCGAGGTGTTCAGTGCCGTCGACTGCTGCCCGAGCGGCGTCGTCTGGGACAGGTCGTCGATGATCTGCAGCACCGAGTAGAGCGCGCTGGAACCCAGTGAGAGCATGAGGACGACGGTGATCTCGGTCCACGTTCGCCGACGGCTCATACGCTGTACTCCCTCTGCTTGCCAACTACCGGTAGACTGGCGAGTCGGGCATGGTCCCGAAATCCGTCGGGCACCGTCCCGCACCCTCGGGCCGGTCCCGAATCCCTTCGGGACGAGCCTGAGAACCCTTCGGGACCGGCCCGAACCCCGGGCACTCGCCCGATCATCTTCCGAACACAAAAGGATGTCCTGTATGGCGCTCGCCACTCGGTCCGACCTGCGCAACGTCGCCATCGTGGCACACGTCGACCACGGCAAGACCACCCTCGTCGACGCGATGCTGACGCAGACCAACTCGTTCGACGCCCACTTCGAGGGCGAAGACCGCATGATGGACTCGAACGACCTCGAGCGCGAGAAGGGCATCACCATCCTCGCGAAGAACACCTCGGTGCTCTACAACGGGAAGCACGCAGAGGAGTTCAACCCCGGCGGCCGCATCACGATCAACGTGATCGACACCCCGGGCCACGCCGACTTCGGTGGTGAGGTCGAGCGCGGCCTCTCCATGGTCGACGGTGTCGTCCTGCTCGTCGACGCGTCCGAGGGCCCGCTGCCCCAGACGCGCTTCGTGCTCCGCAAGGCGCTCGCCGCCAAGCTCCCGGTGATCCTGCTCGTCAACAAGACGGACCGTCCGGACTCGCGCATCGACGAGGTCGTCTCGGAGAGCCAGGACCTGCTCCTCGGTCTCGCCTCCGACATGTCGGATGAGGTCGACGACCTCGACCTCGACGCGATCCTCGACGTGCCGGTGGTCTACGCCTCCGGCCGCAACGGTGCCGCGTCGCGCAACAAGCCCGAAGACGGCACGCTGCCCGACAACGACGACCTCGAGCCGCTCTTCGAAGCGATCCTCCAGCACGTCCCGGCCCCGACGTACGACGACGAGCACCCGCTGCAGGCGCACGTCACGAACCTCGACGCGTCGCCGTTCCTCGGTCGCCTCGCGCTCCTGCGCATCTTCCACGGCGAGATGAAGAAGGGCCAGACGGTCGCGTGGGTCAAGCACGACGGCACCGTCGTCAACGCCCGCATCACCGAGCTCCTCATCACCAAGGCGCTCAGCCGGTTCCCGGCCGAGTCCGCAGGCCCCGGTGACATCGTCGCCGTCGCCGGGTTCGACACGATCACCATCGGTGAGACCCTGTCCGACCCCGAGGACGTCCGTCCGCTGCCGACCATCACGGTCGACGCCCCGGCGATCTCGATGACGATCGGCACCAACACCTCGCCGCTCGTCGGCAAGGTCAGGGGCCACAAGCTCACGGCCCGCATGGTCAAGGAGCGCCTGGACCGCGAACTCGTCGGCAACGTCTCGCTCAAGGTCGTCGACATCGGCCGCCCGGACGCCTGGGAAGTCCAGGGCCGTGGTGAGCTCGCGCTCGCCATCCTGGTCGAGCAGATGCGTCGTGAGGGCTTCGAGCTCACCGTCGGCAAGCCGCAGGTCGTCACCAGGCGTGACGAGAACGGCAAGCTGCAGGAGCCGTACGAGCACATGACGATCGACACGCCGGAGGAGCACCTCGGCGCCATCACCCAGCTCATGGCAGCCCGCAAGGGACGCATGGAGAACATGGTGAACCACGGCACCGGCTGGATCCGCATGGAGTTCATCGTGCCGTCGCGTGGCCTCATCGGCTTCCGCACGTCCTTCCTCACGGAGACCCGCGGCACCGGCATCGCCAACGCGATCTTCCACGGCTACGACGAGTGGGCCGGCGCGATCCAGACCCGCATCAACGGCTCGATCGTCTCCGACCGCTCCGGTGTGGTCACCCCGTTCGCCATCACGAACCTCCAGGAACGGATGTCGTTCTTCGTCAACCCGACCGAAGAGGTCTACGAGGGCATGGTCATCGGTGAGAACTCGCGCGCCGACGACATGGACGTGAACATCACCAAGGAGAAGAAGCTCACCAACATGCGGTCGGCCAACGCCGACACCTTCGAGTCGATGACGCCGTCCCGGCAGCTGTCGCTCGAGGAATGCCTCGAGTTCGCCCGCGAGGACGAGTGCGTCGAGGTCACCCCGGACGCGGTCCGCATCCGCAAGGTCGAGCTGGACGCTTCGGCTCGCCAGCGGTCCTACGCGCGCCTCAAGCGCCAGGACGCGTAAGCAGAACCACCCGGGAGGCCCGTCCTCCCTCCCACGGCCCGGTCACCGCTCGCAGGTGGCCGGGCCGTCGGCGTCGGGAGATACGGTGGACCGGTGACTCTCGACCTGCTCTCGATCTACCAGGACCTGCACGCCCACCCGGAGCTCGGCTTCCAGGAGCACCGCACCGCGGGCGTCGTCGTCGACCGGCTGACCGAGATCGGCGGCATCACGGTCACCACGGGCGTCGGCGGGACGGGTGTGGTCGGGGTCCTCGAGAACGGTGACGGTCCGGTCGTCTGGCTCCGGGCCGACATGGACGGGTTGCCCGTGCAGGAGCGCACCGGTCTGCCCTACGCCAGCACCGACCGCGCGACGGACGAGGACGGCAACGAGGGGCCGACCATGCATGCCTGCGGTCACGACATCCACGTGACGTGGCTGCTCGGTGCACTCGAGCGTCTGGTCGGGACCACCGCGGACTGGAGCGGCACCGTCGTCGCGGTGTTCCAGCCGGCGGAAGAGGTCATCTCCGGTGCCCGCGCGATGATCGACGACGGCCTCGTGGAGCGCTTCCCGACGCCCGCCGTGGTCCTCGGGCAGCACTCGGCCCCGGCCCCGGTCGGCGTGGTCGCCGTGGGGTCCGGTGCCGTGATGGCGTCGAGCGACCGCTTCACCGTGACGTTCAATGGTCGTGGCGCCCACGGCTCCGCTCCACAGGCGTCTCTCGACCCGATCGTCACGGCGGCCTCGGCGGTGGTCCGGCTGCAGACGGTCGTCTCGCGCGAGGTCGGGCCGAGCGACGCCGGCGTCGTCACGGTGGGCTCCTTCCACGCCGGGACCCGACCGAACATCATCCCGGACACCGCGGTCATCGAGATCTCCACACGGGCGCGCAACGAGGAGACCCGGGCGCGGATCGTCGCCTCGATCGAGCGGATCGTCCGGGCCGAGAGCGATGCCGGGGGTCTGGCTGCCCCGACGATCGAGCGCGCACCGGGTGCCGACGTCCTGGTGAACGACGCCGAGCAGGCCGCGGTCGTCCTCGAGGCCGTGCGTGCCGTCGTGCCGCACGCGGTCGACGTGGAGTCCGGCCTGGCGATGGCGTCGGAGGACGTCGGACAGCTCGCCACCGCCGCCGGAGCACCGATCGTGTACTGGTTCACGGGCATCTCCGACCCGGAACTGTTCCGTCGCGGCGAGGACGTCCCGAGCAACCACTCGCCGTTCTACGCGCCGCAGGCCGACTCCGCGATCCCCGTCGGGGTCGACGCCCTCGTCGCCGCGGCCCGCGCGTCGCTCGGCTGACGAGCGCGCCTGTCCCGGTGCGCTCGTCCGGCGTGCTCGCCCGGCGTACGTGCCTGGCGCGCGTGCCTGGCGCGCGTGCCTGGCGCGCGTGCCCCCAGTGCGGGTGATCTCCCAGCCGATGCTCGACCAGTCCGGCATCGGGGCGGTTACGGTACCGGCATGCGTCACCCGATCCGCACCTCCCTCACCGCCGCCGTCGCTGCCGGCGTCGCCCTCGCCGGACTGAGCGGCTGCTCGGCCGAGAGCCTGACGCAGGCCACGGACCTCGGTTCCTCGATGGCGTCGAGCGTGTCCCGGACCGTGCACGGCATCGACGGTGCCGCGATCCAGCAGGGCATGGCGAAGGTCGCGGGCGGCATCGACGGCGCGCTCGACACCGCCCTCAAGGGCACGAGGGTGACGAGCGACGGCCAGGTGCCCGCGGGCTTCCCGTCCTCGGCCGTCCCGCTCGTCGACGGCACCGTGCTGGGCGGTGGCGCGGGACCCGCCGACTCCGGGTGGGTCGTGCAGGTCCGCGCGTCCTCGGTCGACGACTTCGCCCGGGCAGCGCAGCAGCTGGCGGACGCCGGCTTCACGAAGTCGGCCGAGCGGGCCGACTCCTCGAGTGCCTTCGGTCTGTTCCGGAGCGACGACCACCGCGTCGTCGTGACGTTCTCGACCGACAGCGGCGGCGGGGCCACCGCGACCTACATCGTCACACCCCGCTGACACCCGGCGGCCCGACGGCGTCCCGTACGCTTGCAGGCGATGTCCACGGTCACACGCCCTGAGCGCGTCCTCTTCGTCCACGCGCACCCCGACGACGAGACGCTCGCGTCCGGCGGCACCATCGCGACGCTGCTCGAACTCGGCGCCCACGTGACCGTCCTGACGGCGACCCGCGGGGAGCGCGGCGAGATGCTCACGAGCGAGCTCGCCCCGATGGCCGGCGACGGCCTCCGGGTCGCCGCGCACCGTGAGACCGAGATCGCCGCCGCGCTGGCAGCACTGGGCGGCCCCGCGCACCTCTGGCTCGGCGGTCCAGGAGCCCGGCCCACGGACCTCCCGGCACGGCGGTACACGGACTCGGGCATGCAGTGGGGTCCGGACGGCCGCGCCACCTCGGCCGGTGACGCTCCGGAGGACTCGCTGACCCGCGCGGACCTGGGCGAGGTCGTCGACGACGTCCGCGCCGCCATCCGCTCGACCGGCGCCGACGCGGTGGTCAGCTACGGCGACGACGGCGGCTACGGGCACCCGGACCACCTCCGCATCCACGCCGCCGCCCGCTACGCGGCGAGGGCCGAGGAGGTCCCGTTCTCGATGATCGTGGACGCCGACTCCGGGCTGGCGGACCTCACCGTCGACGTGCGCCCGGTGCGCGGCCGGGTCCGGGCAGCACTCGAGCAGTACCGCAGCCAGGTCGCGGTCGACCCCGCCGACCCGCAGGACCCCTCGTCGCTGTCGTACGTCATGCCGCACGGCGTCCGGCACCAGGTGCCGGCGCTCGAGGCCTTCCGCCACGACGCGCCCCCGGTCCCCGTCGCCCCGCAGACCTACGCCGAGATGTCCGGTCAGGGGAAGGCCACCGCGGTCGTCGTGGCCGCCGTGGTCGGCGTCCTCGTCGGTGCCCTCGGCACGATCACGCACCAGCAGACCGTCGAGATCGGCTCGTGGAGCACTGCGCCGATCGGCATGGTCCTGACCACCCTCATCGTGATCGGCATCGTCGTCGGCGTCCGCCTGCTGTACCGATCGCGACTGCTCGTCGCTGCGGCCGGCATCGGGATCATCCTGGCCACCCAGGTGCTCGTCGCCGTGGCCGGAGCGACCTCCCCGCTGGTCCTGGCGAACCCCGCGGGCTACTTCTGGACGTTCGGGCCGGCGGTCGTCGCCATGCTCGTGCTCGCCTGGCCCGACCTGACCGGGCTCCGTGCGCAGGGACCGACGGACGGGCAGCGGCCGACGGACGGGCAGCGACCGAAGGACGGGCAGCGACCGACGGACGGCGAGCGGTCCGTGGTCGCAGCCCCGCACGAGTAGGCTGGCAGTCGCTCAACCCCCGGAAGGGAGCACTCGCTCGTGACCTACGTGATCGCCCAGCCCTGTGTCGACGTCAAGGACCGCGCGTGCATCGACGAATGCCCCGTGGACTGCATCTACGAGGGCGACCGGTCGCTGTACATCCACCCGGACGAGTGCGTCGACTGCGGTGCCTGCGAGCCGGTCTGCCCGGTCGAGGCCATCTACTACGAGGACGACCTCCCCGAGCAGTGGGCCGACTACTACAAGGCCAACGTCGAGTTCTTCTCCGAGATCGGTTCGCCCGGCGGTGCGGCCAAGGTCGGCGTCATCCACGCTGACCACCCGGTCGTCATGGCGCAGCCGCGGGCCTGACCCGTGCCGCTCGACCTGCCCGACTTCCCCTGGGACCAGCTCGCGGTGTACAAGCAGCGTGCCACGGCGTACGACGGCGGGATCGTCGACCTCAGTGTCGGTTCGCCGGTCGACCCCACGCCTGACGTCGTCCGTCGCGCGCTGGCCGACGCCACCGATGCGCACGCCTACCCGCAAGTCGCCGGCACCCCGGCCCTCCGCGAGGCCATCGCCGCCTGGTACGGCCGGCGGCAGGGCGTCCAGCTGACCGCCGACCACGTCCTGCCGACCATCGGGTCGAAGGAGTTCATCGCGGGACTGGCGCTCTGGCTGGGCCTCGGCCCCGGTGACACGGTCGTGTTCCCGGAAGCGGCGTACCCGACCTACGAGCTCGGCGCAGCCCTCGTACGCGCCGACGCCCTGGCCGCCGACGATCCCGCCACCTGGCCGTCCAGCACGAAGCTCGTCTGGCTGAACTCCCCGGGCAACCCGGACGGGCGGGTGCTCTCGATCGAGCAGCTCCGCGCCGCCGTCGACCGGGCCCGCGAACTCGGTGCCGTCATCGTCGGTGACGAGTGCTACGCCGAACTCGGCTGGGACGCGCCGTACGACACCACGCCGACGCCGACGATCCTGGACCCGCGTGTGGTGGGGGACTCCTTCGACGGTGTCCTCAGCGTCTACTCGCTGTCGAAGCAGTCGAACCTCGCCGGCTACCGCGCAGCCTTCGTCGCCGGCGACCCGGTCCTGCTCGCGGACGTCCTGGCGATCCGCAAGCACACCGGCATGATGCCGCCGCTGCCGGTCCAGCAGGCGATGATCGTCGCGCTCGAGGACCAGACGCACGTCCAACAGCAGAAGACCCGGTACCGCAACCGGCGGAACGTGCTCCGGACGGCATTCGAACGTGCCGGCTTCCGCATCGACGCCAGCGGCGCCGGACTGTACCTCTGGGCGACCCGAGACGAGCCCGCGCTCGACACCGTCGCGTGGCTCGCCGAGCACGGCATCCTCGTCGCCCCGGGCACGTTCTACGGGGCGGCCGGCGCCCGACACGTGCGCGTCGCGCTGACCGCGACCGACGACCGGATCGCCGCCGCAGCCCAGCGTCTCGCCAGCGCGGGCCGGGTCGCGAACGGCTGACGGGCCTCCCGGACGAACACCCGCCCACCCGCGACGCGTCCGCGCAACAGTGGTTCCACACCAACTCCGGAGCCGCTGCATGTACCCGAGCGACAGTCGCCGCGATTAGGCTGTCCAGCGTGACTGACACTGCCAACGACGCTCAGAAGACGGCCACACCGCCCACGACGCCCGTCCCCGTGAGCCCCGGTGCCGAACAGGCGACCGAGACGGCCACGTTGACGTTCCCGGGGGGAACGGCGGAGTTCCCGATCCTGCAGAGCGTCGACGGCGCCTCCACGATCGACATCTCGTCGCTCAAGAAGCAGACCGGGCTGAACACGCTCGACTACGGCTTCGTGAACACCGGGGCCACCAAGAGCGCGATCACCTACATCGACGGCGACCAGGGGATCCTCCGCTACCGCGGCTACCCGATCGCCGAGGTCGCAGCGAACTGCACGTTCCTCGAGGTCGCCTGGCTCCTCATCTACGGCGAGCTGCCGACCCCGAGTGAGCTCGAGGCGTTCGACAGCCGGATCCGCCGCCACACCCTGTTGCACGAGGACCTCCGGCGCCTGTTCGACGCGCTGCCGCACTCGGCGCACCCGATGTCCGTGCTGTCCAGTGCGGTCAGCGCCCTGTCGACGTACTACGAGGACGACATGGACGTCGACGATCCCGAGAAGGTCGAACTGCAGACCGTCCGGCTCCTCGCCAAGCTCCCGGTCATCGCCGCGTACGCGCACAAGAAGGCGATCGGTCAGGCGTTCCTCTACCCGGACAACAGCCTGTCCTTCGTCGACAACTTCCTGCGGCTGAACTTCGGCACGATGGCCGAGCCGTACGAGCCGAACCCGGTGCTCTCGAAGGCCCTCGACCGACTGCTCATCCTGCACGAGGACCACGAGCAGAACGCCTCCACCTCGACCGTCCGGCTGGTCGGCTCGACCAAGGCGAACATGTTCGCGTCGATCTCGGCCGGCATCAACGCCCTCTACGGTCCGCTGCACGGCGGCGCGAACGAAGCCGTCCTCGAGATGCTCCAGCAGATCAAGGACTCCGGCGAGCCCGTGACGCGCTTCGTCGAGCGGGTGAAGAACAAGGAGCGCGGGGTGAAGCTCATGGGCTTCGGACACCGCGTCTACAAGAACTACGATCCCCGAGCGAAGCTCGTCAAGGAGTCCGCGGACGAGGTCCTCGAGGCACTCGGCGTGCAGGACGACCTGCTCGACATCGCGAAGGAACTCGAGCAGATCGCACTCGAGGACGAGTACTTCGTCAGCCGCAAGCTCTACCCGAACGTCGACTTCTACACCGGCATCATCTACAAGGCGATGGGCTTCCCGCCGCGGATGTTCACGGTGCTGTTCGCCATCGGTCGGCTGCCCGGCTGGATCGCGCAGTGGCGCGAACTGAACAACGACCCGCTGAACAAGATCGGGCGCCCGCAGCAGCTGTACGTGGGGTACCCGGAGCGGCACGTGCCGCAGCGCTGACGCGCCCGTCGGTCCGCTCGCCTCCGGAGGGGTGGGCGTGACCGCCTGGAGGCCCGGAGCCGGTCTCGTGGACCGGCGCCGGGCCTCCAAGCATGTCCGCACACGTCCGCACACGTCCGCGTTCGGGTCTTTCGGGTCCAGCGGGTCGGGCGGGTCGCTCGCGTCGTGCGGGTCCCGCGTGTCGCGGGCGACGCGCGTGTCCGCGCCGTGCCCGGGTGGATCGCGCCGTCCGTGTCCCGTCCTCCCGCCGCCGCCGCCGCCGAGCGGGCGGAACGGTGCGGTCACGCGGCGGCCCACCCTGGCCTTCCGCCCGTTCGCGCCCGAACAGAGCTCGGCCCGTCGAGCTCGGCCGCCCCGGAGTGCTCTTCGCCGCGCCCGAGCGGGCTCGACCGCTCGGGCGAGCGCGAGCGGGCGCAAACGCGCGGTTGTTCCGCGAGAGCACCTGGTCTTCCGCCCGCTCGTCGGACGTGCGGGTCCAGCGGGTGGGTCGGGCGACGGCGTGGAGGCCCGGTGCGGTGCTCGTGGACCGGCACCGGCCCCCGGTGCCCCGGTCGCGAGCGGGCGGAACTCCGCGGACGTCCGTCGCCGCAGCCTGGTGTTCCGCCCGCTCGTCGGACGTGCGGGTCCAGCAGGTGGGTGGTGCGACGGCCTGGAGGCCCGGTGCGGTGCTCGTGGACCGGCACCGGCCCCCGGCGCCTCGGTTGCGAGCGGGCGGATCTCCGTGGACGTCCGTCGCCGCAGCCTGGTGTTCCGCCCGCTCAGCCGTTCGTCGGGCTGATCGCGTGCGTGGCCGCCGGGGCGGCGGACCGGCGCGGACCGGACTGGGCGGCGGAGCCGACCGGACCGGACCCGACCGGACTGGGCGGCGGACCGGAGCCGAGGACCAGAGCGAGCGGAGCCCGAGCCCGGGCCCGGTCCCGGTCCCGTCTCCGCGGTGACCTGCAACTCCCTGCGACGCAGTGGAGGCCCGTCACCCGTCCGACGGACGGGTGACGGGCCTCCTGGCTGGTCGCGCCGGTACGCGCGTGTCAGGCGTGCAGCGCGGTGTTCAGCTGGATCCCCTCGCCCTTCCGCTGCAGCGCCTCGACCGCCCCGGTCAGGGAGTTGCGGCGGAACAGGACGTTCGGCGCGTCCGAGAGCTCGACGGCCTTCACGGTGCGGGGTGTGCCGTCCGGGTTCGGTGCGGCGCCGACCAGGACGACCTTCGTGCCGGCGGTGACGTAGAGTCCGGACTCGACCACGGAGTCGTCACCGAGCGAGATCCCGAGCCCGGCGTTCGCGCCGAGCAGGGCACGTGCTCCGAGCCGCACGCGGTGGGTGCCACCGCCGGAGAGCGTGCCCATGATCGACGCGCCGCCGCCGATGTCGGTGCCCTCGCCGACGACGACGCCCTGCGAGACACGTCCCTCGATCATCGCCTCGCCGAGGGTGCCGGCGTTGAAGTTGACGAAGCCCTCGTGCATGACGGTGGTGCCCGGTGCCAGGTGGGCGCCGAGTCGGACCCGGTTGGCGTCGCCGATGCGGACGCGGTCCGGCACGACGTAGTCGACCAGCCGCGGGAACTTGTCGATCGCGTGCACGGCGATCCCGGCGCGCTGCAGGGTCGGCCGCAGCCGGGCGAGCGTCTCGGGGAGCACCGGGCCGGCGTTCGTCCACGCGACGATCGGCAGGTGGCCGAAGACGCCGTCGAGGGAGATCTCGTTCGGCCGCACGTGCAGGTGGCTGAGCAGGTGCAGGCGGAGGTAGGCGTCCGGGGTGCTCGCGGGCGCGTCGTCGATGGCGATCTCGACGGTGACGGTCTCGATCCGGACGTCACGGCGCGGGTCGTCACCGGCGGCCGCGACGAGCTCGTCGGGGACGGTCGCGTCGGTGGGCACCCGGCCGAGGTGCGTCGTCGGGAACCAGGTGTCGAGCACGGTGCCGTCAGAGGCGATCGTCGCGAGGCCGTGGCCCCACGCGTGCGAGGCGCGGGAGTTGTCGGAGGTGTCGGGCTGCGGGGTCGTCTCGGTCACCCTCCGAGGGTAGCGAGCAGCCACCTCCGGAGACCGTCCACCCGGACTCCTGTGGAGAACTGCCGACCTGCGGGGAACGATCGGTAGGCTGCCCGCATGCCGCAGCCGCTCGACCTCTCCGCCTCGTCCATCGACATCACCCGCGCGATCTGCGACATCGAATCGGTGTCCGGCAACGAAGGTGCCCTCGCCGACGCGATCGAAGCCGCCCTGGCCCCGCTCGAGCACCTCGACGTGGTCCGCGACGGGGACGCCGTCGTCGCCCGCACGCAGCTCGGTCGCGCACGTCGCGTGGTGATCGCCGGGCACATCGACACCGTGCCGCTCAACGACAACCTGCCGACGGAGTTCCGCACCGCCGACGACGGCACCGAGATCCTCTGGGGGCGCGGGACGGTCGACATGAAGGCCGGCTGCGCGGTGCAGCTCAAGCTCGCGGTCGACCTCGTCGCGCCGAACGTCGACGTGACGTGGGTCTTCTACGACCACGAAGAGGTCAGCGACGCGCTGAACGGCCTCGGTCGTCTGGCCCGCACGCGGCCCGAACTGCTCGCCGGCGACTTCGCGATCCTGGGGGAGCCGTCGGGGGCGCAGATCGAGGGTGGCTGCAACGGCAACCTGCGCGCCGAGGTCCGCACGTCCGGCAAGCGCTCCCACAGTGCGCGCAGCTGGATCGGCGACAACGCGATCCACAAGACCGCCCCGATCCTGGCCACCCTCGCCGCGTACGAGCCCCGCACGGTGACGGTGGACGGGCTCGAGTACCGCGAGGGTCTGAACGCCGTGGGCATCTCGGGCGGCATCGCCGGCAACGTGATCCCCGACGAGGCGATGGTGCACGTGAACTACCGCTTCGCGCCGTCGCGCTCGGCGGAAGAGGCCGTCGCGCACATCCGTGAGCTCTTCGACGGCTACGACGTCACGATCGTGGACCTGGCAGCCGGCGCCCGCCCCGGCCTCGACGCCCCGCTGGCGCAGCAGTTCGTCGCGGCCGTCGGCGGTCCGGCGCCGCGGCCGAAGTACGGCTGGACCGACGTCGCCCGGTTCTCCGCGCTCGGCGTCCCGGCCGTGAACTACGGCCCCGGCGAGCCGGTCTTCGCGCACCACGACGACGAACAGGTCCCCGTCGCCCAGATCACGGCCGTCGAGGACGGGCTGCGGCGGTGGCTGACGGCGTGACCACCGCCTCGTCGGCCGTGCCCCGCGCACGGTCGCCGCGAGCGGGGCGGTCGTGGGTGGTCGTCCGGTGGCGGCTGCTGCCGTGGTGGCTGCGGATCACCGTCGTCTACACGCTCTCGCGCGTCCTGACGACGGCGCTGATGTCCGGCTTCGCGCGGATCCAGACCGCGAACTCGTTCACGGTGCAGCACCCGTCGTACCTGTCGTTCGCCTCGATCTGGGACGGCGCCTGGTACCGGGTGATCGCCGCGTCCGGCTACCCGTCGACGCTGCCGATCGACGCCGCCGGGCACGTGACCGAGAACGCGTGGGCGTTCATGCCCGCGTACCCGTTCACGGTCCGGGCACTCATGACGGTCACCGGCGCATCGTTCGAGTTCGTGGCCGTCGGAGTGTCGCTGCTCGCCGGCTGGGGCGCGGCCCTGGTCTTCCGGCGTCTGATGGGGCGCTTCCTCGACCCGGCCCGCGCGACCTTCGCCACGGTCCTGTTCTGCGTCGCTCCGGTCTCGGTGATGTTCCAGGTCGCCTACGCCGAGGCGATGGGCCTGCTGCTCCTGCTCGTCGCGTTGCTGCTCCTGGTGCAGCGGCGGTACTGGGCGATGCTGCCCGTGGTCCTGCTCCTCGGGATCACCCGTCCGACCGGTCTGGCGTTCGCCCTCCTGATGGGCCTGTTCGTGGTCGTCGGTGTGCTCCGTCCGGCCTGGCTCCGGATGCCCGAGCGGCTGACGGTGCGGACGGCCGTCGCCCCGGCGATCGTTGCCGTGGTGTCCGGACTGGTCGGTCTGGCTTGGCCCGCGATCGCCTGGGCCGCCACCGGTGTGCCCCGCGCGTACACCGACACCGAGCTCGCCTGGCGGTCGTCGTACATCGGCTGGGGGGAACTCGTGCCCTTCACCCCCTGGGTGCAGGGCTTCGGGTGGTGGTTCCACCAGCCGGCGGGCACGATCCTGCTGGTCGTGGTGCTGGCCGGCTTCGTCGCCGTGGTGTTCCAGCCAGCCGCTCGGCGCATCGGCCTGGAGCTCCGACTCTGGGGTGTCGCGTACCTGGTGTACCTGCTGGCGGTGTTCTTCCCGCAGTCCAGCACGTGGCGGATCCTGCTGCCGATCGCTCCGCTGCTCGGGGTCGTCGCGCTGCCCCGATCGCGGGTCTACCGGGTCGCGATGGTGGTCCTGGCGGTCGTCCTGCAGTGGACCTGGCTGTACTTCTGCTGGTGGGTGGACGGGTACGACTGGACGCCGCCGTGACGCTCAGGGTGCGCTCAGGGAGCACCCCCGACCTGGGCGGTTTCGCAGTCGTGCCTGTCTACGGGATAATGGCCCCTGTTCGTACTGCACGAAAGGGGACAATCTGATGGCAGCAATGAAGCCGAGGACCGGCGACGGGCCGATGGAGGCTGTCAAGGAGGGTCGACTCATCATCGTGCGGGTTCCGCTCGAGGGTGGAGGCCGCCTGGTGGTCTCGGTCAACGACGCCGAGGCCAAGGAACTCCACGACGCACTGGCAGAGGTCGTCTCGGCCTAGTTCGTCGACGCACCACCACGGAAGGTCCGGGACGCGTACGTCCCGGACCTTCCGTGCGTCCGGCATCGGCGGAGACCCGGTGGGGATGACTCGCCGGCCGAGACTCGATCGCGGAGACACGACCTGGAGGCTGTCGGTCCCGCCCGGCATGATGGTCACGTGCCCCGGGACCGCGTCCGCAACCTGCCGGTCCGCCGCATCGAGGAGTACCTCGACCCGGACCCGATGCCGCGCGACGACTGGCCGGCGACCCTGGCACCGGTCCGGCAGCTGCTCGACGAGGGGCTCGAACTCGGTCCCGTCACGGTGCTGGTCGGTGAGAACGGCGTCGGGAAGTCGACCCTGGTCGAGGCGATCGCACTGGCGTTCGGCATGGCGCCGGAGGGCGGATCGACCGGGTCCGGGCACTCGACACGACCGTCCGAGTCCGACCTGTGGGAACACATCCGCCTGGTTCGCGACTTCGGGGCAGCGCGCAGTGGGTTCTTCCTGCGTGCCGAGACCATGCACGGTTTCTTCACCTACCTGGAGCAGCACCCGAACCCGAGCCGCCCCGAGCCGCGGTTCCACGAGCGCAGCCACGGCGAGTCGTTCCTGGACTTCGTCATCGACCGGGCGCGGTGGCCCGGGCTGTGGCTGCTCGACGAACCGGAGTCGGCGCTGTCGTTCTCGGGCTGCCTGTCGCTGATCGCGCTCCTGCAGTCCATCGTCGAGGACGGTGTCGGTCAGGTGATCCTGTCGACGCACTCGCCGGTGCTCGCCGCGTTCCCGGACGCGACCGTCCTCGAGGTGGGGGAGTGGGGCATCCGGCAGCACGCCGTGCGACCTCGGCGAACCCGCGGGCGGCACGCCGTGCGGCCTCGGTCAGTCGGTGAGCTTCGTCATCTGCAGCAGCCCGTCGCCCGCGGGGGACAGGGCGCTGCGGACCGCACCGGAGGTGGACACCTCGGTCAGGAGCAGCCGGAAGTCGGTCGTCGCGCGGTCCCGCTTGACGGGGTCCGCGACCTTGCCGCGCCACAGGGCGTGCGGAACGAGCACGGTGCCACCGGTCTTCGCCAGCCGCAGGCCGTGCTCGACGTACTCGATGACGTGTTCCGGGTCGGCGTCGATGAGCACGACGTCGTACGAGGCGTCGTTCATCCGCGGCAGCACCTGCGCCGCGCGGCCCGGGATCAGTCGGACCCGTCCGGGCGCGGTGCCGGCGGCGATGAAGGCGTCCCGGGCGTCCTGCTGGTGGTCGATCTCGACGTCGATCGTCGTCAGGGTCGCATCGGGTGCACCCGCGAGCAGGTACAGCCCGGAGACGCCGAGCCCGGTGCCGATCTCGATGATGCTCGTCGCCCGCGAGGCGGCGGCGATCACGCTCATCTGCGCGCCGATGGCGGGTGAGACGGCTTCGACCCCGAGCTCGAGGGAGCGCTCACGGGCACGGGCGACACCGTCGGGTTCGGAGACGATGTCCTCCGCGAACTTCCAGTTCGAGTCTTTCTCTGACACGCACACTCCTCGTCGGTCAACTCTACGGGTGACTCGCCGACTCCACGCGTTAGGCTCGCTCCCGTGAACATCCAGCTCGACAAGATCCTGCTCATCGGGATCATCGCCGTGCTGTTGCTCGGGCCGCAGCGGTTGCCCGTGTACGCCCAGAAGCTCGCCGACTTCGTCAAGGCCGTCCGCCGGTTTGCGGACACCGCGAAGGACCGGATGCGCGAGGAGATGGGCCCCGACTTCGACGACGTGGACTGGCAGAAGCTGGACCCGCGTCAGTACGACCCGCGTCGGATCATCCGCGACGCCCTGCTCGACTCCCCGTCCGCCGGTGCCGAGGCGGCTGCGGCCGCGGCGACGGTGACTGCGTCGAAGGTCCGTGCGCCCGCGCCGATCGTGCCGCTGGCAGCCGGCGAGGCGGCACCGTACGACGCCGAATCGACCTGACGCAGCCCGGCCGCCTCACGACAGCGAGAGGCCGAGCCTCCGTCCGGCGAGGCCGCGCCCCATCGCGGTGAGCCGGTCGGCCACCGCGTCGAGCGCGACGGCTGCGGCGTCCGTCGGGTCACCCAGCACGACCGGGAGGCCCGCATCACCCCCGGCACGCAGCGGCACCGAGAGCGGCACCCGGCCGAGTACCGGCACGGGGGCGTCCTGCCCGCGGGAGAGCCGTCGGGCGGTCTCGTCGCCGCCGCCCTCGCCGAAGAGGTGCAGCACACTGCCGTCGGGTTGCACGAGTCCCGCCATGTTCTCGACGACGCCGATCACCCGCTGACCCGTCTGCCGGGCGACGATCCCGCTGCGCTCGGCGACGTCCGCCGCAGCAGCCTGTGGCGTGGTCACGACGAGGACCTCGGCGTGCGGCAGCAGCTGGCCGACGGAGATCGCCACGTCACCGGTGCCGGGCGGCATGTCGAGCAGGAGCACGTCGAGGTCGCCGAACCACACGTCGGACAGGAACTGGTTGACCGTCCGGTGCAGCATCGGCCCGCGCCAGGACACCGCGGTGGAGACGTCGTCGACGAACATGCCGATCGAGACGACCTTCACCTCGTGGGCGACCGGCGGCAGGATCATGCTGTCCACGCGGGTCGGGCGAGGCGCGACGCCGTGCTCGTCGGTGAGGCCCATCAGGCCCGGGATGCTGAAGCCGTGCACGTCGACGTCGACGATGCCGACCCGCTGCCCGCGACGAGCGAGGGCGACGGCCAGGTTCGCCGTCACCGTGGACTTGCCGACGCCGCCCTTGCCGCTCGTCACCGCGATCACCCTCGTCAGCGAGTCCGGCGTGAACTGGACGCCCTTCGGTCGGCCCGCCCGCAGCCGGTCGGTCAGGGCGGCCCGCTGCGCCGGCGACATCACGTCGACGTCGACCGCGACGCTCGTCACTCCAGGGACGGACGCCGCAGCGTCGTGCACGTCGCGTTCGATGGTGTCGGCAGCCGGACACCCCACGATCGTGAGTTGCAGGTCGACGCGCACCGAGCCTCCCGGCTGCACGTCGACCCCTCGGATCATGTCCAGCTCGGTCACGGGGCGGCGGATCTCGGGGTCGATGACGCGGCCGAGGGCAGCCAGGACCGCCGTGCCGAGCTGGTCCTCCGGCCGGGAGACGTCAGCCACGTGTCGCCGAACGGTCGTGGCCACGGTCGTGCCCCTGGCCCCGCGCGCGGTCCCGGTCTCGGTCGTCCAGGTCGTCGAGGTCCTCGTGCTCGCCGTCGCGGCGGTCGAGCTCCTCGAGCAGTGACCGCAGCTCGGCGCGGATGAAGTCCTTCGACGCCATGTCGCGCATCGCCAGGCGGAGTGCCACGACCTCGCGGGCGAGGTACTCGGTGTCTGCCAGGTTCCGCTCGGCCCGCTGCCGGTCCTGCTCGAACTGCACACGGTCTCGGTCGTCCTGGCGGTTCTGCGCGAGCAGGATCAGCGGCGCCGCGTACGAGGCCTGCAGTGAGAGCACGAGGGTGAGGGCGGTGAAGCCGATCGCCGCCGAGTCGAACTGCCACGACTTCGGCGACAGCGTGTTCCACCCCATCCAGAGCACGCAGAAGAGCGTCAGGCCGATGAGGAACCAGGGCGTGCCCATCGCACGGGCGATGCCCTCGGTGGCGCGACCGAACGCGTCCCCGCGCCCTCGGCGTCGGGTCGGCAGGACGCGGGTGCGCATGCCTTTCGGGGAGTCGAGACGTTCCTCGGGTCGTTCCCTGCGGTTCTCATCCGTGCGTGCCACGAGTCGTCCTCCTTCCCGAGGTCAGCGGTGCTCTGCGTGTCAGTGAGCGGGGGCGCGAGACCGCGCCCGGGTTGGCGTCGGCCTCGTCCTGACTCCGCCAGTCGTCCGGCAGGACGTGGTCGAGGACGTCGTCGATGGTCACCACCCCGACGAGTCGGTGGGCGTCGTCGACCACGGGGACGGACAGGAGGTTGTAGGTCGCCATCACGCGGGTCACCTCAGCGGCACTCGCGTCGACCTTGACCGGCTCGGTCTGCTGGTCGATCAGGGTGCCGAGGCGCTCGTTCGGCGGGTACCGGAGCATCCGCTGGAAGTGCACCAGGCCGAGGAAGCGGCCGGTCGGCGGCTCGTACGGCGGCAGCGTCACGCAGACCGCGGCCCCGAGCACCGGGGCCAGCTCGTGGCGCCGGATCAGGGCGAGGCCCTCGGCGACGGTCGAGTCGGCGGACAGGATCACCGGCTCGGTGGTCATCAGACCACCCGCGGTGTCCGGCTCGTACTCGAGCAGCATCCGGACGTCCTGCGCCTCTTCCGGCTCCATGAGCTCGAGGAGGGCTTCGCTGCGCTCCGCCGGCAGCTGCGCCAGCAGGTCGGCGGCGTCGTCGGGCTGCATCTGGTCGAGGACATCGGCGGCACGGGAGTCACGGAGCGCCGAGAGGATCTCGATCCGCTCCTGGTCCGGCATCTCCTCGAGGACGTCGGCCAGACGGTTGTCCGGCAGTTCCTCGGCGACCTCGAAGCGTCGCTCGGACGGCAGGTCGAGCAGGGTCGAGGCCAGGTCGGCGGGCACCAGGTCCGAGTAGGCGGCGATCACGTGTTCGGCCGACTGCGACTCACCCGGCAGCTCGTCCTCGGTGACCTCGTTCCAGGCGGCGAACGTCGTCGGGCCCTTGCCGAACGGCGACGGCGTGGTCTTCGGCTTGCGGAGGAAGAGCTGCGCGATCGACCAGTCGCCCTGCCCGTGGTCCTCGATCGCGACGTCCTCGATGGTCGCGCGGATCTGCTCCTTCTTGATGAGCACCTTGCGGCCGAGGATCTCCGCGATCACCCGGACCTCGCCACCGCGCTGCTCGAAGCGGCGCATGTTGACCAGGCCCGTCGTGATGACCTGCCCGGCGCCGATCGACGTGATCCGGCCGATGCTGACGAAGATCCGGCGCTTGCCGGGGACCTCGACGATCAACCCGACGACCTGCGGGGCGTCGACCCGGCGGTAGACGACCAGGACGTCCCGGACCCGACCCACCCGATCGCCCGCGGGGTCGAAGACGGAGCACCCGGCCAAGCGGGCGACGAAGACCTTCGAGGCGCTCACCCGTCCAGCGTAGTCGCTCGTCCCGGCGCGCTCGCCGCCCCTTCCCTGGTGGTTCTCGTGCGATCGCAAGGAGCCCGGTGGATGATGACTGTGTGAGCACTCAGAGCCCCTTCGGCGGCCGCACGGCACAGGCGTTCCCCACGCTGCCCCGCGGTGACGTCCTCGGCACCTACGACAGCTACCCGGAAGCACAGCGCGTGGTCGCGAAGCTCGCCGAAGCGGACTTCCCGGTCGCCAAGCTGGCCATCGTCGGGAACGACCTCAAGACCGTCGAGCGGGTCACCGGCAAGATGACCTACGGCCGCGCCGCCCTCGCGGGAGCGCTCTCCGGGCTCTGGCTCGGGTTCTTCTTCGGCATCGTCCTCACCCTCTTCTCACCGTCGGCCGGCGGGCTCTTCGCCGCCGCAGCGGTCATCGGTGCAGGCTTCGGCATGCTCTACGGCATCGTCTCCTTCGCCATCACGAAGCGACAGCGCGACTTCACGAGCGTCCACCAGGTCCTCGCCACGAACTACCAGATCGTCGTCGAGCCGGAGCTCTCCGGGCAGGCGCAGCGCATCCTCGGGCAGGCCGGCGCGATCCAGCACACGGCGTGGGACCAGCCGGGTGCTGGGAACCCGAAGCAAGGCGGACAGCCGGGGCAGTACGGGCAACAGGGCCAGCAGGGGCAGTACGGCCAGCAGGGTCAGGTCGGACAGCAGGGTCAGGTCGGCCAGCAGCCGTGGCGTCCCGGGGTCGGGCCGGGTGGTGCTCCGCAGGGCGGTCCCGGCCAGGGTGTGCCGACGCAGGGCCGTGCTCCGCAGTACGGCGAGTACGGCCAGCAGGGCCAGCAGGGGCAGCAGGGCTCGCCCTACGGCGGCCACGCCACGCCGCACCAGCAGCCGGGCACCGGCCAGCAGGCGGCACCGACGCCGGACGGCCGTCCCCGTTACGGCACCAACGACGGTCCCCGCTACGGGACGGACGACGACTCCGCTCGCCGGGCTCCCGCCGACGACGCTCGCCGCGACTCGACGGGAGGCCCGCGGTACGGCACCAACGACGGTGCCGCCCGCGACGCCTCCGGTGACCGCGGCGTGAACCCGCCACAGCGCCCCGAGGGTTCGGCGCAGCACGGCACGAACGACGGCCCCCGCTACGGCGAGCGGACCGCCGCTCCCGAGTCCGAGGAGCAGACGGGCGAGCGTGCGACGGTCGACACCGACCAGGCTCGTCGCGAGGACGAACGCGGTGACTGACCACCACCCGCGCTGACGAGGAGGGGCTCCCGGACCAGATGGTCCGGGAGCCCCTCCTCGTTGCCGGGCGAGCCGAGTGCAGGGCCCGCTGCCCGGCCCCTGCTGTTCGGTGCCTGCTGCTCGGCGCCCGCTGGTCGGCGCCCGCTGGTCGGCGCCCGCCGGTCAGAGGATCTTCGAGTAGCAGACCGAGCGGTCGGCGCCGACGTAGGGGCCGAAGGCTGCGATGCGGCTGAACCCCTCACGCTCGTAGAAGGCGATCGCCCGCTTCTGCTCGCTGCCGGTCTCGAGGACCAGCGCCGGCGACCCGAGGTCGAGCGCCGCCTCTTCCAGCCGACGCAGCATGGCGGCCGCGACACCGGATCCGCGGGACTCCGTCCGCACGTACATCCGCTTCACCTCGGCGATGCCGTCGTCGACGATCCGCAGGCCGCCGCAGCCCACCGGGGTGCCGTCACCGTCACGCGCCACGAAGAACACCGCGATCGAGTCCGCCGTCGGTTTCGGGCCGGGCTCGGTGTCCGCGCCGTACGTGCTGTCGATCTCGATGCGCTGGGCTGCACGCAACCGCTGTGCGTCGGGCGAGTCGAAGTGCTCGACGTCGATCAGGAAGGTGCTCGAGGGGGCTTCAGCGCTCACGAGCCCCAGGCTAGCGCGGAGTGCGGGCGATCCACCCCTCCACTTCCGAGGGGGTCCTGGGGATGTGCGCCGAGAGGTTCTCGGCCCCGTCCTCGGTCACCAGGACGTCGTCCTCGATGCGGACACCGATGCCGCGGAACTCCTCCGGCACGGTCAGGTCGTCCTGCTGGAAGTACAGCCCGGGCTCGATCGTGAACACCATGCCGGGCTGCACGATGCCGTCGAGGTACATCTCACGCCGGGCCTTGGCACAGTCGTGCACGTCGAGACCGAGGTGGTGGCTCGTGCCGTGCACCATGTAGCGGCGGTGGAACTGGTTCTCCGGCAGCAGCGACTCGTCGGCGGAGACCGGCAGGAAGCCCCACTCGGCCGTCTTCCGGGCGATGACCTGCATGGCGGTCGCGTGGACCTCCCGGAAGGTGATGCCGGGCTTGACGATCGCGAACGCCGCGTCGGCAGCCTCCAGGACGGCCTCGTAGACCATCCGCTGCACGGGGGAGAACGTGCCGCTGACCGGCAGCGTGCGGGTGATGTCTGCCGTGTAGAACGAGTCGACCTCGACCCCGGCGTCGATGAGGATGAGGTCCCCCGGCTGCACGGCACCGTCGTTCCGCGTCCAGTGCAGGATGCAGGCGTGGTGGCCGGCAGCCGCGATCGTGTCGTAACCGACCGTGTTGCCGTCGGCGCGGGCACGGCGGTTGAAGGTGCCCTCGACGATGCGCTCCCCGCGGGGGTGCGCCAGGACGGCGTCGAAGTCGGCGATGACGTCGTCGAAGCCGTGCTGCGTGGCGTCGACGGCCTTGCGCAGCTCGTTGACCTCGTACGCGTCCTTCACCAGGCGCAGCTCGGACAGGTCGCGGGAGAGCACGTCCGCCGTCGCCGGGGCGTCGTCCTGCTCCTCGGCGCCGCCGACCGTCGCACCCAGACGCTCGTCGAGCGCACGCGTGAAGTCGGTGTCTGCGTCGCGGACGACCAGCACCGAGGCGTCGAGCCCGTCGAGGACGCCGTCGAGCTCCCCGAGGTCGGCCGTCGCCAGTCCGAGGTCGGCGGCGACCTCGGGCAGGGAGGGGCGCGGGCCGACCCAGAACTCGCCGATCTCGGGGTTGGCGTAGAACTCCTCGGAGTCGCGGCCGGCGGTCGCACGGAAGTAGAGCGTGGCGTCGTGTCCGCTGCCGCTCGGCGTGAGGACCAGCACGGAACCGACGACGGTGTCCGTGCCCCATCCGGTCAGGTGCGCGAAGGCGGAGTGGGGGCGGAACGGGTAGTCGCAGTCGTTCGACCGGACCTTCGCCTGCCCGGCAGGGATGACGAGCGTCCGGCCGGTGTGCAGCTCGGAGAGCCGAGCACGACGCTCGGCAGCGAAGGCGGACTGTTCACGGGGCGCCGGGAGCGGACGCTCGCGCTCCGCCCAGTTCGACGCGATGTGGTCCTTGAAGACGGACGAGCCGGGAGTGGTGGAGCGGTTGCTCGTCGCGCGGGGAGTGGAGTCGGCCATGCGTCCCATCATCCCACCGCTCCACCGATCAGGCTCCGGCGCCGGCGTCCGCACGTGCTCCACGCCGGAGGTGACCGCGCTCATGTCGGGCGGACCCTCGTGGACGACCCGCTTCTGTGAACGGCGTCCGACCGGCTGGTGACCTGTGGATAGCATTGCGGCGTGCCTGATCCGTTCATCGACCTGCACGCTCACTCGAGCGTCTCCGACGGCACCGAGCGCCCGGCGGACCTCGTCCGGGCTGCGGCGGCCAGCGGCCTCGACGGCGTCGCCCTGACCGACCACGACACCACCGCGGGGTGGCACGAGGCGACCGAAGCGGTCCGGCAGCTCCCGATGACGCTGGTGCCAGGGCTCGAGCTCAGCACCCGGATCGGCTGGCGCAGCGTGCACGTCCTCGGCTACCTGGTCGACCCGCAGGACCCGGGCCTGGTCGCCGAGACCACCGCGATCCGCGACGGCCGCCTCACCCGCGCTCGCAGCATGGTCGACGCCATCGGCCGCGACCACCCGATCACCTGGGACGACGTCCTGGCCGAGTCGAGCGAGGGCGCGACGATCGGTCGCCCGCACATCGCCGACGCCCTGGTCCGACTCGGCCTCGAGACCGACCGGAGCGCGGCGTTCCGCGGCATCCTGCACCCGTCCTCCGGCTACTACGAGCCGCACGAGGCCCCGACCCCGCTGCGTGGCGTGGAGCTGATCCGTGCAGCGGGTGGTGTCCCCGTGATCGCACACCCGGCGGCGTCCTCGCGCGGGATCGTGATCGACGAGCCGATGCTCCGCGAGCTCGTCGACGCGGGTCTCGCAGGTCTCGAGGTCGACCACCGCGAGAACCAGGCGCACGGCAAGCGGACGCTCCTGGACTGGACCGCGCAGTTCGGGCTCTTCGTCACGGGGTCGAGCGACTACCACGGCGAGGGCAAACCCAACCGCCTCGGCGAGCACCGCACGGCACGTCGTTCGTTCGACGCGATCGTCGAGCAGGCGACCGGCAGCGCGCCCGTCGTCGGCCCGGGCTCGCGCCTGTTCTGACGCGCCCGCCTGACCCGGTCCTGCGGGACCGGCCGCGGGCCTCCCGTCCGGCGGCGCGGTGCGCGACGGAGACGCGAAAGCGACAGATCGCGCGAGGAATCCGGCGCAGATCTGTCGCTTTCGCGCACCACACCGCCGCCGAGCCGCCAGCGGGCCCGGGAACGACGACGGCCCCGTCACCGGGGTGACGGGGCCGATCGGTCTGGAGGCGCTACTCGCCGTCCGAGGAACCCTGCGGGATCGAGGCGGTCGCCTCGGACGAGCCGCTGCCGCCACGACGGCGGCGACGGCGGCGACGCTTCTGCGTGCCGTCGCCCGACTCGTCACCGGCGGGGGAGGACGGCGCACCGTCGGCCGGGGTGGTGGCGGCATGCGCCGTGGCAGCCTGGGCGGTGGCGTCCTCGGCGGGAGCAGTGCGCTCCGCCGCCGGACGGTCACCCGAGGTGCGACGTGAGCCGGACTGCTCGGAACCGGCGGACCGGCTGCGGTTGCGCGACCGGGACTCACCGGCGCTGCCGGAACGCGAGCCGGAGCCGGAGCCCGATCGCGAGCCGGCGGACGACTTCTCGGTGCCGGCGGTCGCCGCGTGCGACGTGGTGCCGGGCAGGCGGCCCTTGGTGCCGGCCGGGATGTCCAGGTCGGTGAACAGGTGCGGCGACGACGAGTAGGTCTCGACGGGCTCGGGGATGCCGAACTCGAGTGCCTTGTCGATCAGCGTCCACTTGTGCAAGTCGTCCCAGTCCACGAACGTGACCGCGATGCCGGTCTTGCCCGCACGACCGGTGCGGCCGGCGCGGTGCAGGTACGTGTCCGGGTCGTCCGGGATCGTGTGGTTGATGACGTGCGTGACGTCGTCCACGTCGATGCCGCGGGCGGCGACGTCAGTCGCGATGAGGACGTCGCGCTTGCCGGCCTTGAAGGCGGCCATCGCGCGCTCGCGCTGCTCCTGGTTGAGGTCACCGTGGACCGCGGCGGCGTTGAATCCGCGGTCCTTCAGCTCCTCGACGATGCGGGCTGCGGCGCGCTTGGTGCGGGTGAAGATGACGGTCTTGCCGCGACCCTCGGCCTGCAGGATGCGGGCGATGACCTCGTCCTTGTCCAGGGAGTGGGCGCGGTAGATGACGTGCTTGATGTTCGCCTGCATCAGACCCTCGTCGGGGTCCGTCGCGCGGATGTGCACCGGACGCGACATGAAGCGGCGGGCGAGCGCGACGATCGGTGCCGGCATCGTGGCCGAGAAGAGCATCGTGTGCCGGACCTCGGGGACCGCCTGGAAGATGCGCTCGATGTCGGACAGGAACCCGAGGTCGAGCATGCGGTCGGCCTCGTCGAGGACGATCTCCTGCACGTGCGAGAGGTCGAGCAGGCGCTGCCGCTGCAGGTCGATGAGACGCCCGGGCGTGCCGACGACGATCTGCGCGCCGGCCTTGAGCTGCTCGACCTGGCCCTCGTACGCCTTGCCGCCGTAGATGGAGACCAGCTTCGTCGGACGGTTGACCATCGCGGACTCGAGGTCCTCGCTCACCTGCACCGCGAGCTCACGGGTCGGGACGACGACGAGCGCCTTCACACCCGGTGCGGGGTCGGCGCCGATGCGCTGGATCAGCGGCAGGCCGAACCCGAAGGTCTTGCCGGTGCCGGTCTTGGCCTGACCGATGATGTCCTGGCCGGTCAGGGCGAGCGGGATCGTCTGCTGCTGGATCGGGAAGGGCTCGATGATGCCCTTGCTCGCGAGCGCATCGACGATGTCCTGCTCGATCTGGAGTTCTGAGAAAGTCAAGAAGTTCACCCTGTTCGTGGGGAGGAGTCCGGGCCAGTCTACCGACGTGCCGGAGGGGGATCACCCGACCCGTATGCTGGGCGGGTGGTGTCGTGGTGGAACCGGAAGCGTGCTGGGCAGCTCGCTGCAGCCTGGCTCGCGTCGCGGAACCCGCGCAGCGGGACCGTCGAGCGTCTGCAGCTGGACGACGTCAGCCCGGAGCTGGACGTCTACCTCGGCCAGGCCGCCTACCTGCAGCTGTCGCTGTACGAGACCATGGGCCGTGCCGGCGCCGGTGCGCCGACGCTCTCGGGCCGTCTGGTCACCGGGGTGCTCGCGACGACCGCTCTCGAGCGGCACCGTGCCATCGTGGCCGAGATCGAGCGTGGCGGCAAGGAGCCGGCCGATCTGATGGCCCCGCACCGGGACGCGATCGACCGCTTCCTCGAGCGCACGAGCGGTGCGGACTGGTACGAGTCGATGCTCACGGGGTACGTCACCGCCGGCATCCTCAACGACCTGTTCGCGAACCTGCTGCGCTCGCTGCCGATCGACGTCCGGCAGCGCCTGCGCACGGTGTTCGACACCCGGGAAGAGCCAGCCGTGGTCGAGGAACTCACGGCCCGGATCGACGAGGACCCCGTGGTGGCGTCCCGTCTGGCGATGTGGGGCCGGCGGCTCGTGGGAGACACGCTGCTGGTCGCCCGGTCGGCGCTGGCCTCCCATGCTCGGGAGGACCAGGAGCGGCTCGAGCCGGTCTGGACCGAACTCATCGCCGCGCACACGCGCCGGATGGACGCGCTCGGCCTGACGGCCTGAGCGGCGCGGTGGCAGCGGTCCGGCCCCACCACAGCGATCCGCCAGCGCCGCAACAGGTCGACACAGCGATCTGCCAGCGCCGCGACAGGTCGACGCAGGAGAGCCTCAGGCCCCCTGCTTGACCATCCGCTCGTAGTGCGCCTCGTCGGCTGCGCTGCGGCGACGGCCGAACACGACCTCGACGACGAGCGCGACGACGCCGGCACCCACCAGGGCGACGACCCAGATCCAGGTCCCGCCGTACGACCAACCGGCCCAGGTCAGGACCTCCCACAGGACGGCCGCGACGATGCCGCCGACCACGGGGCCGATCAGCACCCCACGGGTCGTGCGCCAGGGCACGACCACGTGGGCGACCGCCCCCAGGAGGATCCCGCCGAGGACGGCGAAGAGGAGCTCCATGCGGGGAGCGTCAGGCGAAGAAGCCGATGCGGCGGGACTCTTCCGAGCCCACCTCGACGTACGCGAGCGATGCGACCGGCACGATGAAACGGCGGCCCTTGTCGTCCTTGAGGGAGATGTGCGTCGCCTTGGCCGCGAGGGCGTCCGACACGGCGGTCTCGATCTCGTCGGCGGTCTGTGCCGTCTCGAAACCGATCTCGCGGGGGCTGTTGATGATGCCGATCTTGATGTCCACGACCTCACCCTAGTCGAGCGCCACCGGCCGGCCCCGAGCGTTCGCCGCGGGCGCACGAGGCGTTCGCCGCGGGCCCACGAGGGCATCCTCAGCCCGGCGCGGGCGGCCCGCGATGTCGGCCGCGGTGGGTACCGTACGACCGTGCCACCGACCACCCTGATGCCCGCGCCGGACCTCGGCTCGGTCGCTCGCGCACTGGTCGACGACCCGGCGCAGCAGGCCGTGCTGACCCTGCCCGACGGGGTGCACGCGGCGGTCATCGGCGCCCCGGGGACCGGCAAGACGAGCACGTTGACCCGACTGGTGGCCGATCGGTACACCCGCCCCGGTGCGGTCGACCCGGCAGGGCACGCGACCGTCCTCGCACTCACGTCGGCGCGCGTCGCCGCGACCGCGCTCCGCGACCGTCTGGCCGCCGCGGTGGACCGGGTCACGCCGGGCGCCCTGGCCCGCACGGTCAACTCCCTCGCCTTCCAGGTGGTCGCGCACGCGGCGGCCGCACAGGGGCAGGACGCACCGACCCTCCTGACCGGCGGCGAACAGGACCGGATCATCGCGGACCTCCTGGACGGCCACGAACTCGACGGCACGGGTCCGGACTGGCCGGCACCGATCACCGAGGTGGTCCGCGAGCGTGCGGGTTTCCGGACCGCGCTCCGCGACCTCATGATGCGCGCGGTCGCCGCCGGCATCGAACCCGACGACATGCGGGAGCTCGGCGACGACACCGGACACCCCGAGTGGCGCGCCGCTGGCGACTTCGTGGACGAGTACCGGGCGGCCGTCACGGCGTTCCGGTCGACGAGCCTCGACGCCGCCGAACTCGTCGCCTTCGCCACGGCAGCCGTGCTCCGCGGCGAACTGCCACCGGCCGTCGCCGCACTGCGCCTGGTGGTCGTCGACGACGTGCAGGAACTCGTCGAGGGCGAGATCGCGCTGCTCGGTGCCCTGGCCCGCTCCGGTGTGCAGGTGGTGGCGTTCGGTGACCCGGACATCGCCGCCTCCGCGTTCCGCGGCGGCGTGCCCGACGTGCTCGGTCGGCTCGGCCCGCGCCTCGGGGTCGCGCACGTGCAGGAGATCGTGCTCGGCACCGTGCACCGGCACGCCGCGCCGGTCCGCGCGCTGGTCACCGGCATCACCGGGCGCATCGGCACGGCCGCCGCCGGTCGCCAGCGTGCAGCCCTCGCCCGGGAGGCCCGTGGCCGCTTCGACGCGGTCCTGCACCTCGAAGCACCCAGCCGTTCCGCGATGGTGGCCGCGGTGGCGAGACGCCTCCGCGAACACCGGCTGCTCGACGGCGTCCCGTGGCACCGGATGGTCGTCGTCACCCGCAGCGGTGCGGCGATCCCCGAACTGGTCCGGGCGCTCTCGGTGGCGGAGGTCCCCGCCACGGCCGGCGCCGCGCCGACCCGTCCGCGTGACGACACGGCGTCCCGGACGCTGGTCGACGCCGCCGCCGTCGCGCTCGGGGTCGTGCCGCTCGACGCCGACCTGGCGACGTCCTTCGCGACCGGGCCGCTGGGAGGGCTCGACACCCTGGCGATCCGTCGGCTCCGCCTGGCGCTCCGCCGTGAGGAGCTTGCCGGTGGCGGGACCCGCACGGCCGACGAACTGCTCGTTGACGCGCTGGGCGCCCCGGAACGCCTGGCCACGATCGACGCCGCCTTCGCCCGACGTGCGATGCGGCTCGCGACGAGCTTCGTGACCGCACGGCAGGACGCCGAGTCGGGTGCGAGCATCGAGGAGATCCTCTGGGGCCTCTGGGAACGCAGCGGTCTGGCCGGCGTGTGGCGGTCGCAGTCCGTCGCCGGCGGGGTCGGCGCGGCCGAGGCGGACCGGCACCTCGACGCGGTCGTCGGGCTGTTCACCGCCGCCAAGCGCTTCGTCGAGCGGACGCCGGACGCCCCCGCCCGGGTGTTCGTCGACGACCTCCTCGGTGCGGACCTGCCGGAGGACTCCATCGGGCCGGACCGGACCGCCGGACGGGTCCGCGTGCTGACCCCCTCGGCCACCGTCGGACTGGAGTGCGACGTCGTGGTGGTGACGGGCCTCCAGGACGGCGTCTGGCCGAACACCCGCGTCCGCGGCAGCCTGCTCGACCCCGACGGGCTGGTGCGGGCGGCGGCGGGGATCCCGCACTCGCCGACGGACGACCGCGCCGCGGTGATCGGCGACGAACTCCGCCTGTTCGCGCGGGCGGTGTCCCGCGCGACGACGCAGGTCGTCATCGCCACGGTCGCGAACGACGACGAGTCACCCTCGCCCTTCGTGCGGCTGGTGCCGGTGCCGCCGGACCGGCAACCGTCGGCGCACCCGCTGTCGTTGCGCGGGCTCGCCGGGTCGCTGCGTCGCCGTGTCGTGGCGACCGGGGACCACGAGGCCGCTTCGGCGCTGGCCGGGTTGGCGGCCGAGGACGTTCCCGGCGCGGCCCCCGACGACTGGTACGGCATCGTCGAACCGTCCACGGACGCACCCCTGGTCGACCTGGAGGCCGAGCCGGTCGTGCCCGAGGACGTCGACGGGGACGCCGCTGAGCCGGTCCCGCCGACGGTGGCGGTGTCGCCCTCCCGGATCGGCACCTTCGAGGAGTGCCCGGTGCACTGGTTCGCGCAGACGTTCGGCGGCGGTGCGCCGAGCCCGGCGATGGGCATCGGCACGATCGTGCACGAGGCGATGGAGCACGCCACCGACGTGGACGTCGAGTCGCTGTGGCACCGGGTCGAGGAACGCTGGGACGAGCTGGTCTTCGAGTCGCCGTGGGTCGCGGACCGCGAGCGCGCCCGCACCCGACGGATGATCGAGGGCCTCAGCGACTACCTGCGCACCTTCGCCAGCGCGGGTCGACGGGTGCTCGGGGCCGAGGCCTCGTTCGCGCTCGTGACCGGGCCGGCCCGGGTCCGCGGGAGCATCGACCGCATCGAGGTCGACCCCGACGGCCGGATCAGCATCGTCGACCTGAAGACCGGACGGTCCATGCCGAGTGAGAAGAACGACATGCCCGGGCACCCGCAGCTCGCTGCCTACCAGCTCGCCGTCGCGGACGGGGCGGTCGAGGGGGTGCCGGAGGGTGCGGAGACCACGGACGCCCGGCTCGTCTTCGTGCAGAACCCGAAGGGCGTGCACGCGTACTCCGAGCGGACGCAGCGGGCCCTCGACCCGGAGTCACGCGAGGCCTACCGGGAACGCCTGCACACCGTGGCACGCGGCATGGCGGGACGGACGTTCCTGGCCAACGTCGACGACCACTGCGACCGGGCACGCACCGGCACCGAGTGCCGGATCCACGTGGTGGGGGAGGTCACCTGGTGAGCGACGAGACCACGGTGGACGAGACGGCTGCGTCCGTCGCAGCGTCCCCGGCTGCGGCCCCCGCGTCCGCACCGACCGGAGGCGCGGTACCGGATGCGCGCCCGGCCCGCCGCCGGTACGGGGCCGACGAGATCGCCGACGCCCTCGGCAAGCCCCGGCCGACCGAGCAGCAGCGCGCCGTGATCGAGTCGCCGCTCGCCCCGGCCCTCGTCGTCGCGGGTGCCGGCAGCGGGAAGACCGAGACGATGGCCTCCCGCGTCGTCTGGCTGCTCGCGAACGGGTTCGTGCAGCCTGACCAGGTGCTCGGGCTGACCTTCACCCGGAAGGCCGCCGGGGAGCTCGGCGTCCGCATCAACGACCGGATCGGTGCGCTCGAGGACGCCGGGCTCATCGAGGCCGGGGACGCCTTCCTCGCGCCGACCGTCTCCACCTACAACGCCTTCGCGAACGCCGTCTTCCGCGAGAACGCCCTGCTCGTCGGGCGGGACGGCGAGTCCCAGGTGCTCACCGAACCCTCCGCGTGGCAGCTCGCCCGACGGGTCGTCGTGGGCGCTCGGGACGACCGCCTCGCCGGCCTCGACCGGAACGTCGACACCATCACCGCCGCGGTCGTCGCGCTCGCCGGGGCCGCCTCCGAGCACCTCGTCGACCCGGCCGACCTCCGCCGCTTCTCGATCGACTTCGGGGGGCTGCTCGAACTGCCCGGGTCGAGTCGCGGCACGCCGTACAAGGCCGTCACCGACGCCGTCGCCGCGGTCGGGTCCCTCGAACCGCTCGCGGACCTGGTCGAGGAGTTCCGCCGACAGAAGGTCGACCGCGGCTTCGTCGAGTTCTCGGACCAGATCGCCCTGGCACTCGCGGCCGCCGACGCTGCCCCGCGGGTGGCAGACGACCTGCGCTCGCGGTTCGCCGTCGTGCTGCTCGACGAGTACCAGGACACCTCGGTCGTGCAGACGCGGTTCCTGGCCCGGCTGTTCCGCGACCACCCGGTGATGGCGGTCGGGGACCCGCACCAGTCCATCTACGGCTTCCGCGGGGCCAGTGCGGCGAACCTCGCGCGCTTCCCGGCCGACTTCGGGGACCCGGCGGGCGAACCGGTCGTCACCTACGCCCTGTCGACCAGCTGGCGGAACCCCGTCGACGTGCTCGCCGCCGCGAACGCCGTCGTCGAGCCGCTCTCGAGCGCGTCCGAGGTCCAGGTGGAACGCCTCGCACCGCGGCCCGGCGCCGATCGCGGCACGGTCAGCGCGGTGTTCCCGGAGACCCTGCCGGAGGAGGCCGACGCGGTGGCCGCCTGGTTCGCGGACCACCGGGCACGGAACCCCGGCGGGTCGATGGCGCTGCTGCTCCGTGCCCGGAAGGACCTGTCCGCCTTCACGGCGGCGCTCGGAGCCCGGGCCGTGCCGTACCACGTGCTCGGGACCGGCGGACTGCTGCAGCGACCGGAGATCGTCGACCTGGTGGCCTGCCTCCGCGTGCTGCACGACCCGGCCGCGGGCAACGACCTCATCCGGCTGCTCGCCGGTGCCCGGTGGCGGATCGGGGCAGCGGACATCGTCGCGTTGCACGGCTTGGCCCGCTGGCTGTTCGGGCGCGACCACACGCACCGACGACTCGACGACGAGGTCACGGCGGCGTTCCGGGCGTCGGTCGCGGCGGGGGAGCACGGGTCCGTCGTCGACGCCCTGGACTTCGTCACGACGGCACCCGACGACCACTCCGCGCTCGCCGACATCAGCCCGGCCGGACGGGAACGCATGCGGGCCCTCGGGGCGCAGCTGTCCTCGTTGCGAGCCCGTGCCGGCGGCGACCTGGTCGACTTCGTCACGCTCGTCGTGCAGGAGATGCGGCTCGACATCGAGGTCACCGCGCACGAGCAGGGCGGCTCGGCGTACCTCGACGCCTTCGTCGACGAGCTCAGCGGCTTCGTGCAGACCGACGACCGGGCTGACCTCGGGGCCTTCCTCGGCTGGATCGACGCGGCCGCCCGCCGCGACGACATGGGTCCGCGGTCCGAGGAACCCGAGGGCGGCACCGTCCAGATCCTCACCATCCACGGGTCGAAGGGGCTCGAGTGGGACGCGGTCGCCGTGCCCCGCATGGTCGAGGGCGGACTTCCGGCCCGGCCGCAGGAGGGCTCGACCGGCTGGCTCGGCTTCGGTCGGCTGCCGTACGAGTTCCGCGGCGACGCCGACGAACTGCCCCGCCTGCGCTGGCGGGGGCAGGAGACCCAGAAGGACGTGGTCGACGCGATCGACGCCTTCAAGGACGAGGTCAAGGCGCGCAACGAGGACGAGGAACGCCGGCTCACCTACGTCGCGCTGACCCGGGCCAAGCACGAGCTGCTCGTCAGCGGGTCGTCGTGGTCGACGGGCGTGAAGCCGACCGCGCCGAGCCGGTACCTGCACGACCTGGTCGATGCCGGCGTGCTCGACGCGGACCGGATCCCGGACGGCACCGCGCACGAGACGAACCCGCTCGGGGACCAGGGCGCGTCGCAGACGTGGCCGCACGTGCCCTTCGGCTCCCGCGGGCCCCGTGTGCTCGCCGCCGCCGACCGGGTCCGGAACGCGAACCCCGGTGCCGCCGGTCGCTACGCGGCGGACATCGAGCTGCTGCTGGCGGAACGCCGGGCCTCCCGGTCAGCCGCGCACCAGGTCGTCGTCCCGCACCGGGTGCCGGCGTCGGGCTTCAAGGACTACCTCGGGGAACCGGAGAAGGTGGCCGAGCGGCTGCGCCGACCGATGCCGGAGCAGCCGTACCGCGCGACGCGCCTCGGCACCCTGTTCCACCAGTGGGTCGAGCAGCGGGCCCGGGGCGAGGTTCCCGCGGCGCTCGGCGGATGGGACGGCGGGTTCGACGCGTGGGACGGCGAACTCGACGCCGATCCGGACGAGACGACCGCGGGCGGTCCGGCCTCCGCTGGCGACGTCGCGGTGAGCGACGACGACGCCCGACGGCTGGCCGACTTCCAGGACACCTTCGCCCGCTCACGGTGGGCGGGGCTGACCCCGGTCGAGGTCGAGCGCGAGATCCACATCCCGTTCCTCGGGCACAGCGTCGTCTGCAAGCTCGACGCCGTCTACGAGATCGACGGCCGCATCGAGGTCGTCGACTGGAAGACCGGCAAGGCCCCGAGCGGTGCCGACGACCTGGACCGCCGGCAGTTGCAGCTCGCGCTGTACCGCGTCGCGTACGCCGAGTTCACCGGTCGGCCGATCGAGGACGTCGACGCGGTGTTCTACTTCGTCGCCGACGACCTCGAGGTCCGACCGTCGTCGCTGCTCGACCGTGCCGGACTGGAGCGCGCCTGGCGCGAGGCGATCGGCTGACGCTGGTCGGGCCTCCCGGCCGTCCCACGGGCCGGACCTGCGCCCGCCGCGTCAGCTGTGGCGGCGCTCGGTGGACGAGAGCAGCTGCTCGACCTCGCCGATCTCCATCGTCTCCGGCGACACCGCCTGCAGCGGCGCGGCGGACGGGGCGTGCACGGCCTCGGCGAGGCGGTGCATCATCGCGACGGCGTCGTCGACGACCTCGGTGCTCTTGACCTGCACACCGTGCAGCAGCCACTGCGCCGTCTCGAGTTCGTGGTGCACGCGAGCACGCTGCCCGAGCTGCCGGTCACGGCCGCCGCCACCGGCGGTGTAGGCGCTGAGGACGGTGTCGAACGCCTCACGGCGTCCGGCGAGCACCCACGCCAGGTCCTTCGCCGGGTCGCCGAGACGCAGCTCGCCCCAGCCGAGGACCCCGGTGACGTCGTCGCCGCGGACCAGGATCGAGTCGAGGCCGAGCGACCCGTGCACGACCGTGGGCGTGAACTGCCACAGCTGCTGGTCACGGGCGGCGCCCTCCCAGCGTTCCCGGAGCGCGTCCGGCACCAGCTTCGTCGCGACGGCGCGGTCCATCACGGACACCGCGGACCGCAGCACCTCGAAGGGGGTGAGGGACGGTAGGCCGGCGTCGGTGACGAAGCTCGTCGGCAGGACGTGCAGTGCGGCGATCGCCCGGCCGACGCTGGTGGCGAGCTCGGGCCGGTCGGTCAGGTCACGGAGCGCGGGGTGCTCGCCCTCGACGTAGGAGGTCAGGATGGCTCGGGTCGACCCGATGGGTGCCTGGCCGCGGTACTCCGGGACGGCGAACGGGAGGCGCGTGCGGATCCCGGCGCTCAGGGCGCGGATCGCGACGAGGTCGGCGGACTGACGCGCTTCAGCCCGCTGGTTCCGGGGCCGGCGGATCGCCGAGGACCGTCCGTCGACGTCACGGACGACGGCCGACTCGTAGTCGCCACCGGCCACCGAGCCGAGCGTGCGTGTGCCGGTCAGGACCAGTCCGGGCACGGCCGTGGTCGCCAACGCGGCTAGAGTGAACTGCGATCCCGCCATGCCCAACAGGGTAGGTCCGCGGCGCATCCGATCGGTGCGCGCCACGCTGACCCGGGACGTGTCGACCACCAGGAGATCCGTGTGACCGTGGAGTTCGCCGCCCGGCTGCCGCTCGCCCGCAACGAGCTCGACCGCGACGCAGAGCACCGTTCCACGCCCGACCTCGAGCGGGTGCTGCGCGCCGACCCGACCACGCGCTTCCTGCCCGTCCACGGCGGCGCGATGCTGCGGAACGCCGACGGCACGCTGCGGTTCGTCGACGCCGACCAGGTGCCGGACGACGCCACCCTGCTGTACCTCGGTCGTGCGGTCAGCGATGCCCCGGACGCCCCGGCGGGCACCCGCTTCGTCGCGGCGCTCGTCGACGACGCGGTGGCCGCCCGGATCGAACCGGACACCGACGTGTGGGAGAACCTCCGCATGTTCGGCACCGAACTCTCCGCCCGCGACCAGGGTCTGGCGGTCGAGGCCGTCGCGATGGCGAACTGGCACGCCGTGCACGGGTTCTCGCCGCGCACCGGTTCGCCGACCGAGTCCACCGTGGGCGGCTGGGTCCGCCGTGACCCCGAGGGCCACCAGCACTTCCCCCGCACCGATGCCGCGATCATCGTCGGGATCACCGACGGGCAGGACCGGATCCTGCTCGGCTCGAACGCCGCCTGGGACGCGAACCGGTACTCGTTGCTCGCCGGGTTCGTCGAGCCGGGGGAGTCCCTCGAGGACGCCGTCCGCCGCGAGGTCTTCGAAGAGGCCGGCGTCAGCATCGAGGAGCCCGAGTACCTCGGCTCGCAGCCGTGGCCGTTCCCCGCGTCGCTCATGGTCGGGTTCCGTGCCCGGGCGGTCGACGGCGACCCGTCCACCGCCCGCCCCGACGGGGTGGAGATCATCGACGTCCGCTGGTTCTCGCGGGACGAGATCCGCGACCAGGCCGGGAAGACCGTCCTGCTGCCCGGCCGGACCTCCATCGCCCGCGTGATCATCGAGGAGTGGTACGGCGGGCCGCTCGACCTGCCGTGACCCTCGCAGCCGGTCCCGCCGACCCGACGACCCCGTCGCCGGACGCCCTGCTCGCCGCGCTCGACGCGGATCAGCGCACCGTCGCCCGGACGCTCCTCGGGCCGGTCGCGGTCCTGGCCGGCGCCGGCACGGGCAAGACCCGAGCGATCACCCACCGGATCGCGTACGGCGTCGCGACCGGCACCTACTCGCCGAACCACGTCCTGGCCCTGACCTTCACCACCCGCGCGGCCGGTGAACTGCGCTCCCGGCTGCGTGCCCTGGGCGCCGGAGCCGTGCAGGCCCGGACGTTCCACGCGGCGGCGATGTCGCAGCTCGGGTACTTTTGGCCGGACACCGTCGGCGGCCACGCCCCCGGACTCGTGGAGTCGAAGGGCCGGGTGATCGCGCACGCGGCCGACACCATCGGCCTACGGGTCGACACCCCGACGCTGCGGGACCTGGCCGGCGAGGTCGAGTGGCGGAAGGTGCAGCGGCTCACCTACGACGAGTACGAAGCGGCCGCGCCCGAGCGCACCATGCCACGGGACACCTCGCCGTCGCGGGTCGTCGACCTGATGCGCGCCTACGAGCGGCTCAAGGACGACCGCCGACAGATGGACTTCGAGGACGTGCTCCTGCTGACCCTCGGCATGGTGGAGTCCGAGCCCCGGGTGGCGTCCTACGTCCGGCAGCAGTACCGGTTCTTCGTGGTGGACGAGTACCAGGACGTCTCGCCCGTGCAGCACGACCTGCTCCGGGCCTGGCTCGGCGGTCGGGACGACCTGTGCGTCGTCGGGGACGCCAGCCAGACGATCTACTCGTTCACGGGAGCGTCGAGCCGCTACCTGCTCGGTTTCGGGTCGGAGTTCCCACGCGCGTCCGTCCTCCGGCTCGAGCGGAACTACCGGTCCACTCGGGAGGTCGTGCACGCCGCGAACGCCCTGATGCGCGGGCAGCCGGGAGCGCTGGACCTCGTCGCGCAGGAGACCACGCCCGGACCCGACCCGGTCGTGCTGCCCTGCGTGCACGACGGTGACGAGGCCGCGACCATCGCCCGCCGGATCGCCGAACTGGTGACCGGCGGTGCCGCGTACGGCGACTGTGCGGTGCTGTTCCGCGTCGGCGCACAGTCCGCCGCGATCGAGTCGGCGCTCGCCCGCAACGGGATCCCGTACCGGGTGCAGGGCGGCAAACGCTTCTTCGACCGGCCGGAGGTCAAGCTCGCGGTGCACCACATGCGCGGCGAGGCGGTCCGGCAGACCGACGACGAGCTGCTGCGACGTGTGGAGCTCGTCCTGCAGATCAGCGGCTGGACCCGCACCGCGCCCGAGGGCACCGGAGCGGTTCGTGAGCAGTGGGAGGCCCTGCAGGCGATCATGCAGCTCGCCGAGGCAGCGCCCGCCGGCACGACCATGCAGCAGTTCACCGCCGACCTGGTCGACCGCGCGGCAACCCACCACGAGCCGGAGCTCGACGCCGTCACGCTCGCGACGCTGCACTCGTCGAAGGGCCTGGAGTGGCCGCACGTGGTGCTCGCCGGCGTCGCCGAGGGGTTGCTGCCCATCTCCTACGCCACCACCGACGACGGCATCGACGAAGAGCGTCGTCTGTTCTACGTCGGCATCACCCGTGCTCGTCGTTCCCTGACCATGACGTGGTCGGCGCAGGGCTCGTCACGGGGCGGACCCCGGGTGGCGAGTCGGTTCCTGGCAACGATCGGCACGCACACCGCGGATGCGGAGCGACCCACCGGCGCGTGACCGACAGGTCGGCCCGGTCGAACACCAGCTGCTCGGCGTCCGGCCGCTGCACCACCAGGGGGAGTCGGTCGAGGACCGAACGGGTCACCGTCGCCGCGACGGTCGCCGCGCGCCACGGTGACAGCGCCGCCGCCGGCCGCCCCCACACCTGCGCCGCGATCGCCGGCCACGCGGGGTCCGCATCGGTGCGCTCGAGCTCCACGCACTGGAGGCACGGGCCGGCTCCCGGCACCAGGAACGGCCCGACGCGCACCCGACCGTCCCCGACCACGACCGGCAGGTGCGGCACCGAGCGCCGGGTCCAGGCTGCACGGACCGTCGGATCGGTGACGTGGTCGGCGACGAGGACCGCCAGCGCCGGAGGCGGGTCCGGCTCGGGCACCGGCCCGCCCCGCGGTGTGAGGGTCCGGACGACGGTCACACCGTCCCCGGTGAGCATCCGGTCGAGTTCGTCCGCGAGGGACCCGGCCCCGGCGACCTCGACCCGGGCGAGGGGTTCCGGCAGCATGTCGACGACCGCGGCGGCAGCGTCACCCAGGACGCGTGCGGCGGCGGCCGGTGCGCACCCGACGCTCCGAGCGAGCCCGGCCATCACGTCACGGGCGGTCTCGCGTCGCAGCGCGCAGAGGAACCGTTCCTCGGCCGTGGTCGGGACCGGCACCACGGCGCGGGGCGGGTCGACCCCGAGCTGCACGGTGCACGGGTCGCGCCACACGAACTCGAGCGACGGATCGATGCGGATGCCCATGTCGTCAACGCTGGCGCACCACGGACTCCGGCGGCGGCGGGCAGCGCGATCTGTGGAGAACCCCGGCGTACCGGCGGGTGTGGACGGGAGGCGGGATGCGCCTCCCGTCCGGGACGACTACTGCTGCTGCGGGCCGCCGACCGGGCCGTCAGCCGGGCCACCGGCGCTGCCGTCCTCGCCGGTCTCGTCGATCCCGCCCGCCTCGTCCTCGTGTGGACGGTCGTCGGTCGCGTCGTTGAGCAGGTCCTCGAGCGCACGGTCGAACGCGTCGTCCTCGGCGGACTGCGACGGATCCCGCAGCCGGGCGACGAGCGACTCCGGCGCGTCGATGTCGTCCGAGCCGGGCACCAGGTCGAACGCGGCCCAGAGCGCGTCGCGCTGGTCGGCGCCGAGCTCGTCGGTCACGCGCTGCCACATCGCGGCGGCCTCGCGCAGTCGGCGGGGGCGGAGCTCCAGGCCGACCAGCGTGGCGAACGCCGACTCTGCGGGACCACCCGCGGCACGGCGGCGCCGGACCATCTCGGCGATCGCGCCGGCGCGGGGGAGACGCGCGGTGGCGGCAGCGGTGACGGTGTCGACCCAGCCCTCGACCAGGGCGAGCATCGTCTCGAGCCGGGCGAGTGCGGCGTCCTGCTCGGGCGTCCGCGGCGGGATGAGCGCTCCGGAGGCCAGCGCGTCACGCAGCTGCTCCTGGTCGGTCGGGTCGATGCCGGAGAGCGATTCCTCGACCCGGTCGAACGGGATGTGGACGCCCTTCGCGTACTCCGTGATCGACGAGATGATGTGCAGGCGGAGCCAGCGGGCCGAGCGGAACAGCCGGGCGTGTGCGAGCTCGCGCACCGCCAGGTAGATGCGGACCTCGTCGACCGGGACGTCGAGCCCGTCGGCGAACTCGGCGACGTTCTGCGGCACCAGGGCGGCGACCTGTTCGTCGAGCAGCGGCACGCCGACGTCCCCACCGGACACGACCTCTTTCGCGAGCTGTCCGACCACCTGGCCGAGCTGGATCGCGAAGAGCGCTCCACCGACGCCGCGCATCGCCTTCGAGACGTCGCCGAGCATCGCCTTGAGCTCCTCCGGCGCGCGCTGGTCGATGGCCTCGGTGAGGGCGGTCGCGATGCTCGATGCGACGGGTTCGGCGATCTGCGACCACACCGGGGCCGTCGCCTTCGCCCACTGCTCGCGGGTGTAGACGCTCGGCGTGGCGGTCAGCTCCGCCACCGTGGTGACCTCGTCGAGCCAGAGGGCGGCGACCTGGAACGCCTGAGCCGACGCCTGGGCGGTCGCGGGGTCGAGCGGCTCGGCGCCCTCCCGTGCGATGGCGGCGGCGCGGTCGGCCGTCACCGTGAAGTCGATGCCGTCCGACCCGGTCTGCGCGGCACGCTGGAGTTGGCTCATCAGTTCGGCGACGGCGGCGGGGTCGTTCGGCAGGCCGGCGGCACCGGCGAGCTGCGACGGGTCGATCTGCCCCTCGCCGGACAGGAGCTTGCGGAGCATCTCCTGGAAGTCGTCGTCCGGCCCCGGCTGCGGTTCATCAGGCATGCCGACTACGCTAACCGCTGCCCGCGGGCCCGGACCTGGGACCGGCCCGGGCATCCGCCCGGACGGCTGCGCCGTGGGCGAACAGCCTCCGGAAGGACCCTGCGTGACCCTCTTCGCCCCCGCTCCCCGTCGTCGTTCGCGATCGCGGACGGTCGGGTGGGTCTTCGTCGCCGGAGCCGTCGTACTGGGTCTGGTCGCGAGCGTGCTGCCGAGCCCGTACGTCATCGAGATGCCCGGGCCGGTGTTCAACACGATCGGCACCCAGCGGCAGGGGACCGGCAAGGACGCGAAGGACGTCGAACTCATCCAGGTCGACGGACACCGCACGTACCCGACCTCCGGCGCGCTCGACATGCTCACGGTGAGCGTGCAGGGCACCGCGACCGAGCGGCCCTCGTGGACCAGCGTCGTCCGCGCACTGTTCACGAAGTCGCAGGCGGTCGTGCCGGCCAGCGCCATCTACCCGCCCGGCATCTCGACCGACCAGGTGAACAAGCAGGACGCCGCCGACATGACGAACTCCCAGCAGTCCGCCGTCGCCGCCGCGCTCATCCACCAGGGGTACCGGATCCCGACCGAGCTCGAGGTCGGCAGCATCCAGGACGGCTCCGCTGCCGAGGGTGTGGTCCGGACCGGGGACGTCGTCACCGCCTTCGACGGGAAGTCCCTCCGCACCAACGCCGACGCGACGACGCTGCGCGAGCTCGTCGCGGAGCACGGCACCTCGTCGCCTGCGACGGTCACGGTCGAGCGTGACGGCGCGACCCGCGAGCTCTCGCTGACGCCCCGCTCCGAGCAGGGCACGGCGCTCATCGGCGTCGGGGTCGTCGAGCACTACGACTTCCCCTTCGACGTCGACATCAGGCTCCAGGACGTCGGCGGCCCCTCAGCCGGCATGATGTTCGCGCTCGGGATCATCGACGAGATCACGCCGGGCAAGCTCAACGGCGGCCGACACGTTGCGGGCACCGGCACGATCACGGCCGACGGCGAGGTCGGGCCCATCGGCGGGATCCGCCAGAAGCTCTACGGTGCCGAAGCGGCCGGCGCCACCGTGTTCCTCGCGCCGAAGACGAACTGCGACGAGGTCGTCGGACACGTGCCGACTGGCCTCGACGTCTACGCCGTCTCCACCCTCGACCAGGCGGTCACCGACCTGCAGACGATCGCCGCCGGCCGCAGCACCGCCGGTCTGGAGCGCTGCACGACCTGAGCGCCCGGTCGGACGGGGGACGGGCCTCCCGGCCGGACGGGAGGAACGTGGCGACTTCCTGAGACGCGGCACAGGTTCACTGTCGGCCGGGGCGAATAGGATCGTCAGCACTGACGGCTCGGCCTGCCGGCGCCGCCGGTCCGACACGTCTGGAGCACAACAAGTGACGAACCCCTCGACCACCGCGGGACGGCGCTCGCCGCGAGTCCCGATCGTGGTCACGATCATCGTGCTGGCCGCACTGGTGATCGGCTTCTTCATCTTCGCCAGCCTCTACACCGACTACGCGTGGTTCACGCAGCTCGGGTTCGAGCGGGTCCTGACCACCAGGTGGCTCGCCGGGACGGCGATGTTCGTCGCCGGGTTCCTGGGCATGGCGGTCCCGGTGTGGCTGAGCATCACGCTCGCCTTCCGGTTCCGTCCGGTCTACGCGAAGCTCAACTCGCAGCTCGACCGCTACCAGCAGGTCATCGAACCGCTGCGCCGCGTCGTCATGCTCGGCATCCCCGCGGTGCTCGGCGTCTTCGCCGGTCTCGCGACGGCCCCGCGCTGGAGCATGGTGCTGGAGTACTTCAACCGCACGCCCTTCGGCAAGACGGACCCGCAGTTCGGTCTCGACATCGGCTTCTACGTCTTCGAGCTGCCGTTCTGGCGTGCCGTCGTGGCGTACTCGTCCGCGGTCGTCCTGATCGCCGGGCTCGCCGCCCTGGCCGCCACGTACCTGTACGGGGCGCTCCGCTTCGGTGGCCGCGAGGTCCGGATCTCGCGTGCCGCCCGTGTCCAGCTCGCTGTCACGGCAGGCGTCTACATCGCCCTGCAGGCAGCCAGCCTGTGGCTCGACCAGTACGCCGCGTTGACCAAGGACAACTCGCTGATCACCGGTGCGCAGTACACCGAGGTGAACGCGACCATCCCGGGTCGCGAGATCATGGCCGGCATCGCCGCGATCGTGGCGATCCTGTTCATCGTGACGGCGGTCATCGGCCGCTGGCGCATCTCGATCGTCGGCACGGGCCTGCTCCTGGTCGCGGCGATCGTCATCGGCGGCATCTACCCGTGGATCGTCCAGCGCCTCCAGGTCGCACCGAGTGAGCGGTCGTTCGAGTCGGCGTTCATCCAACGGAACATCGACGCCACCAGGGACGCCTACGACGTCGCGGGTGTCAAGGAACGCGACTACGACGCGACCACCACGGCGACGTCGGGTGCGCTCTCGGAGGACGCCCAGACCACCGCGAACATCCGCATCATCGACCCGAAGATCGTCGCGGACACGTACAGCCAGCTGCAGCAGTACCGGCAGTACTACCAGTTCCCGGACCAGCTGGACGTCGACCGCTACCAGGTCGACGGGAAGACCGAGGACACCGTCCTGGCCGTCCGCGACATCGACCTCGACGGGCTCGGCTCGTCGGCGACGCAGTACAACCGCACGTTCGTCTACACCCACGGCTACGGCGTCGTCGCGGCGTACGGCAACCAGCGTGCCAGCGACGGCAAGCCGGTCTTCATCGAGTCGGGCATCCCCGCCGGCGGCGACCTCGGCAAGTACCAGCCGCGCGTGTACTTCGGTGAGAACTCGCCCGCGTACTCGATCGTCGGGGCGCCGAAGGGCACCAAGGACGTCGAGCTGGACTACCCGTCCGGATCGGACGACAACGACGGCAACGCCACCACGACCTACGCGGCCGACGGTGGTCCGACGATCGGCAACTTCTTCAACCGTCTGGTCTACGCAGCCAAGTTCCAGTCCGAGCAGATCCTGCTCTCGAACGCCGTGAACGCGGACTCGCAGATCCTCTACGACCGTGACCCGGTGCAGCGCGTCGGCAAGGTCGCGCCCTACCTGAAGCTCGACAAGGACGCCTATCCGGCGATCGTCGACAACCGCATCCAGTGGGTCGTCGACGGGTACACCACGAGCAACGCGTACCCGTACTCGCAGAGCCAGAGCATGACGGACAGCATCAACGGCACCGACACCGGCAGCTTCCGCACCGACCAGGTGAACTACATCCGGAACTCGGTCAAGGCCACGGTCGACGCGTACACGGGCAAGGTCACGCTCTACGCCTGGGACACCACCGATCCGGTGCTGAAGACCTGGCAGAAGATCTTCCCGACGTCGCTGCAGCCGGTCTCCTCGATGAGCGCCGACCTGCTGTCGCACGTCCGCTACCCGACGGACCTCTTCAAGGTCCAGCGCAGCATCCTCGGCACCTACCACGTCACCAACGCCAACTCGTTCTACTCGGGCGACGACGCGTGGACGACCCCGGTCGACCCGACCTCGACGTCGACGAGCGCGGGTGACTCCGACTCGGCCGGCTCCGGCTCGGGGACGAACACGACCACGACGAACGCGCTCGGGACGCAGACCACCGCGACGAACCCGGATCAGCAGGACCCGTACTACCTGACGATGAAGGTCCCCGGCTCCGGCACGGCGTACTCGCTCTACAGCACGTACATCCCGAAGCAGAACTCGTCGTCGAACGCCCGGAACGTCCTGACCGGCTACCTGGCCGTCGGGTCGGACGCCAGTGGGGCGGGCAAGGGCAAGAAGGGCAAGGGCTACGGCAAGCTGACGCTGCTGACGATCCCGAAGACCGACAGCATCCCCGGACCGTCCCAGGTGCAGAACCTGTTCAACTCGGACCCGACCGTGTCGCAGGAGCTCAACATCCTGAAGCGCGGGAACAGCACGGTGAAGCAGGGCAACCTGCTGACCCTGCCGGTGGGCGGCGGCTTCCTGTACGTCCAGCCGGTGTACGTGCAGTCCACCTCGAGTGGTTCGTACCCGCTGCTGCAGAAGGTCCTGGTGGCCTTCGGCGACAAGATCGCGTTCGAGGACACCCTCGACCAGGCACTCGACGAGCTCTTCGGCGGCAACTCCGGGGCGGCCGCGGGTGACTCCGGTGCCGCATCCGGTTCCGGTTCGGACTCGGCGGACACCGGGTCGGGCACGTCGACCGGTGGCAGCTCGACCGGTGGCAGCTCCACCGGCGGTGCGACGGGTGGCGCCACGGGCGGTTCGTCCGCGGGCAGCACGGACCCCGACGTGCAGCAGGCGCTCTCCGACGCCGACAAGGCACTCCGGGCTCGCGAGCAGGCGTACGCCGACAACGACCTGGTCGCGGCGGCCGAGGCCGACAAGCAGCTGCAGGAGGCCATCGAGGCCGCCATCGCCGCGGAGGGCAGCAGCGCCCCGCAGGGCTGAACACGCCGAGCGGGGTGCTCGATTTGGCACCCCGCTCGGGTCCGTGTAGTGTTTTCCATGTGCCGCGGGGTGGAGCAGTTCGGTAGCTCGCTGGGCTCATAACCCAGAGGTCGTAGGTTCAAATCCTGCCCCCGCAACCAACGCGACACAAGAAGCCCCGGTCCTCACGGACCGGGGCTTCTTCGCGTTCACCGCAGACTTGGCTGGCCGTGTTCGCTGTCCGGGAGGCCCGGTGCCAGCTGGCACCGGGCCTCCTGTCCGTCACCGGGCCGAGTCGTGGCCTCGCGCTGTTCCTCAGCTCGTCGCGCGTGCGCCACGGACGCCGCGTCCGAGGACGTCGATGCGCGCGAGCTCGTCCGCGGACAGGGCCACCCCGGCGGCGGTGACGTTCTCCGCGACGCGCCGCGGGTTGCGCGACCCCGGGATCGGCACGATGTCGTCGCGCTGCGCGAGGATCCACGCGAGCGCGAGCTGGGAGAGCGAGATGCCCTTCTCGTCGGCGAGCTCCGTCAGGCCGTCGACGACCGCGGTGTTGGCGTCCCAGTGCTCGGGTGCCCACCACTCCAGCCACTGTCGGATGTCGTCCGCCGCGTACGCGCTCCGCGGCTGCACGGCTCCGCTGAGGAAGCCGCGCGCCAGGGGTGAGTACGCGACGAGGCCGATGCCGAGCTCGTCGACGACGGGGAACAGCTCCTCGGACTCGCGGGCGAAGACCGAGTACTCCGTCTGCAGCACGGAGATCGGATGCACCGAGTGTGCGCGGCGGATGTTCTCCGCGTCCGTGTTCGACAGCCCGAGGTAGCGGACCTTGCCGGCCTGCACGAACTCCTGCATGACGCCGACGACGTCCTCGACCGGTACCCGGGGGTCGTGCACGTGCTGGTAGAGCACGTCGATCGAGTCGGTACCGAGGTTGCGCAGGCTCGCGTCGACGACCTGCCGGATGTGGTCGAGCTGCGAGTTCGGGGCGAAGGTGTCGGGCGTGAAGCCGAACTTCGTCGCGATGGTGACCTCGTCGCGGATCGGTGCGAGGGCGGCGCCGAGCAGGCGTTCGCCCGTTCCCCACCCGTAGAGCTCCGCGGTGTCGAAGTGGGTCACACCGAGTTCGTGGGCGTGCCGGATCGCGGTGATCGACTCGGTGTCGTCGCCGGGCCCGTACGCGAAGGTCGTCCCCATCGCGCCGTAGCCGATCGCGCTGACGACGAGGCCCTGTCGTCCGAGTGTGCGTTGGTGCATGTCGTTCTCCTCTCGAGTGGATGTCTGTTGGCAGACTACGCCGATCCTGGCAGAGACTGTCAAGTGCGGCTCATCCTGTCATCGCGGTAGACTCGCACCATGAGCGAGACGACGACGCCGACGCGGAACGTGCTGCGCGACATCACGCGCGACGCCGTCCGGGCGCGCATCGCCGCGGTGGCCATCGCCCGCTTCGACGCGGACGGCTTCGACCGGGTCACCGTCGAGCAGGTGGCGGCCGAGGCAGGGATCTCGGCTCGGAGCTTCCACCGGTACTTCCCGGCCAAGGAGGACGCGGTCATCGGCGATCCGGCACGGCACCGAGACGCCCTCGCCGCGGCGTTCCGGGACCAGCCGGACGAGGAGCCCGTCTGGACGGCCCTGGGCGAGTCCTTCGCGACGATGCTCGTGCACGGCGGCGACGACCCGGAGACCGGACGTCGTTCCGTCCGGGTGATGACGAGCACACCGTCGCTCCGTGCGCGGAACCTGGAGAAGCACCAGGCGTGGGCCGAGGCGCTCACACCACTGGTCGCCGATCGTCTCCGCGGGACGGACACCGACCTGCGTGCGCGGACGATCGTGCAGGCGGCGCTCGCGTGCTTCGACGTGTCGATCACGACCTGGGCAACGGGCGACGACGACGTGGTCGCGATCCTGCGGCGTTCGTTCGACGTCCTCGACGTCCGGTGCTGACGGGCCGACGCCCAGCGCCGACGGGCCGACGCTCAGCACTGACGGGCCGACGTCCGGGGCTGTCGGGCGGACGTGCGGTTACCCTGACACCGTGACGACCCTGACGATCGCGGCAGCCCAGTTCGCCCCCGTGGACGACCCCGCGGCGAACCTCGAGACCGTGCGGGCGGCCGCGATCGACGCGGTGGACCGGGGCGCGCGGCTCCTGGTCACCCCCGAGTACACGTCGTACTTCACCCCGGAGATCGACGACCGGTTCGTCGCGGCAGCCCAACCACTCGACGGTCCGTTCGTGACGGGACTCCGCCGGATCGCGCGCAGCACCGGGATCGCGCTCGTGGTCGGCGTCGCCGAGGCGGGGGAGACCGCGGACCGCTTCCGCAACACCCTCGTGGCGATCGCTCCGGACGGTTCGCTCGTCAGCACGTACCGGAAGGTGCACCTCTACGACGCCTTCGGCTCCCGCGAGTCCGACCACATCGAGCCCGGCGACCCGGAGCAGCTGCCGGTGTTCACGTTCGACGGCGTCCGGGTCGGGCTGGAGACCTGCTACGACCTGCGCTTCCCCGAGGTCACGCGCCGCCTGGCGACGCCAGAGCACGGTGCTGCCGACGTGGTGGTCGTCCCGGCGGAGTGGGTGCGCGGGCCGGGCAAGGAGCACCACTGGCGGACGCTGCTCACGGCGCGGGCGATCGAGAACACGGTGTGGGTGCTCGGCGTCGGGCAGGCGCCGCCCGTCGGCGTCGGGGGATCGGTCGCACTCGACCCCACCGGCACCGCCGTCGCCGCGCTCGGGGCCGAGCCCGGGCTGCTGGTCACGACCGTCGACACCGCGGTCACCGAGCGCGTGCGGACCGTCAACCCGTCCCTGTCACTCCGCCGCTACGACGTGCGCGCGCGGGGCTGAGGGCGACAGCGCAGCCGGGCGACAGACCCCGGCGGGTCGCCGGGAGGCGCTCAGACAGCCGCCGGGAGCCCCGCCAGCCGGGCCACGGCCTCCTCGAGCACCGACCGCCGCTTGCAGAAGGCGAACCGGATGAGGGACCGGTACCCGTCGACGTGGTCGGGCCGGACGAACGCGGACACGGGCACACCGACGACGCCGGCGATCCCCGGGAGCTCCAGGCAGAGCGCCCGGGCGTCGTCGTACCCGAGGGGTGCCGCGTCCGCGATGACGAAGTAGCCGGCGTCCGGCCGGAGGACGTCGAAGCCGGCGGCGGCGAGGCCGTCGGCCAGGATCTCCTGCTTCGCCCCGAGATCGGCCGCGATGCCGGCGAACACCGCGTCGGGCAGTCGCAGCCCGGTGGCGATCGCCGGTTGGAACGGCGCCCCGTTGACGAACGTCAGGTACTGCTTGACGGTCGTGATGGCCTGGACCAGCGCCGGGGGAGCGGTGAGCCAGCCGATCTTCCACCCCGTCGTGTTGAAGGTCTTGCCGGCGCTGGAGATCGACACGGTCCGTTCGCGTGCCCCGGGGAGTGTGACCGGCGGGACGTGCGTGCCGGCGAACGTCAGGTGCTCGTAGACCTCGTCGGTGACGATGACCGCGTCGGACCGCTCGGCGAGCTCGACCACGGTGCAGAGGACCTCGACCGGCAGTACCCGACCGGTGGGGTTGTGCGGGGTGTTCACGAGGACGACGCGGGTACGGTCGGAGAACGCGGCACGCAGGTCCGCCTCGTCCGGCAGGAAGTCCGGGGCCCGGAGCGGGACGGTGACGTGCGTCGCACCGGCCAGGCGGATGAGGGCACCGTAGGCGTCGTAGAACGGCTCGAAGGTGATGACCTCGTCGCCGGGCTCGACCAGGGCGAGCAGGGTGGCGGCGAGGGCCTCGGTCGCGCCAGCGGTGACCAGGACCTCCCGGTCGGGATCGACGTCCAGGCCGTACCACCGTGCCTGGTGTTCCGCGACGGCAGCGCGCAGGTCCGGCGTGCCACGGCCCGGTGGGTACTGGTTCGTACCGGTGCGGATCGCGCGAACCGCGGCCTCCAGCACCTCGACCGGACCGTCCTCGTCGGGGAAGCCCTGCCCCAGGTTGATCGCCCCGGTCGCCGCCGCCAGGGCGCTCATCTCGGCGAAGACGGTCGGTGCCGGCACCCCGTCGGCTCCCAGGAGCATGGCGCCCTCGGCGGCTCGCAGCCACGGACCGGTCTGCCGCATGAGCGACCCCTCTCGACGTCGGGGCACCGGCCGGGAGGCGCGGCGCACGCTGGCCACCAACCTAGCGTCCGCCCCGTACCGGCCCGGGAGCCGCGGGCCTCCTGCGCGGACCGCGCACACAGCGGACGCATACGATCGGCTTGGCCACCTCGCAGGTGCGCCATCATGACCGCCCAGGTCGGTGGTGGAGACTGCAGGGGCTTGAAAGGAGCACGTCCAGCATGAGCGACACCACGCCCAACGGGCACGGCGACGACGACCGTCGCGACGAGACCACCGGTCCGGACGAGGCGAACGGCAGCCAGCACGGGCACCGCGACGCCGACGACACGGACGTGGTGGGGACGACTCCCGGAGCGGAGGGCGAGCACACGGTCGCCTCCGACCACCCGACCGAGCAGTACACGACCCCGTACCCGACCTTCGGCGGCGGGTCGTCCTCGGACGCCGACGCCACGGCGACCGCCGAGTACGGCCGGGCCGGGCACGACGCCCAGAACGGCTACGACGCTCAGGACGCGACGTACGGGCAGTACGGCCAGTACTCGCAGCAGGGTCAGTACGGGCAGCAGGGTCAGTACGGCCAGGACGCGCAGTACGGCCAGGACGCGCAGTACGGCCAGGGCCAGTACGGCCAGGGCCAGTACGGCGACGCGTCGCAGTACGGCCAGCAGGGTCAGTACGGCCAGACGTCGCAGTACGGCCAGTACGGCCAGCAGGGCCAGTACGGACAGCAGAGCCAGTACGGCCAGGACCGCCCACGCTACGGCGAGTACTCCGGCGCCGCGGCCCCGACCCCGTCGTCCGACCAGGCGCCCTCCTCCGCGACGAGCTCGTTCGGTGACGCCGCGGACCAGCAGCGTGCGAACGGCCACTACTTCTCCGGCGCTCCGGCGTCGACCGGCACCACCACCCGCGAGCGTCCCGGCCGCAACAGGCTCCTCCTGCCTGCCGTGGCGATCGCTCTGGTCGGCGGGCTCGTCGGCGGCGGCATCGTCTGGGCCGCCGACTCGGCCACCGACGGCAACGCCACCTCGAGTGGCTCCGGCACCTCGCAGAGCGGCGGGAACCTGACCGTCAACGACTACGACTCGGCCACCGTCGTGACCGCGGTCGCCGCGAAGGCCACTCCCTCCGTCGTCACGATCAACGTCTCGGCGAGCAGCGAAGCTGGCACCGGTTCCGGCGTCATCCTGAACAAGGACGGCTACATCGTCACGAACACCCACGTGGTGACGCTCGACGGCGACAGCTCGAGCGGCACCATCTCGGTGACGACCTCGAACGGCCGCGTCTACAAGGGCAAGCTCGTCGGCACCGATCCGACGGTGGACCTCGCGGTCATCAAGATCGACGCGCCGGACCTCACCCCGATGGACTTCGCCGACTCGTCGAAGCTCAACGTCGGTGACACCGCCGTTGCGATCGGTGCTCCGCTGGGGCTGTCGAACACCGTCACGGACGGCATCGTCTCGACCTTGAACCGCAGCATCCAGGTGACGTCGAGCGACCCGAACGCGGGCGGCGACTCGAACGAGGGCCAGGGCAACAACGGCAACGGCCCGTTCGACTTCTGGGGCAACGGCGACAACGGCAGCAGTTCCTCGGCGAGCACCACGGTGTCCCTGCCGGTGATCCAGACCGACGCGTCGATCAACCCCGGCAACTCGGGCGGTGCGCTGCTCGACGACAAGGGCCGGCTGATCGGCATCAACGTCGCCATCGCCAGCGCCGGCAGCTCGAGCTCGTCGAGCGCCCAGTCGGGCAGCATCGGCGTCGGGTTCTCGATCCCGTCGAACCTGGTGAAGCGCGTCGCGTCCGAGATCGTCGACAACGGCAAGGCCACGCACGGCCTGCTCGGTGCATCGGTCGGTGACGCGACGGAGGACGCCAACGCCTCGCAGGTCGGCGCCCTCATCAAGTCGGTCGTCTCCGGTGGTGCGGCCGCCGACGCCGGGCTGCAGAAGGGCGACGTCGTCACGAAGCTCGGCGACGCCACGATCGCCGACGCGACGGACCTCACGGCCCAGGTCCGCTTCTTCGCCGGTGGTGCCACGACGAAGGTCACCTACGTCCGCAACGGGGAGACCCGGACCGCCGACGTCCAGCTGGGGACCTACGACAGCTCGAAGTGACCCGGCCGATCCCATGACGGGAGGCCCGCCACCAGTCCGGTGGCGGGCCTCCCGTCCGTCCGGGGCACGGACGGGACCGGGCAGCACCGCCGGACCGGCTCGACGGGACCGGCTCCGCGGCCTCGGTCCAGGGGGCGGCCAGGTGCCCGCCGCGGGTGCTTGATAGGCTCGGTCCGCTCTGCGGGGCGGCCCCACCGGGTCGTGTCGCGCCCGCCGGACCCCGAGGATCACATGCAGCACGACGGACAGGCCCTGCCGGGTGTCTCCTACGTCATGCCCGTCCTCAACGAGGTGACCGAGGTCCGCGCCGCGGTGGGCAGCCTGCTCGACCAGGACTACACCGGGCCGTTCGAGGTCATCCTTGCCCTGGGTCCGTCGATCGACGGCACGAACGAACTCGTCGCCGAGATGAGCGCCGCCGACCCGCGGATCCGGGCGGTCGACAACCCCGTCGGGTCGACGCCCGCCGGTCTCAACGTCGCGATCCGTGCCTCCGAGCACCCGATCGTGGTGCGGGTCGACGCGCACAGTGTCCTTCCTCCCGACTACACGCGCATCGCCGTCCGGACCCTGCAGGAGTCCGGAGCCGACAACGTCGGCGGCATCATGCGAGCCGAGGGGCGGACGCCGTTCGAGCAGGCCGTGGCCCTCGCCTACGGCAGCCGCGTCGGCCTCGGTGGGACCCCGCACCACGTCGGTGGACAGGCGGGCCCCGCTGAGACGGCGTACCTCGGGGTGTTCCGACGTGAGCGCCTGTTCGCGGTCGGTCTCTTCGACGAGGGCATCAAGCGCGGGCAGGACTGGGAGCTCAACCGGCGCCTCCGGACCACGGGCGGCACGGTCTGGTTCACGCCGGAGCTCGTCGTCACCTACCGGCCGCGGCCGAGCCTGAAGCGTCTGGTGCGTCAGTTCGTGGCCACCGGTCTCTGGCGCGGCGAACTGGCACGACGGTTCCCGGCCGGCAACGGGCTGCGCTACTTCGTCCCGCCGCTGATGGTCGTGGCCGTCGCCCTCGGGCTGGTCGCCGGACTCGTCGGTGTCGTCGGGGCGGTCCTGGGCTCGCCGCTGGCGTGGGCGATGACCGGGTTCGCGATCCCGGCGGTCTACCTGCTCTTCGTCGTCGTCGGTGCCCTCGCGGTGTCGCGGCGATCGGTGCCGGCGACGCGGGCGTGGCTGCTCGTCGTGCTGCCGTGCATCCACGTCGGCTGGGGTGTCGGCTTCATCATCGGGTTCCTGACGCGGACCTCCGATCTGACCACGCACACGGGACGGTGACCGACATGGCCGACGACGACCTCGGGAACGGCGGCGAGCCGGACCCCCGCGACGCCCGCGGGTTCACCCGCCCGACCTCGATCGCCGAACTGCGGGCGGTCGCCCAGCCGGACGAGGTCCGTGCGCGTGCCAACGCCGAGCACTGGACGGCCTCGCTCTACCTGCGGGACGTCTCGCCGTACCTGACGTCGGTGCTGCTGCACACCCGGGTCAGCGCGAACCAGGTCACCGGCCTGATGATCCTGGTCGGGTGGTCCACCGCGGCCGCGCTGCTCATCCCGGGCATCTGGGGTGCGCTGCTCGCGCTCGTGCTCGGGCAGCTGCAGATGCTCGTCGACTGCTCCGACGGCGAGGTCGCCCGATGGCGCGGGACCCGTTCCCCGGCCGGCATCTTCCTCGACAAGGTCGGGCACTACACGACCGAGGGGCTCATCCCGATCGCACTCGGCGTCCGGGCGGCGACGTGGCCGATCCACGGCGCCGACTGGATGTGGACGACGATCGGCTGCGCCCTCGGCCTGGTCATCGTCCTCAACAAGGCCCTCAACGACATGGTGCACGTGGCGCGTGCGCACGGCGGCATGGAGAAGCTCGCCGACCGGCGCGACGGGGTCACCGCGCCGTCGGGCGCCCGGCTCGCGACGCTCCGCCGCGTCGCCCGCTTCCTGCCGTTCCACCGGCTGTACCACTCGGTCGAACTGACGATCATCACGTTCGTCGTCGCCCTGCTGGCGCTCGTCATCGGACACCCGCTGGCCGACCGGATCCTGGTCGGGGCGCTCCTGCCGCTCGCCGTCCTCGCGACCGCCGGGCACTTCCTGGCGATCATGTCGTCGAAGCGGGTCCGCGCGTGAGGCCCGGCACGCTCCGTCGGGGCGCGGTGCCGCACCGCGACCGACCGCGCGTCGCCGTGGTGAGCCTGTCACAGGGCAACCGACCCGAGGACCTGCGCCGGGGCCTCGAGAGCGTGCTCGCGCAGCAGGGCGTCGAGCTCGACGTGGTCTGCGTCGGCAACGGGTGGCAGCCGGTCGGACTTCCCGAGGGCGTCCGGGCGCTCGCCCTGCCGGAGAACCTCGGCATCCCCGCTGGCCGGAACGCCGGTGCCGCCGAGGTCGACGGTGACTACGTGTTCTTCCTCGACGACGACGCCTCGGTCCCGTCACCGACGTTCCTCCGCGACGCCATCGCGCTGTTCGAGCACGACCCGTCGCTCGGGCTGGTGCAGCCACGGGTGGTCGACCCGACCGGGTCGGCGAACCCCCGACGCTGGGTGCCCCGGATCCGGAAGGGCGACCCGGAGCAGAGCTCACCGGTGTTCTCCGTCTGGGAGGGCGCCGTCGTCCTGCCGATGGACGTCTGGCGGGCGGTCGGCGGTTGGGGAGCCGAGTACTTCTACGCGCACGAGGGCATCGAACTCGCGTGGCGGGTCTGGGACGCCGGACGACGCACCTGGTACGCGGGTGAGCTCGTCGCGAACCACCCGGCGATCGACCCGGCGCGTCACCGCGAGTACGTCCGCCTCAACGCCCGGAACCGGGTGTGGCTGGCGCGGCGCAACCTGCCCGCCGCGCTCCGGCCCCTGTACGTCGGCAGCTGGGCCGCGATCCAGGTGCTGCGCTGGTGGCGGTCGCCGCGGCGGCTCGCGACCTGGTTCGGTGGCGTCGCCGAGGGGTGGCGCACCGACTGCGGGCCGGTCCACGTGATGGGCTGGCTGACGATCGGCCGGATGACGCTGGCCGGCCGCCCACCCGTCGTCTGACAGGGTCGGGACGGACGGGAGGCGCGCCTCCCGTCCGTCCCGGACCGCACCGAACGACCTGTCCGACCCACCGCCCAGGAGCACAGCATGGCCATCGTCAAGGACGCCCGTACCGCGATCCGGCTCGCGCAACGGCTGTGGCGGTCGCGGCGGACGCGGTCGCAGCTGGCCGGTCGGTTGCCCTCGATGCCGATGCCGGCACCGGGGACCGTCGAGATCGCGGTCTACTTCGCCGACGGCCCGGTGAACATGTACCAGATCCGCCAGTGGTACGGCCCGCTCGCCGAACTGGCCCGGCACCGTGGGGTGGCGATCCTGTCCCGCAGCCCCGGAGCGATGCTGGTGTTGGCGGACGAGTCACCCGTCCCCGTCGTCTACGCCCGGCAGGTGGTCGACCTCGAGCGCTTCGTCGCCGAGCAGGCGCCGAAGGTGGTGCTCTACGTCAACCAGAACGCCCGCAACTTCCAGATGATGCGGTACGGGCGGATGTGGCACGTCTTCGTCAACCACGGCGAGAGCGACAAGATGTACATGACGACGAACCAGTTCAAGGCCTACGACGCTGCGCTGATCGCCGGCGACGCGGCCCGGGACCGGCTCGCCGACGCGCTCTGGGACTACGACCTGGACGCCCGGACGATCGCGATCGGTCGGCCTCAGGCGGACCACTTCGCCGGCGAGCCACCGTACCCGGCGGACGACCGCACCGTCGTGCTGTACGCACCGACCTGGGAGGGCGACCGTCCCGCGGCCGCCTACGGGTCGATCGCCAGCCACGGCACGACGATCGCCGAGCAGGTCCTGGCGTCGGCACGACACCGGCTGGTGTACCGGCCGCACCCTCGGAGCGGTGTGCTCGACGCGGACTACCGGGCGGCCCACCAGCGGATCGTCGCCGCCATCACGGCCGCGAACGCCGCCGACCCGTCGGCGCGCCACGTGTACGACGACGGGCCGACGCTGGGCTGGCAGCTCGCCGGGGCCGACGTGGCGATCACCGACATCAGCGCGATGATCTACGACCGCCTGGCCGTGGGCAAGCCCCTGATCGTCACCCGACCGGTGTCGCCCGAGGCCGACGTCGACGAGCGCGGCTACCTGGGTGACGCGAACTGGCTGCGGGCGGAGGACGCCGGGGACGTCGTGGCGCGAGTGGACCGCGCCGCCACGGACGCGGACGAACTGGCCCGGCTCCGTCACTGGGTGGAGCGGTACTTCGGGGACACCACGCCGGGCGTCGCCACGGCGCGTTTCCACGACGCGATCGACCGGCTCGTCGCACGCTGGCACGAGGTCGCGCGCGCCCGATCGGCCGACTGACCACTGGCGTGCGGCGGCGTCGCCCGTGCCGGCGTCGCCCGTGTCGGCGCCGCACGGGTGCTCGGGTGCCCCGGGCCGGGTACCCGGTCACGGGGCGAGCCCGGGGCCGGCGAGCGACATCCGCCACAGGAACTCCGTGCGGTCCGGTCGGCGCCACCGGACGATGACGACACCGGTCTCGTCCGCGCCGGCGCCGAAGACGGCCAGGGACAGGCCGCGCCCCGGCTCGAGGCGTCGGACGACGAGCGGTGGCGAGTAGCCGGTGCCGAGGTGGGTGAGGGAGATCCCGTCGAGGGTCTCGGTACTGGTGTTGACCAGTTCGTAGCGGCGTGGAGCGGCTGATCGGTCGATGGAGAAGGGAACCGGGTAGGCGGTGGTGGGGTGGTGCATGGGGAGCACGTTAGGGGTGGGGTCCGACGTCGGGACCCCCGGGGAGCCCTCGGGGACCCGGGGCTGTGGAGCGTGCTGCGGAGGTGCTCGGTTGTGGAGGAGTGGGCGTCAGACGCCGTGGTCCGCGTTGTACCGCTCGAGGGCCTCGTCGATGGGTCCGTCGAACTGCAGTCGGCCACCGTCGAGGTACAGGCCCCGGTCACAGAACCGGCGCAGGTCCTTGTCGTTGTGCGAGACGAAGAACAGCGTCCGGCCGCCCGCCAGGAGCTCCTCGATCCGCTTGTAGCACTTCTCGCGGAACTTCTTGTCGCCCACGGCCAGGACCTCGTCGACCAGGATCACCGGCTCGTCCAGCCGGGAGATGACGGCGAAGGCGATCCGCACCTTCATGCCGCTCGACAGGTGCTTGTAGGGGGTGTCGACGAAGTCCGCGATCTCGGCGAACGCGATGATCTCGTCGAAGGCAGCGCGGATCTCGGCCCGCGACATGCCGTGCAGCCCCGCGGTCAGGTAGACGTTGTCCCGCACCGTCAGGTCGCCGACGAACCCACCGGTGATCTCGATCAGCGGCGCGACACCGGCCCCGACGTGCACACGGCCCTCGTCCGGCAGCATCACCTGGGCGACGAGCTTGAGGAGCGTCGACTTGCCCTGCCCGTTCCGTCCGACGACGCCGATGGCCTCGCCGGGACGGACGTCGAACGACACGTTCCGGAGCGCCCAGAACTCGTCCGCCTTCCGCCGGCGCTGTCCCCGGCCGAAGAGGTCCTTGAAGCTCCGGCTGGCACGGCGGTTCCGTTTGAAGCGGATCCCGGCGTCGGTCACGGAGATCACCGGCGCGGTGGCGCGAGCGGTCGTCACGGGTTCGGTCGTGGCCATCACAGCTCCTTGAGGACGCGGTGCTCGCTCCGACGGAACACCACGAGCCCGATGACGAGGACGATGCCCGTGACGACGACCGACGCGAGCACCTCCTTCCAGTCCAGCTGCCCGGGGAAGAACGCCGAGCGGTAGATGCCGAAGATCCCGCTCAACGGGTTGATCGCCGCGAGGTCGTGCAGGGCCTCCGGCAACGCCTGCGTGCCGTAGATGATCGGGGATGCGTAGAACAGGAAGCGCAGGACGAGCTTGACCGCGCGTTCGAGGTCGCGGAAGAAGACCACGAGCGGTGCCACGATGAGCCCGAGACCGTAGACCAGCGCGACCTGCAGGACGATCGCGAGCGGCCACAGCACGACCTGCCAGTGCAGGTGGGCACCGGTGGCGATGACGAATACCGCGAGCACCGGGATGCTCAGCAGGAACTCGATGCCCTTCGACGCGTCGATCCGGGCGACCCAGATGCTCCGCGGGATCGTCGTCGAGCGGATCAGCTTGGCTTCCTTGATGAAGGCCCGGGTCGAGTCCGACACGGCCCCGGTGAACCACATCCAGGGCAGCAGCGCGGTGAGCAGGAAGACGATGTACGGCTCCTCGCCCACCTTGCCGCGGTGGAACACCTGGGTGAAGACGAACCAGTAGATGGCCGACATCACCAGCGGGTCGAGGATCGACCAGAAGTACCCGAGCGCCGACGTCGAGTACCGCACACGCAGGTCGCGCACCGTCAGCAGCCAGAGGGCCTGGCGGTACCGACGACCGGAACCACGCTGAGCCACCGGCGTCGCGGCGACGACGGTGGTCTGCGTCTGCGCGTCAGTCATGGGTTCCCTCCGGCCGGGACCGCGCCGAGGGGCGGGCCACCCGGGCCGGTGGGCCGGACCGGGGGATCCTGACCGGGCTCAGGCGAACAGGTCGTTCGCGCGCTGCAGGTCCTCGGCGAAGTCGATCTCGACCGCGTACAGGTCGGAGATGTCGATCGGCGTCCAGCGTAGCCCGTCCTCGGCGATGGCAGCCTCGATGCCGCCCTCGAAGTACTCCTGGTCGTCGACCCGGCCGAGCTGGCGGATCAGCGCCTGCTTGTCGGCTGCGGAGACGTAGTTGATGCCCACGGCTTCACCCAGGCCACCGACGACCTTCTTCGAGAGCTTCGCGATGAAGCCCTCGGCGTCGACCGTGTACTTGACCTCTTCGTCGGAGACCTTCTCGGTGTTGACGCTGACGAACGACCGACCCTCGTCGATCATGTCGGCGGCACGGACGAGGGCCATCGGGTCGAAGACCACGTCGCCGTTCATCCAGAGGACGCCGCTCTTGCCGGTCGCCTTGAGTGCCCGGAGCAGGCTCTTCGAGGTGTTCGTGGAGTCGTAGGACTCGTTGTAGACGAAGTTCGCCTCGGGGAAGGCCTCGACGATGTACTCCGACTTGTAGCCGACGACGATCGTGACCCGCGCGCTGGACCCGAAGGCGGCACGGATGTTGTCGAACTGCTGCTGCATGATGGTGCGGCCGTCGCTGAGCTCGGTGAGCGGCTTCGGCAGGCTGCGCCCGAGGCGGCTGCCCATCCCCGCTGCGAGGATGACGATCTGCGTGGTCATGCTTGTCCCTTCCGGTGTCCGCCTGCGCCCGGTCCGCCCGCGAGGGTGGAGGTTCCGGTCCGCACTGGGGACACGTCGAGCGTGTCCTGACGGGCACTTCGATACGGCTTTCCTGAATACTGCTCGCACCGCGTTCGAGTTGGCCGGGAGTCGCGTGATCCGGAGCGACGAACGCCCGGTCCAGCAACCGCTCCGGGAGCGCTGCGGGCAGGTTTCCGAGTGGTGAACACTCCGTCGTGTCTCGGTGAATGATACGGAACCACCCGGTGCCGGGGTACGGGCCGGGCAGCATCGTGTTCAATTCGTGACCCGGTCGGACACGGCTCAGCGAGCGGTCGGAACCGTTGGTACGGTTGGCCTCGTGTCGGCAGGAACAACGGGAAACGACGACGTCTACAGCACGTCGGACGCGACGTGGACGGCCGACGCGGACGACGACGGCACGACCGTCGCCCTGGGGACGGGCGACGACGACCACGACGACACGGGGGACACGGGTGCGTACGGCGCGCTCGCGGGTGACGACATGACGGACGACAGGACCGGCTCGGAGACGACGGCGGGGGCGGGCGTCCTGCCCGCCGGGTCGCCGTCGAGCACGACGTCACAGCCTCGCCAGGGGAAGAAGCGGGACAAGCGTTCCGGCCGGGCGACCCGGCCGCAGGGCGCGGCCCGGACGGGCGACGAGCCGGACGGCCGGGAGGCCCGGGGTGGTTCCGGCACGTCGGCATCCCGGGGCGGCACGGGCGGCTCGGCTGGCACGGGCGGCGCGCCCGGCTCGACCACGACGAAGCGCCCCACCGGTCGGCCGAACGTGCCGCAGCAGCCCGTCGTGCTCCGCGCCGACGGCCTCGTCAAGCGGTACGGCCAGACGCTCGCCGTGGACGACGTCGACCTGGAGATCCGGAAGGGCTCGATCTTCGGGGTCGTCGGCCCGAACGGCGCCGGCAAGACGACGACGCTCTCGGTCCTCACGGGCCTCCTGCGCCCGGACGCCGGCACCGTGACCGTGCTGGACCACGACGTCTGGGCCGACCCGATCGCCGCCAAGCGGGCGATGGGCGTCCTGCCGGACCGGCTCCGCCTGTTCGACCGCCTGACCGGCGCGCAGATGCTCTTCTACTCGGCGACGCTGCGCGGACTCGACGGCAAGACCGCTCGGAGCCGCAGTGCGGACCTGGCCGAGGCGTTCGGCCTCGGCGACGCCCTCGGTCGACCGGTCGCGGACTACTCGATGGGCATGGCGAAGAAGATCGCCCTCGCCGCCACGCTCATCCACTCGCCGCGCGTGCTGGTGCTCGACGAACCGTTCGAGTCCGTCGACCCGGTCAGCGCGACGACCATCACCGACATCCTGCGGCGCTACACCGCGGGCGGCGGCACCGTCGTGCTCTCCAGTCACTCGATGGAACTCGTCCAGCGCACGTGCGACTCCGTGGCGATCATCGTCGGCGGCAAGGTCCTGGCCGCCGGCACCATGGCGCAGGTCCGCGGTCGTCGGAGCCTCGAGGACAAGTTCGTCGAACTCGCCGGCGGTCGTCCCGTCGCAGAGAGCATGGAATGGTTGCACAGCTTCTCCGGCTGAGGGCCGACCTGCTCGCGGGCGAGGTCCGCGGTGGGGCGCGTCGTTCGGCCGCCGTGGTCGTCGGCAGCCTGGCCGCCCTGGTCGTCGTCCTCTGGGCAGCGACCGTCCTCGGCGGGCTCCGCGCCGGCGACCCGGTCGCCGCCCGGACGACCGTGGTCCTGGTCGGCACGGCGGTGGCCCTCGGGTGCACCCTCGTGCCGTTCGCCGTCGGTGTCGCCGACCAGTTCGACCCGCGGCGTTTCGCCGCCTTCGGGATCGGGCAGCGCGACCTGGCCGTCGGGCTCGGTGTCGCCGGGCTCCTGGGCGTCCCGGTCGTCGCGGTCGCCGTGCTCGCCGTCGCGCAGGTCGTCACCTGGAGCCGTGGTGCCGGCCCGGCCCTCCTGGCCGTCGTCGCCGCGGTGCTCGTGCTCGCCACCACGGCCCTGCTCATCCGGGTCGGCAGCACGCTCGGCGCGCTGGCGTTCGCCGGCCACCGCGCCCGCGAGGCCACCTGGCCCGTGGTGCTCGTCGGACTCGTGCTGCTCGTCCCGTCCGTCTCGCTCCTGCTCCGGACCGACCGGCTCGACCCGGCCGGACCCGGACTGCAGCGACTCGCCGACATCGCCGGGTGGACGCCGTGGGGTGCAGCGTGGGCCGTGCCCGCCGACGCCGCCACCGGCCACGTCGGGACGGCGGTCGCCCGGCTGCTCGTGGCGCTCGTCGTCGTCGGGCTGCTCGGCCTGGCCTGGTGGGCACTGGTCGGTCGCGTGCTCGTCACGGTCCCGCGTCCGCTCCGTGCGCGCCGACACCGCGCGCTGGGCTGGTTCGACCGGCTCGGCTCGACCCCGTTCGGCGCCGTCGCGGCCCGGGCGCTGACGTACTGGACCCGCGACCCGCGGTACCGCAGCTCGTACCTGATCCTGGCGTTCGTGCCGATCGTGGTGCTGCCGCTCGGAGTGGCCGGGGTGCCCTGGGCGTGGACGGCCCTCGTGCCGCTGCCGCTGATGGCCCTGATCGCCGGGTTCCTGCCGCACAACGACGTCTCCTACGACAACACCGCGGTGTGGTTGCACGTCGCCTCCGGCGCTCCGGGCTGGACCGACCGCCTCGGCCGTCTGGTGCCGCTCATCGTCGTCGGCGTGCCACTGCTGGTCGCCGGGGCTGCGGTGTCCGCCTGGCTGTACGGCGACATGGCCGCGTTCCCGCTGCTCGTGGCGGTGTCGGCCAGCGGGTTGCTCGGCGGGCTCGGCCTGTCGAGCATCGTCTCGGTCGCACTGCCGTACCCGACCGTCCGACCGGGTGACCACCCGTTCCACCAGCCGCAGGCCGCGGGGGCGACGGCGACCGTCGCGCAGACCCTGATGGTCATCGGCACGGTGCTCTGCATGGTGCCGGCCGGGTGGCTCGGCGTGCGCGCGCTCATCGGCGCGGAGGACCCGTCGCTGACGCTCGTCCTCGGTGTCGGGATCGGCGTCGGCGTGGTCGTCCTGGTGCTCGGCGTCGTCGTCGGAGGCGCGGTGTTCGACCGACGTGGCCCGGACCTCCTGGCCGCCGCGCAGCGGAACTGACCCACCGCAGCCGGTCCGCCCGCGCACTGCAGCCGCTCCGCCCACAGCGTGACCGATCGGCCGACGGACCCGGCGGTGACGACGTACCCTGGTGACATGAGCACGACGGAACCCGGTGGTGGCGGCCTCGATGTGATGGACCGCGAACTCGAGAAGCTCCTGGAAGAGGAGGCGATCGAGCCCGGCGACCACGAGCGCTTCTCGCACTACGTCAAGAAGGACAAGATCCTCGAGTCTGCCCTGACCGGCAAGGCCGTCAAGGCCCTGTGCGGCAAGAAGTGGATCCCGGGCCGGGACCCCGAGAAGTTCCCGGTCTGCCCGGACTGCAAGGCGATCTACGAGAAGATGAAGTCCGAGTGACCCCCGCCGACGCCGCTCAGACGAGCAGCGTCGGGATGGCCGGGTCGCCCCGACCGATCCGCTCGGCATCGGCCGGCAGTTCCGCCTTCGCGCGCTTGTGGTGGGCCCGAGCGGCCTCGACCCCGGCGGATCCGAGGAACGCCGGATCGACCTCGCCGTGCGTGACGACGGGGACGAGCAGGTCCCGCTCGTCCGGGCCGACGGACCCGGAGGTCAGCACGACCTCCGCCGTCGCGATGCCGTTCCGCAGACGACGGCCGGCCTCCTTCCGTCCGCCGACCGACGCCTTGTCGGCGGACTTCTTCGCCACCGGCACCCACTCGCCCGCGGGGGAGTGGTGTGCGACGAGCTTGAAGACCATGCCCGCGGCCGGGTGCCCCGACCCGGAGACGACCGACGTGCCGACGCCGTAGGAGTCGACCGGTGCGGCACGGAGTGCGGCGATCGTGTACTCGTCCAGGTCGTTGGTCACCGTGATCTTCGTCGCGGTCGCGCCGAGCCGGTCGAGCTGCGCGCGCACCGACGCGACGACCGACGGCAGGTCACCGCTGTCGATGCGGACCGCGCCGAGCTTGCCGTCGGTCAGGCGGACGGCCGTCTCGACCGCCGCCTCGATGTCGTACGTGTCGACGAGCAGGGTCGTACCGCTGCCGAGCGCGTCGAGCTGGGACCGGAACGCGGCCTCTTCCGAGTCGTGCAGGAGCGTGAACGCGTGCGCCGCGGTGCCCATCGTCGGGATGCCCCAGGTCCGGCCGGCCTCCAGGTTGCTCGTCGCACCGAAGCCCGCGATGTAGGCGGCCCGGGCGGCGGCGACGGCGTTCCACTCACCGGTCCGACGCGAGCCCATCTCGGCGAGCGGGCGCCGGTCGGCGGCGGACACCATGCGCGCGGCGGCGGAGGCGATGGCGGAGTCGGCGTTGAACACGCTGAGCGCCAGGGTCTCGAGCATCACGGCCTCGGCGAAGGTGCCCTCGATCTGCAGCACGGGGGAGTTCGGGAAGAAGACCTCGCCCTCGCGGTACGCACGGACGTGCCCGCTGAACCGGTAGTCGGCGAGCCACCGGGCGGTGCCCTCGTCGATGACGCGGCGGTCCCGGAGGAACCCGATCTCCTCGTCGCCGAACCGGAACTCGGTCAGCTGGGTGAGGAAGCGTCCGAGGCCCGCGGCGACGCCGTACCGGCGCCCGTCCGGCAGTCGTCTCGCGAAGACCTCGAAGACGCAGCGGCGGTCGGCGGTGCCGTCCTTCAAGGCGGCGTCGACCATGGTGAGTTCGTACTGGTCCGTCAGGAGCGCGGTGGTCACCCCTCCGACGATAGTCACGACCGGTACCGGAACGCACGGCTCGGGGCAGGAGAGCGTCCCCGGCGGTCCGTGTCGGACTGGAGGCCCGGAGCACGCCCGCAGGGTCGGCGCGCGTCGGTACGCTGGTCACCGTGACGGATGCACCGATCGGAGTCTTCGACAGCGGCGTCGGCGGGCTGACGGTGGCCCGGGCGATCATCGACCAGCTGCCCCGCGAGAGCATCCGCTACGTCGGGGACACGCTGCACTCGCCGTACGGCCCGAAGCCCATCGCCGACGTCCGCCGCTACGCACTCGAGGTCATGGACGACCTCGTCGACCAGGGCGTCAAGGCGCTCGTCATCGCGTGCAACACCGCGAGTTCCGCCGTCCTCCGCGACGCCCGTGAACGCTACGAGCAGGCGTACGGCATCCCCGTCGTCGAGGTCATCCAGCCCGCCGCGCGGGCCGCCGTCAAGCAGACCCGCACCGGCCGCATCGGGGTCATCGGCACCATCGGCACCATCGCGTCCCGTGCCTACGAGGACGCCTTCGCGGTGGCCGCGGACGTGACCCTCACCACCGCCGCGTGCCCCCGCTTCGTCGAGTTCGTCGAGGCCGGGGACACCTCGTCCGCCCGGCTCCGCGAGGTCGCCGCGGGCTACCTCGCACCCGTGCGGGCCGCCGGGGTCGACACGCTGGTCCTCGGTTGCACGCACTACCCGCTCATGTCCGCCGCGATCCAGTACGTCATGGGGCCGGACGTCACGCTGGTCTCGAGCGCCGAGGAAACCGCGAACGACGTCTACCGCCGACTGGTCGAACACGGTCTGGAACGCACCGGCACCGAACCGCCGGAGTACTCGTTCGAGGCCACCGGTGCCGACGAGGCCGGGTTCGTCCGCCTGGCCCGCCGGTTCCTCGGCCCCGAGGTCGCGACCGTCGGCCACCTCGAGACCGGCTCCATCACGCTACCGCGCACCCTGCGCTGACCATGCCCCACGCCGCCGCCCGGCGGACGCACGACGACCGGACCACCCGCACCGAGCCTCCAGGCCGGACCGAGAGGAACACCATGAACGCCACCGACGGCACCGTCCGCATCGACGGCCGGACCACCACCGACCACCGACCCGTCACCATCGAACGCGGCTGGAGCACCCAGGCCGAGGGCAGCGCGCTCATCTCGTTCGGCAACACCCGGGTGCTCTGCACCGCCTCGTTCACCAACGGGGTTCCACGCTGGATGGCCGGCAAGGGCACCGGCTGGGTCACCGCCGAGTACTCGATGCTCCCGCGGTCCACGAACGAGCGCATGCAGCGTGAGTCGATCAAGGGCAAGGTCGGCGGGCGCACGCACGAGATCTCCCGGCTGATCGGCCGTTCGCTGCGCGCCGTCGTCGACATGAAGGGGCTGGGCGAGAACACCCTCGTGCTCGACTGCGACGTGCTGCAGGCCGACGGCGGCACCCGCACCGCGTCGATCACCGGCGCCTACGTGGCGATGGTCGACGCGATCGAGTGGGGTCGCGAGCGTGGCTTCATCGGCAAGAAGGCGACGCCGCTCACCGACAGCGTGCAGGCGATCTCCGTCGGCATCGTCGGGGGTGTGCCGATGCTCGACCTGGCCTACGAAGAGGACTCGCGCGCCGACACCGACATGAACATCGTCACGACCGGGTCGGGCAAGTTCATCGAGGTGCAGGGCACCGCCGAGCACGCGCCGTTCGACCGCCAGGAGTTGGACGCGTTGCTCGAACTCGGGCTGGCTGGGAACGCGTCGCTCGCCGCGGTGCAGCGCACGGCACTGGGGCTGGCATGACCGCGGCGACGGCGGACGGCACCGCCCGGACCGTCGTGCTGGCCACGCACAACCAGGGCAAGGTCGTCGAACTGCGTGAGATCCTCGGTTCGGCCCTGGGCGACGGCGTGACGCTCTCGTCCTACGACGGGCCCGAACCCGTCGAGGACGGTGACACCTACGCGGCGAACGCGCTCATCAAGGCACGGGCCGCGGTCGCCCACACCGGACTGCCGGCCCTGGCGGACGACTCCGGCATCGCGGTCGACGCGCTCGACGGAGCACCCGGCATCCACTCCGCCCGGTACGCCGGCACCCGGGTGGACGCCGACAACATCGCGCTGCTGCTGCAGAACCTGGACGGTGTGGTCGAGCGCACCGCGGCGTTCGTCTGCGCCGCCGCGTTCGTCACGCCCTCCGGCGTCGAGCACGTGTTCGAGGCCGTCTGGAACGGCGAGGTCCGCACCGAGCCGATCGGGGACGGCGGACACGGCTACGACCCGGTGTTCCAGCCGGACGACGCGGACCGCTCGGCGGCGCAGCTGACCCGGGCGGAGAAGAACGCGCTGAGCCACCGGTCGAAGGCCTTCCGGGGCATCGCACCGATCGTCCGCGAGTGGTTCGACGGCGAGACGCCGCGGGCGTAGGCGCGCCTGGCGCTGGCGCTGGCGCTGGTGCTGGCGCCGATCGGCAGCGCACTACGGAAACCGGCTCGAACCACGGGATTGCGTGGTTCGAGCCGGTTCGTGTTGTGCGGGTCCCGCTCGCGCCGGGCGGGCGCTGCGGGCTACGGCTGCTCGGGCTCGCGCTGCTTGGCCTTGCGGGCGTTCCGGAAGTAGGTGATCGCGGCGGGGACCACGGTGACGACGACCGCCGCCAGCAGGATCACGTCGATGTAGTTGCGCACGAGGTACGCCACGGCCGGGATGTACCCGAGGAAGTAGCCGAGGAACGTGACGCCCACGCCCCAGATGACCGCTCCGACCGCGTTGTAGAGCGAGTACTTCTTGTAGTTCATCCGGCCGACACCGGCCGCGATCGGTGCGAACGTCCGGACGACGGGGACGAAGCGCGCGAGGATCACCGCGAGGGCGCCGTACCTGTGGAAGAACGCGTTCGTCCGGTCGACGTTCGCCTTCGAGAACAGACCGCTGTCCTTGCGCTCGAAGATCGGCGGACCGGCCTTCTTGCCGATGTAGTAGCCGAGCTCGCCGCCGAGGAACGCCGCTGCGCCGATCATCAGCGCGACGACCCAGATCGGGATCCCGCCGATCTGGCCGTCGCGGTCGAAGGCGAACAGGCCCGTGATGACGAGCAGGCTGTCGCCGGGGAAGATGAAGCCGACCAGCAGCCCGGTCTCGGCGAAGATGATCGCGCAGACGATGAGCACGGCGAACGCCCCGAAGTGGTCGAGGATGTACTGCGGATCCAGCCAGGGGATCAGGGCGAGTGCGACGGAGTGCATGGTTCTTCCGGTCGGCGGGCGAGGGCGGGTGGAGCACCCGCCGGACCGAGGCTACCGTGCAGGCGTGTCCGGGCCGTCCGTCGGGAGGGTGACGTGCGGAGCGGCCTCGAGCACCGTCCTCGGGGACACTCGGTGCGGAAGGAGGGACTCGAACCCTCACGCCGGAGCACAGGAACCTAAATCCTGCGTGTCTACCAATTCCACCACTCCCGCTGGCCGACCCAGTGTACGCAGCGGGCCGGGTGGCTGAGCTGGGGCGCGACCGCGCGACGGACCCCGGTCAGCGCAGCGTGCGGGGCAGGTACCGCGGCACGTACCGGAGCAGGATGCCCGCGCCGACCAGGCCGAGCACCCCCATCACGCCGCTCGCGACGGCGATCGTCGCGAGCGCGGTGACGCCGGAGATCACGAGCGGGGCCGCGGCGGACCCGAGGTCGCCGGTGAACCGCCACGCCCCGAGGAACGGCGCCGGCCGGTCGGAGGGTGCCAGGTCCGCGCCGAGCGTCATGAGGATCCCGGAGCCGACGCCGTTCGCCAGTGACATCGCCATCGCGACCGCGACGAACCAGCCGACACGGGCGTCGAGGTGGTCGCTCCAGGCCAGCAGGAAGTAGCAGATGCTCAGGCCGAGCATGCAGGGCAGGGCGCTCGCCAGGCGTCCCCAGCGGTCCATGATCTGCCCGCTCGTGTAGAAGAGCGCGAAGTCGACGGCGCCGGCGATGCCGATGACGAGAGCAGCGGTGGAGTCGTCCAGGCCGACGCTGACCGCCCAGAGCGGCAGGATCACCTGGCGTCCGGCGCGCATAGCGCCGATCAGCGCCGCCCCGCTGCCGAGACGCACGAGCACGCGGTGGTGCGCGCGGATGGTCCGGAAGAGACCGTGGGACTCCTCCTCGACGAACTGTTCGCCCTCGAGCTCGCCCGGTCGCGTCGTACCGGCGGTCGTCGCCGCCGCGTCGGTCGCCGTCGGCCGGGAGGCCCGTGCCGGCCGCTGCAGGCCGCGCACGCCCGTCGCGGGGTCGCGGATGACGAGCAGCACCACGGCAGCGCCGAGGCAGCAGACGACGTGCACCCAGAACGCGCTCTGGGTCGTGCCGGTGAGGTGGATGACCCCGGCCGCCAGGAACGGACCGACGAAGTAGCCGAAGCGGAAGACGCCGCCGAGGCTCGACAGGGCCCGGGCCCGGATCCGCAACGGGATCGCGGTCGTCATGTACGCGTGCCGGGCCAGCGCGAAGACGGCGGTGGACAGACCCACCAGGAAGACGCCGACGGCCAGGACGAGGGGGTTCGGAGCGACGGTGCAGACCAGCAGCCCGACGACCGAGACCACCGCGGCGCCGATCATGGCGTTGCGTTCGCCGATCCTCGCCACGACGACACCCGAGGGGACGTCCCCGATGAGCTCGCCGACCAGGATCAGCGAGGCGACGAACCCGGCGACCGCCAGGGTCGCCCCGAGGGAGTCCGCCGCGATCGGGATGATCGGGATGATGGCGCCCTCGCCGATCGCGAAGAGCGCAGCGGGCAGGAACCCGGACAGCAGGACGCCCCGGAGGTCGAAGGCGTCGTTCGTGGTGCTCGTCATCGTCGAGCAACGGTACGCCGTGTCGGAGTTACCCTGGACGCATGCGTGTTCTGGCGGCGATGAGCGGTGGTGTCGATTCGGCGGTGGCCGCGGCCCGGGCGGTGGACGCCGGCCACGACGTCGTCGGGGTGCACCTGGCGCTCAGCCGGATGCCCGGCACCCTGCGCACCGGCAGCCGCGGCTGCTGCACGATCGAGGACTCGATGGACGCCCAGCGTGCCGCCGCGGCCCTCGGCATCCCGTACTACGTGTGGGACTTCTCGGCTCGGTTCAAGGAGGACGTCGTCGACGACTTCGTGGCCGAGTACCAGGCTGGCCGCACGCCGAACCCCTGCATGCGCTGCAACGAGCGGATCAAGTTCGCGGCCCTGCTCGAGAAGGCACTGGCCCTCGGGTTCGACGCCGTCGCGACGGGCCACTACGCCTCGATCGTCACCGGCCCGGACGGCTCGCGGGAGCTGCACCGCTCGGCGGCGTGGGCCAAGGACCAGTCGTACGTGCTCGGCGTCCTGACGGCCGAACAGCTCCGCCACGCCATGTTCCCGCTCGGGGCCACCCCGTCGAAGGACGAGGTCCGGGCTGAGGCCGCCGCCCGCGGGCTGACGGTTGCGCAGAAGCCGGACTCGTACGACATCTGCTTCATCCCCGACGGTGACACCCGCGGGTGGCTCGCCGACCGCGTGGGCAGCGAGACCGGCGACGTCGTCGAGCGCGACGGCACCGTCGTCGGCAGCCACGACGGCGCGCACGGCTACACGGTCGGGCAGCGCCGCGGTCTGGCGCTCGGACGTCCGGCGGCGGACGGCAAGCCCCGCTTCGTGCTGGAGATCCGCCCGAAGGACAACACCGTCGTCGTCGGCCCGAAGGAGGCGCTCGACGTCGCCTCACTCTCGGGCACCCGGTACACCTGGGCCGGCGCGGCACCGGCGGACCCGTCCACCCCGTTCCGCTGCGACGTGCAGATCCGGGCGCACGCCGACCCGGAGCCCGCGACGGCCCGGATCGAGGACGGCGCGCTCGTGATCGTCCCGGACGCGCCGCTCTCCGGTGTCGCGCCCGGACAGACAGCCGTCGTGTACGTCGGCACGCGCGTGCTCGGGCAGTGCACGATCGACACCACCGTGTCGGCGGCACCCGTCCCCGCCTGAGCGCACGCGCCTGACCTCGCACGTGCCTCAGGCCGCTGCGACCGGGGTCGGTGGCGCACGGTAGAACTGACACATGAGCGACACCGACGCGACCTTCGAGACCATCGACCCCGCGGGCCTCGACGCCGCGCAGGCCGCTCGAGAGGTCGACCGGCTGCGCCTCCGTCTCAACGAACTGCGGCACGCGTACTACGAGGGCAACGGCTCGCCGGTCGCCGATGCCGAGTACGACACGATGATGCGCCGACTCGATGCGATCGAGCAGCGCTTCCCGGAACTCCTGACCGAGGACAGCCCGACGCAGACCGTCGGCGGGCAGGCGCAGACGACGCAGTTCGCGCCGGTGGAGCACGCCGAGCGCATGCTGAGCCTGGACAACGTGTTCAGCCCGGAGGAACTGACCGACTGGGCGCTCAAGGTCCAGCGGGACGCCGGCACCGAGCGCGTGCGCTTCCTGTCCGAGCTGAAGATCGACGGCCTCGCGATCAACCTCCGCTACGAGCACGGTCGCCTCGTATCGGCGGCCACCCGCGGCGACGGTGTGGTGGGCGAGGACGTGACCGGCAACGTCCGGACCATGGGCACGATCCCGGACCGGCTCGCCGGCAGCGGTCACCCGCCCCTGGTGGAGGTCCGTGGCGAGATCTTCTTCCCGGTCGCGCAGTTCGACGAGCTGAACGCCCGACAGCGCGACGCCGGCGAGCGTGTCTTCGCCAACCCGCGGAACGCCGCCGCCGGGTCCCTCCGCCAGAAGGAGGAGGGCAAGTCCGCCGCGAAGCGCGAGCTCATGGTGGACCGCCTGCGCCGACTCCGGATGCTCGTGCACGGCATCGGTGCCTGGCCGGTCGCCGAACTCGAGCGCGACACCGACGTCCGCGCCCAGTCCGAGGTCTACGAGCTGCTGCACGAGTGGGGGCTGCCGACCGGCACGCACCACCGCGTGTTCGACTCGGTGGAGGACGTCCTGGGCTTCGTCAAGGACTACGGGGAACGCCGGTCCTCGGTCGAGCACCAGATCGACGGCATCGTCATCAAGGTCGACGACCTGGCGCTGCACGAGGAACTCGGGTCGACCAGTCGTGCCCCGCGCTGGGCGATCGCCTACAAGTACCCGCCGGAGGAGGTCCACACGAAGCTGCTCGACATCGTCGTCAGTGTCGGCCGCACCGGTCGGGCCACCCCGTTCGCCGCGATGGAGCCCGCCGAGGTCGCCGGCTCGGTGGTCCGGCAGGCCACCCTGCACAACCAGCAGGTGGTGAAGGCGAAGGGCGTCCTGATCGGTGACACGGTCGTGCTCCGCAAGGCCGGCGACGTCATCCCCGAGGTCCTCGGCCCGGTCGTCGAACTGCGCGACGGCACCGAGCGCGAGTTCGTGATGCCGACCGACTGCCCGGAGTGCGGCACCCCGCTCCGCCCGGCGAAGGAGGGCGACATCGACCTCCGTTGCCCGAACGCCGAGAGCTGCCCCGCCCAGGTGCGTGGGCGGGTCGAGCACATCGCCTCCCGCGGGTCGCTCGACATCGAGGGCCTGGGCGAGGTCGCCGCCGCCGCCCTCACGCAGCCGGTGTTCCCTGAGACCCCGCCACTCGTGACCGAGGCGGGGCTGTTCGACCTGACGCTGGAGGACATCGTGCCGATCGAGGTCGTCGTCCGCGATGCCGAGACGGGCATGGAGAAGACCGAGGACGGCGGCGCCCCGAAGCGCGTGTCCCCGTTCAGCCGGGCACGGAAGAAGACCGACCCGCCGTTCGACCCGGAGGCCCGCGGTGCGGACTACACCGGCGAACCCAGCCGGTACCCGTCGAAGAACGCGTTCGAGCTGCTCGCGAACATCGACGCCGCGAAGACGAAGCCGCTGTGGCGCATCCTCGTCGGGCTGAACATCCGTCACGTCGGACCCGTCGCGGCCCGCGCGCTCGCGAACCACTTCGGGTCGCTCGACGCGATCCGCTCGTCCTCGCGCGACGAGCTGGCGGCGGTCGACGGCGTCGGCGGGGTCATCGCCGACGCACTGCTCGACTGGTTCGAGGTCGACTGGCACCGCGAGATCATCGATCGCTGGACGGCGGCGGGCGTGCAGCTCACGACGCCCGGACACCCCGGGCCGGGAGTGGCTACCGAAGCAGGTGGTGTGCTCGCCGGCATCACGGTCGTCGCGACCGGGTCCCTCGAGGGCTTCAGTCGCGAGGGCGCGCAGGAGGCGATCATCGCCGCCGGGGGGAAGGCAGCGTCGAGCGTCAGCAAGAAGACCGACTTCGTCGCCGCTGGCCCGGGCGCCGGCTCCAAGCTGACGAAGGCGGAGCAGCTCGGGTTGCGGATCATCGACGCGGCGCAGTTCGCCCTCCTGGTGAGCGAGGGACCGGCTGCCCTGGGTGACCCTGCACCCACGGAGCTCGACGAGCCCGCCGCCGAGCCGGGAGCGCAGTAGCGGCGGATGCACGGCCGTGCGGGATCCGGCTGTCGCGACGCGCCCCCGGATTGACCCCAGTACGGGGGGCAAGTCGCCCTCCGCATGACCCCCGAAGGGCCGGATCTCCATAGACTCGACAGAGCATCACCTGTCGTCTGCAGGGGAACGACAGGCCGGCCTTCCCGGGGGAGACCCGTTTGCTGTTCATCGCCGCGGCGCTGCTGACCGCCTCGATCCACTCACTGGGAGTCGTCGAGGCACCGACCGTGCCCGTTTCCGCCGTCATCTCGTCGGGCGCCGCGGGGACCTCAGGACCGGGACGGCCCGAGCGGGGCACGCAGCCGGCCGTCGACGCGCTCGCCGGAGCCTCCGGGCAGCGCTGGCTGGACGCCCTCGAGGCGGCGGCGCCGGTGACGCTGCGAGCCGCCGACGACGACTCCCGCGTGACCGCGACCGCGATGGACGACCCGCCGAGCACGAACCTCGTCGCGAACTGGTGGCGTGCCCTGTCGCCGGCGTCCCGGACGTCCCTGACGGACGACGCCCCCGTCGTGATCGGCAACCTGGACGGGGTGCCGTACGCCGTCCGGGACGTCGCGAACCGGGCCGCCCTGGCTGCGGGTCTCACCGACACGGACACCCCGACCGCGCTCGCCTCGATGCTCGGCCAGGTGCGGGAGTCACTCGAGCAGGCCCCCGACGACCCGCGGAAGTACCTCGTCACCCTCGACACCCGGGGGAGTGGCCGGTGCGCGATCTCGGTCGGTGACCTCGACACCGCGGGCGACGTCTCGGTCGTGGTGCCCGGCATCTTCTTCTCCGTCAACGGCCAGATGGTGGACTTCACCGCGACGGCCGGCGACGTGTTCCGGGAGCAGGCCACCCTGGCACCCGTGGCCGCCCCGGCGGACGGACCGGGCAACGCGGTCCTCGCGTGGATGGGCTACCGCACGCCCGGCATCTCGGACTTCATGTCGCTCGATCTGGCTCACCTCGGTGCCGACCGGCTCGTGCGCACCCTCGACGGCATCCGTTCGGTCCGCAACGACCACCAGCCGCGCCTGGGCGTCGTCGCACACTCGTACGGCTCGACCACCGCGCTGATCGCGCTGTCCTCCGGGCGTACCCGGGTCGACAGCCTCACCATGCTCGGGTCGCCGGGGAGCGCGGTCACCTCCGTCGACGAGCTCGGCGTGCCGCGCGGCGAGGTGTACATCGGCGGGGCGCACTGGGACCCCATCGCGGGCACGGGCTTCTTCGGCACCGACCCGGGGCGCGCGGCGTTCGGTGCTGCGGCGCTCGACCTCGTCGGCGGGAGCGACCCGGCGGACGCCGGTGACGTCTTCCGGCAGCCGTGGGGGCACAACGACTACCTCAAGCCCGGCACCGCCTCGCTGCACGACGTGGCGCTCATCGCGGTCGGACGGGGCGACCTGGTCCGCAGTGGGCACGGGCCGGGTGACACCCCGGACGACGGGGTCGTCCAGGCGTCGCCGGACATGTACCTCGTCCGTCCGCAGGACCTCCAGCCGCGCGACTGAGTACTGATCACCGCAGGCCGGACGGGAGGCCCGTCAGACGTGACCGGATCGTGACCGGACACATGTGGGCCCGGTGATCCGGGCCTCCAGGCCGGGTCGGAGCACGTGGCGGAGGCGAGGTCGAGAGCATCCTGTGCGGCTGCGCAGTCGCGCGACCGCGCGCACCAGAGTGGACCCAGCCCGTCTCCTTACCGTGCTCGGCATGCGAATCGTGCGGTGGCCGGGTGCCCTCCTGATGTTCATCGTCATGTCGGTCCTCGCCGGCCTGCTCGTCGCGGTCGCGCTCACCCCGGCCGTCGCGGTCGCGGGGGAGGGCACGAGCGGAGCGGCCGAGTTCTTCGAGGACCTGCCGAGCTACCTGGACATCCAGACGCCGCAGCAGGTGTCCACCGTCTACGCGAAGCAGGGCGGACACGAGGTCCCGATCGCGTCCTTCTACGCCGAGAACCGCGTCAACGTCACGTCCGACCAGATCGCCGACACGCTCAAGCAGGCGGCGATCGACACCGAGGACCCGCGCTTCCACGACGAAGGCGGGATCGACGTGGTCGGGACCCTTCGCGCGACCATCGCGGACGCACTCCACCAGGGTGTGCAGGGCGGCTCGAGCATCACGCAGCAGTACGTCAAGAACGTGCTCGTGCAGCAGTGCGAACAGCTGAACGGCACGGACGCGGCCTCCACCAAGAAGAAGGTGGATGCCTGCTACGAGAAGGTCGCCGGTCAGTCGAAGGCACGCAAGCTGCAGGAGATCCGGTACGCGATCGCCGTCGACAAGAAGTACACGAAGGACCAGGTCCTCACCGGGTACCTGAACATCGTCGGGCTCGGCGGTCGTGTCTACGGTGGCGAAGCGGGGGCCGAGTACTACTTCGGCGTGCACGCGAAGGACCTGTCGCTCGTGCAGTCGGCGACCCTGGTGGCGATCCTCAACAACCCCTCGAACCTGCGCATCGACCAGCCGGCGGACAAGACGAACGGGGCGGCGAACGGGTACGCCCTGACGAAGGTCCGCCGCGACTACGTCCTCCGCCGCATGCACGCCCACGGAGCCATCACCCGGGACGAACTGGCGAAGGCCGTCGCGACCCCCATCGCACCGGAGATCACCGCGACCGCCAACGGCTGCTCGACCGCCGCCACGAAGTACGACGCGGGCTACTTCTGCGACATGGTGCGCTCGCAGCTGCTCGCCGACCCGGCGTTCGGCAAGACGGCCTCGGACCGGATCGCCACCCTCGACACGAAGGGACTGTCGATCCACACGTCCCTCGACCTGGACCTGCAGGCGACGTCCCAGAACGCCCTGTCGTCCTACGTGCCGACCACGATGGCGGGCGTCGACGCCGGTGGCACGAACGTCACGGTCGAACCCGGCACGGGACGTGTGCTGTCGATGGTGCAGAACACGGCCTACACACAGTCCGACGCGCCCACTGCCGGCGCCACCGCGGTCAACTACAACGCCGACCAGGCCATCGGCAGTTCCGGTGGCTTCCCGACCGGGTCGACCTACAAGGTCTTCACCCTCGCCGACTGGTTGGCGAACGGGCACACCCTGTCGCAGTCCGTCTCGACGACCGAGCACACCTTCCCGCAAGCCGAGTTCACCAACTCGTGCACGCCCGTCGGTGGCGCACCGTGGATGGTGGCCAACGCCGAGCAGGTGCCGTCCTCGATGACGGTCCTCGCGGCCACGGTCGAGTCGATCAACACCGCGTTCGGCGCGATGGCGGAACAACTCGACCTCTGCGGCATCCAGAAGACCGCCGAGAGCATGGGCATCCACCAGGCCGACGGCAGCGCACCGGACTCGAACCCCGCCTCCGTGCTCGGCACCAACCCGCTGGCACCCATCGACCTGGCCGAGGCGTACGCCGGGTTCGCCAACGGCGGCGTCGCCTGCACGCCCACCACGATCGACTCCGTCACGACCGCCAGCGGCGGCACCATCCGACCGACCCCGGCCACCTGCAACCGCGGGGTCAGCGCCGAGGTCGCCGGCACGGTCGACTACGCGTTGCAGGGCGTCCTGAGCGGGTCGGGCACGGCGGCCAGTGCGAACCCCGGCGACACGGTGCCGAAGTTCGCGAAGACCGGCACCACCGACGGTGACGAGCAGAACTGGCTGATCACCTCGTCGACGAAGTACACGAACGCCACCTGGATCGGCAACGTGCAGGGCCACGTGCGCCTCGCGAACTGGCCGTTCCTGCAGGGCACGACCGGGTACAGCGCGAAGTTCGGCGTCGGCAAGCAGATGATGACCTACCTCGACGGCGCGTACGGCGGCGGGGCGCTGCCAGCGCCGGACCCGGCGATGATCGGGACGACCGCGAAGGCGAAGACCGCGACGCCGTCGACCGGCTCCGGTGCGCAGCAGGGGACGCAGGCGGCCGGGCAGCAGGCCGCGGGGACACAGACCCAGGGCACGCAGACCCAGGGCACGGGGACCACGGGCACACAAGCACCGGCGTCGTCGGGCACTGCGGCGCAGGCTCCGGCCGCGCAGGCTCCCGTCACCGGCGGGGCTGCGGTCGGCGGTGCAGCTGCGCCTCCGGCCGGCTGACCCAGTCCTGCACAGGCGAGCGCTCGGCGTCGGCCGTGCGCAGCCGTCCGACCCCCGCGTGGCGTGCCCAATAGACTGGTGCGCATTCCACGAACCGATCGACGGAGCACCATGCCTGACATCACGAGCGAGCAGGTCGCACACCTGGCGAACCTCGCACGTATCGCACTCACGCCCGACGAGATCGAGAAGATGACCGAGGAGCTGTCACTCATCGTCGACAGCGTCGCGAAGGTCACCGAGGTCGCGACCCCGGACGTCCCCGCGACGAGCCACCCGGTCCCGCTCGAGAACGTGTCCCGCCCCGACGTGGTCGGCGCGACGCTGACCCAGGAGCAGGCGCTCTCCGGCGCCCCCGACTCGGACGGCGAGCGCTTCCGGGTGACCGCGATCCTCGGCGAAGAACAGTAGGCGGACGAACAGTGACCCACGACATCACCACGCTGAGCGCTGCCGCGCTCGCCGACGCCCTGGTGGCCCGCGACGTCTCGAGCGTCGAGGCCACGCAGGCCCACCTCGACCGGATCGCCGCCGTCGACGGGGACGTGCACGCGTTCCTGCACGTCAACCAGAACGCGATCGCCGCCGCGAAGGCCATCGACTCCCGCCGCGCGGCCGGGGACGACCTCGGTCCGCTGGCCGGTGTGCCGATCGCCGTCAAGGACGTCCTGTGCACGCAGGACATGCCGACCACCTCGGGCTCGAAGATCCTCGAGGGCTGGGTGCCGCCGTACGACGCCACCCCGGTCGCCAAGCTCCGCCGTGCCGGCCTGGTGCCGCTCGGCAAGACGAACATGGACGAGTTCGCGATGGGCTCGTCGACCGAGTTCTCGGCGTACGGCCCGACCCACAACCCGTGGGACCTGGACCGGATCCCCGGCGGGTCCGGCGGCGGCTCGGCGGCAGCGGTGGCCGCGCACGAAGCCCCGCTCGCCCTGGGCTCCGACACCGGTGGGTCGATCCGTCAGCCCGGCGCCGTCACGGGCACCGTCGGTGTGAAGCCGACCTACGGTGGTGTCAGCCGTTACGGTGCGATCGCGTTGGCGTCGAGCCTCGACCAGATCGGGCCGGTGTCCCGCACCGTGCTCGACGCCGCACTGCTGCACGACGTCATCGGCGGGCACGACCCGAAGGACTCCACCTCGCTGCGGCAGGAGTGGCCCTCGTTCGCCGCCGCCGCACGCGACGGTCTGCAGGCCGACTCGCTCAAGGGCGTCCGCATCGGCGTCGTCAAGGAACTCGCCGGTGGCGAGGGCTTCCAGGCCGGCGTCACGCAGCGCTTCCAGGAGACCGTCGCGCTGCTCGAGTCGGCCGGTGCCGTCGTCGTCGAGATCGATGCGCCGTCGTTCGCCTACGCGATCAGCGCCTACTACCTGATCCTCCCGGCGGAGGCGTCCTCGAACCTCGCGAAGTTCGACTCGGTCCGCTTCGGCCTGCGCGTCACGCCCGAGGGCGGCGCCACGGTCGAGGACGTCATGGCCGCAACGCGTGAAGCCGGCTTCGGGCCCGAGGTCAAGCGCCGCATCATCCTCGGCACGTACGCCCTGAGCGCCGGGTACTACGACGCCTACTACGGCAGTGCGCAGAAGGTCCGCACGCTCGTCCAACGTGACTTCACCGCAGCGTTCGAGCAGGTCGACCTGCTGATCAGCCCGTCGGCTCCGACGACGGCGTTCAAGATCGGGGAGCGCATCGATGACCCGCTCGCGATGTACCTCAACGACCTCACCACGATCCCCGCGAACCTGGCGGGCGTCCCCGGCATGAGCATCCCGAACGGTCTGGCGCCCGAGGACTCGCTGCCGACCGGCGTGCAGCTGATGGCCCCGCAGCGCGAGGACGCCCGGCTCTACCGGGTCGGTGCCGCGCTGGAGCGTCTGCTCGAGCAGCAGTGGGGTGCCCCGCTCATCTCCCGGATCCCGAACCTGGACGCCACGCAGCAGTCCGCCGCAGAGGAAGGTGTCATCTGATGGCCAAGGACGCACTCATGGACTTCGACGAGGCGCTCGAGCGGTTCGAGCCGGTCCTCGGCTTCGAGGTGCACGTCGAACTCGCGACGGCCACGAAGATGTTCTCGGACGCGCCGAACTTCTTCGGTGGCGAACCGAACACGAACGTGACACCGGTCGACCTCGGGCTGCCCGGGTCCCTGCCGGTCGTCAACGAGCAGGCCGTTCGCTACTCGATCCAGCTCGGGCTCGCGCTCGGCTGCTCGATCGCCGAGAGCTCGCGGTTCGCACGGAAGAACTACTTCTACCCGGACAACCCGAAGAACTACCAGATCTCGCAGTTCGACGAGCCGATCGCCTTCGAGGGCGAGGTCGAGGTCGAACTCGCCGACGGCACGATCTTCCAGGTGCCGATCGAGCGCGCCCACATGGAAGAGGACGCGGGCAAGCTGACCCACGTCGGTGGTGCCACGGGCCGCATCCAGGGCGCCGAGTACTCGCTCGTCGACTACAACCGCGCGGGTGTCCCGCTGGTCGAGATCGTGACGAAGCCGATCGTCGGTGCCAAGGAGCGCGCCCCCGAGCTCGGTGCCGCGTACGTGCAGGTCATCCGTGACCTCGTCCGTGCGCTCGGCGTCTCCGAGGCCCGCATGGAGCGCGGCAACCTGCGCTGCGACGCGAACATCTCGCTGCGCCCGTGGGGCCAGGAGAAGCTCGGGACCCGCACCGAGACGAAGAACGTCAACTCCTTCCGCGCAGTCGAGCGTGCCATCCGCTACGAGATCCAGCGGCAGGCGGCGATCCTCGCGGCCGGCGGCACCATCACGCAGGAGACCCGGCACTGGCACGAGGACACCGGTCGCACCTCGGCCGGCCGTCCCAAGTCGGACGCCGACGACTACCGCTACTTCCCGGAGCCGGACCTGCTGCCCGTCGTGCCCGACCCGGCACTGATCGAAGAACTCCGCGCGGGTCTGCCCGAGGCACCGGTGGCCCGACGTCGTCGCCTGAAGGGCGAGTGGGGCTTCGCAGACCTCGAGTTCCAGGACGTCGTCAACGGCGGGCTCCTCGACGAGGTCCAGGCGACCGTCGACGCCGGTGCCGGTCCGCAGGCAGCACGCAAGTGGTGGACCGGTGAGATCAGCCGTGTCGCGAACGCGCAGGACGCTGCCCCAGGCGACCTGGTGTCGCCGCAGCACGTGGCCGAGGTCATCGCGCTGGTGGAGTCCGGTGAACTGACCGACCGTCTCGCACGCCAGGTCCTCGAGGGCGTCATCGCCGGGGAGGGCTCGCCGGCGCAGGTCGTCGAGTCCCGTGGGCTGCAGGTCGTCTCCGACGACTCCGCCCTCACCGCCGCGGTCGACGAGGCACTGGCCGGGCAGCCGGACGTGCTGCAGAAGATCCGCGACGGCAAGGTGCAGGCCGCCGGGGCGATCATCGGCTCCGTGATGAAGGCGATGAAGGGCCAAGCCGACGCAGCTCGTGTGCGCGAGCTCGTCCTGGAGCGCGCGCAGCAGCAGTAGCACCGGCGGGAGCGCGACCCGCAGTAGACGGGAGGCCCGTGGCGGATCCGCCACGGGCCTCCCGTCTGCCGCGTTCCACCATCCTGGGGACACGTCAGCGATCCGGTGACAGGATGGAGCGTGTCAGCAACGATCCGAGCCATCGGTACCGCCGTCCCGCGGACCACCCTCGGGCAGGCGTCGGTCCGTGACCTGTTCGCCGCCCAGCCCGGCCTCGGGAGGCTTGCCTCGCGGCTCGTTCCCGCGGCCTTCAACGCCTCCGAGGTGGAGCACCGCCACAGCGTCCTGCCGGAGCTCGACGCGACGGCCGCGCCCGGTGCGTTCCGTGACGCCGACGGGATCCTCAGCTCGCCGAGCACCGGGACACGGAACGACCGCTTCCGCGAGCTCGCTCCGCCGCTCTTCGTCGGCGCCGCTCGTGACGCCCTCGAGCGTGCCGCGGTCGACCCGGCGACCGTCACGCACGTCGTGACCGTGTCCTGCACCGGCTTCACGCAGCCCGGGCCGGACCTGGCGATCGTCGAGGAACTCGGGTTGCCGCGCAACGTCTTCCGGCAGCACGTCGGGTTCATGGGGTGCTTCGCCGCGTTCCCCGCCCTCCGCATCGCCGACGCGTTCGTCGGCGCGGACCCGACGGCGGTCGTCCTCGTCGTCTGCGCTGAGCTCTGCACGTTGCACGTCCGTCACTCAGAGGACCCGGACCAGATCGTCGCGAACAGCGTCTTCGGCGACGGAGCCGCGGCGGCCGTCGTCACGGCGGACGGCCCGGGCCTCCGTCTCGACGCCTTCACCACCATGGTCCTGCCCGAGGGTGCGAGCGAGATGGCGTGGAACATCGGTGACGAGGGCTTCGAGATGGTGCTGAGCACCGAGGTCCCGAAGCTGATCGGCGTGCACGCGGCCGAGGCGGTCGCCCCGCTCCTCGGTCCCCGCGGATGGACCCCGGACGACGTGCCGGTCTGGGCCGTGCATCCCGGCGGGCGGGCCATCCTGGACCGCACCCAGGACGCCCTGCACCTGCCGGACAGCGCGTTGACTGCGAGCCGCGCGGTCCTCCGCGACCACGGCAACATGTCGAGTGCGACGGTGCTGTTCGTCCTCCGGGAGGCCCTCGAGGCACGTCCCGCGGACGGTACGCCCGTCGTCGCGCTGGCCTTCGGGCCGGGGCTGACCGTCGAGGCGGCGTCGCTGACCGTGGTCGGGAGCGCAGTCGCCGCGGCGGACGCCAGCGGTGCGCCCGCAGTGGTCGACGCGGCCAACGCTGTCGCCCCGGTCGGGGTGGGGGCGTGACCGAACCCGTCGACCTCTCCACCCGCGCGGTCGACCTGCGCGAGTTGATGGACGACCCGGACTGCGACCCGGCGATGCTCGACCGGACCTTCCGCCGCTTCGCCCTGGTGAACGCCGCGGTGTCCGGCTGGCGGTCGGTCTGGCGGACCCACGTCGCCCCGGCGCTGCCGGCGACCGGTCGGGCCCGCGTGCTCGACCTCGGCTGCGGTGGCGGTGACCTCGCCCGGTCACTGCTCCGGTGGGCGCGGGGGGACGGCTTCGACCTCGAGGTCGTCGGGGTGGACCCGGACCCGCGGGCGATCGCGGCGGCGGAGCGACGGACGACGGCCGGGGTGACGTTCCGCACGGAGTCGAGCGCCGACCTGGTCGCGGCGGGCGAGCGGTTCGACGTCGTCGTGTCGAACCACGTGCTGCACCACCTCGACGACGCCGAGCGGGCGGCGTTCCTCCGGGACTCCGGGGAGCTGGCCGTCACCCGCAGTGTGCACTCCGACATCCGGCGTTCGGTGTCCGCCTACCGGCTGTACGCGATCGGGGCGCCGTTCGTCTCGGCAGGCACGTTCATCCGCGAGGACGGTCTCCGCTCCATCCGCCGGAGCTTCACCGTCCCCGAGCTCACGGCCGCCCTGCCGCCGGGCTGGCGTGCCGAGGCGGCGTCCCCGCACCGGGTCCTCGCAGTCCGCTGACCTTCCCTGAGGAGCTACGGGCGCAGCAGCACCTTGATCGCCCGGCGCTCGTCCATCGCGGCGTAGGCCTCGGGAGCCTGGTCCAGGGGCAGTTCGAGATCGAACACCTTGCCCGGGTCGATGGTCCGCGACAGCACGTCGGGCAACAACTCCTCGATGTACGCGCGTGCCGGGGCCATGCCGCCGCCGACCGTGATGTTCTTCGCGAACAGGAACGGCATCGGCAGCTCGGGGTCACCGGCCGGCACGCCGACGTAGCCCACCGCACCGCCGGGACGGACGACCCGCAGAGCCTGGTCCATGCTCTCCGCGGTGCCGACGGCCTCGAGCGCGCAGTCGGCGAGGTCGCCGTCCAGCAGGTCCCGCACAGCCTGGACGCCCTCGTCGCCGCGGGTCTCGACGATGTCGCTCGCGCCGAAGTCGCGTGCCAGCGCCTGCCGGTCCGCGTGCCGGCTCATCGCGATGATCCGGTCGGCGCCGAGACGCTTCGCCGCGAGGACCGCCGACAGCCCGACCGCACCGTCGCCGACCACGACGACGGTCTTGCCCGGGCCGACGCCGGCCGAGACCGCGGCGTGGTGCCCGGTGGAGAACACGTCGGACAGGGTCAGGAGCGACGGCACGAGGTCCTCGTCGACCGGCCCGGGCACGACGACGAGGCTGGCGGCGGCGTCCGGCACACGGATGTACTCGGCCTGGGCGCCGCCCAGCGGGTGGCCGTAGGCGTCCGGCGTGACACCGAACGTGGAGCCGTGGTCGCAGCCGCTCGTCATGCCGTGCGCGCAGGCCTGGCAGGTGCCGTCGTTGGTCGTGAACGGTGCGATGACGAAGTCGCCGACGCGCAGGTCGGTCACGTCGTCGCCGACCTGGTCGACGACGCCGACGAACTCGTGACCGATCGCCCGCGGTTCCTTCGTGTCGCGGACACCCCGGTAGGGCCAGAGGTCCGAGCCGCAGACGCACGCGGCGACGACGCGCACGACGGCATCGGACGGGGTGAGGATCGTGGGGGCGTCACGCTCCTCGACACGGATGTCGCGGGGAGCGTGGATGACTGTTGCACGCACGGGTGTGCCTTCCGTCGGGATGATCGGGGAACGGCCGGTCGACGTTGTCCGGACGCCAGTCGACAGTACGCTCGTGCGGGTGGACGAGGACCGGTACGGCAGTGACGTGCTCTCGGGCGACTGGCGCTCGCGGGGTGTGCAGAAGGTGCGGCAGGTGCCGCTCGAGCGCGACATGGTGCTCGAGGACCCCGACTCCGGGTGGGCCGGCGCCGTGGTCGGCCTCGAGGCCGGCAACGTCTCGCTCGAGGACTGGAAGGGTCGGGTCCGCGCCTTCCCCTTCGTCGGTCAGTTCCTGCTCGAGGGTGAACTGGTCACCCTGACGCGCCCGCAGGCACCCGTCGGTCGGTCCGCCGCGGCCGCGCCGCCGGCTCGTTCCACCGCCACCGCCGGCACCGCCGCGGCCGGGAGGCCCGGAGCGGCCCCGGCGGTCCGGCACGCCTCCGACGGTGGTCGCCTCCGCACCGCGTCCGGGTCGTTCGCCGTCGAGCAGCAGCGCGCCCGGGTGGCCCTGCCGAGCCGGATCATGGTCGAGGGCAAGCACGACGCCGAACTCGTCGAGAAGGTGTGGGGCGCCGATCTCCGGGTCGAGGGGGTCGTCGTCGAGGAGCTGTCCGGCGTGGACAACCTGGCTGACGTGCTGGACGACTTCCGCCCGACCCGGGAGCGCCGGGTCGGCGTCCTCGTGGACCACCTCGTGCCGGGCTCGAAGGAGTCCCGTTTCGCCGACGCCGTGATGCGCGGGAAGTGGGGCGCACACGTGCTCGTCGTCGGACACCCGTTCGTCGACGTCTGGCAGTCGGTGAAGCCGGCACGTGTCGGACTGCAGGCCTGGCCGACGATCCCACGGTCGATCGAGTGGAAGGCCGGCATCTGCCAGGCGCTCGGGTGGCCGCACGCCGAGCAGGGCGACATCGCCCGGGCGTGGCAGCGGATCCTCGGGCAGGTGCGGACGTTCGCCGACCTCGAGCCGCAGCTGCTCGGTCGGGTCGAGGAGCTGATCGACTTCGTGACCGAGCCGGTCTGACGGTCGTGCGCCGGGCCTCCCGTCGCGCCTCGGGGCGGATCCCGGGCGCGCCGCCTACGCTTGCAGGATGGACGGCATCGACGGACGCGTGCGGAACGCCGTCGACGTCTGGCTGCGCTGGCTGCCCCGGTGGCAGATCGGGACGGCCCGTCCACGCACCCGCATCTGCCGACGCTGCACGGGCTCGCCGATCGCCGCCGCAGCGGGATTCGGGCCGGACGTTCCGCACCCGGTGCAGCACGCGCTGATCGGTCGGATGTCCGCCATCGTCGAGGACGCGGTCGACGACCACACGGCGAAGAACCTGCCGCTGCTGCAGCGTGAACTCGAGCGGGCCGCAGCACGCAAGCGACGCTCGGGGTACCAGCCCGCCGAGGGGTTGTCGCCGGAGTTCCAGGGCCTGGACGTGGACCCGCAGCCCGAGCCGGGCGAGCCGTTCCTGTTCACCCTCGGGGAGCTGGCGGGCACCGGGGCGAGCGAACAGGAGCCGCGCGAGCCGCTGTCGGACGAGGCGAAGGCCGCACTCCGCCACGAGATCGAGCTGTCCGACGAGTGCGCCCGGTCGACCGGTACGGCCGTGTGCCTGGCGCTGCTGGACCACCGGGAGCGCATCGCCGAGGCCGTCGAGCGTCTCGTCGAACCGCAGATCGCCGCGCTGGTGTCGGACATGTTCCGCGGGTTCGACGGCCCGGACGAGGGTCCGCGGGGCGGCCTCTTCTAGCCGGCAGCCCGCGCGTCGCCGCCCGCCGGACGCCTGCCCGACCGGAGGCGCACCACGAGTCGGGTGAGGAGCCGCCAGCCGACCAGGAACACCCCGAGGACGACGGTGGCCACGACGAGGAACGAGATCGGCAGCGGGTTGCCGTCGACCACGCCCTGCCCGGTCGCGACCCGGATCGCCATCCCGACGAACACCGTCAGGATCCACGCCACGACACCGGTCGGCCAGATCGCGAGCGGGCGCGACCACGCCCCGGAGGTCACGTACGCGATCGCCCACCCCGCCAGGAACGGGTACGCGGTCGTCCACAGGCCGAGTGGCGCGAACGCCTCGCCGTGCGAACTGCGTCCGATGACGGCGAACGCCACGATGAGCACGACGTCGACGACCGCCGCGAGCCAACCCCAGGTACGAGTCTCCACGGCACCATCCTCTCAGGCCCCGGCCGCGTGGCCACCGGCCTCGTGACCACCGGCTGTTCACCGACGCGTCACGTGGTGTTCGGGCCGCGCTCCCACGATGGGACGGTGACGACGCTCGAGACCCCGGCACCGATGACGACCGGGAAGCCCGGCCTCCGTCCGCCCCGGATCGTCGCCTCGCGTGGGGCCCCGGGTGTCCGCCGTGAGAACACGCTGCCGGCCGTCGCCGTCGCCGAGGCCCTGGGTGCCGACGTCGTCGCGGTCGACGTCCGGGTCACCGCCGACGGGGTCGCCGTGCTGCTGCACGACGAGACCCTCGGCCGGATGTGGGGCGACGGCCGCCGCGTCTCCGCGACGCCGTGGTGCGACGTCGCCCGGCTGGGCAACGGGCTCGACCGCATCCCACGCCTCGACGCCGTGCTCGAGCGCCTCGAGGGGTGCTCCGCCGCCCTGGTGATCGGGCTCGCGGACCCGGCTGACGCCGACGCCGCGGTGCGCACCGTGGCGGGAGCCGGCACCGGCGTGGACGACGCCGTGCGGGTGGCCTGGCGCGGGACGCTGGCTGCGATGCGGGCCGTCCGGGCGCTGCTGCCCGAGGCCGACGTCTGGATGCCCTGGGACACCCTCCGAGCACCGACGGCCGCCGAGGTGCAGGAGCTCGGGCCCTCGACACTCGACCTCGACGTCGCCTTCCTCACGCCCGCCACCGTCCGCGCGGCACACGCCCTCGGGCTGTGCGTCGCGGTGTGGACCGTCGACGACCCGGAGCCGACGCGCTGGGCGACCCGGCTCGGCGCGGACCTGGTCCTCACCCAGGACGTCGCCACGGTGCACGCCGTCCTGGCCGCCGCGGAGCGGGACGGCTGGTCGCGGCCGGCCCGGGAGCCCGGTGAAGCCGAGATCGCCGGCCGCGCCCAGACCCTGGCACACCGGATCGCGCACGAGGTCATCGCCTTCACCCGCGAACACCGCGTCGACCCGGACACCGGCGACACCGAAGGGCAGGTCGCGGCGCTGGACCGGTCGATCGAGCAGCACGTCCGCGGTCGCGTCCGGGCGGCGTTCCCCGAGCACGGCTTCGTCGGCGAGGAGTACGGCGTCGCCCCCGGGGACAAGCACCGGTGGTACCTGGACCCCGTCGACGGCAGCCGGAACCTGGCGAACGGCGTGCCGTGGACGAGCACCTCGCTGTGCCTGACCCGGTCCGGGCGCCCCCTGGTCGGCGTCGTCGCGGACCCCTGGCGCGGCGAGGTCCTGGAGGCCCGCCGCGGCCGAGGAGCGACCGAACGCGACCGGGTGCTGCGCCTCGACGACGCACCGCGCGCCCTCGCCGGCGCCGTGGTCGGGACCGAGCTCGACGGTGCCCACCCGTGGCCCGGCTTCGGCGCGTTCGTCGACGCGCTCGCCGCCCGGTCCTGCTCCGTGCGCGTCCCCGGCTCGGGCACCCTGACGATCGCCCAGGTGGCCGCCGGCCGGGGGATCGGGGCGTGCATGCCGGCGTTCGACCCGATCGACCACGCTGCCGCCGTGCTCCTCGTGCACGAAGCCGGCGGGGTGGTGCTGACCCTCGACGGGCCGGTGCAGGACTTCCCGCCCGCCGGTGTGCCGTTCCTGGCGGCGCACCCGGGCGCGGCCGACGAGCTGTTCGCGGTCTGGACCGCGGCGATCACCGGGGCCGGGCCGACGTCCTGACGGTGGACGGGCCTCCCGGACGGGAGGCGCACGGCGGCTTCTGAGCGCACGCACAGTCAGACCCGGCCGACGGTGCCTAGCGTGGGCGCCAGTGGGCACGGTGCCCGCGACGAAGGAGCACACCATGGGATTCCTCGACCGTCTGCTCGGCCGCGAGGAGCGTCCGGAGCAGCCACGACGCGGGACCGGTGGTGCACCGCAGCCGGGCTACCAGTACGGCCAGCAGTCGTACCAGCAGGCGCCGGCCGCGCCGTACGGTGCAGCCACGCCGTACGGTGCACCCGACCGGTCAGGACCCGGCCAGCAGCCCGGGGGCGAGGACCAGCGGGCCGTCGAGCGGTACCGCTACCTGCTCCGGACCGCGCCGCCGGAGCGGATAGAGGAGGTGCACGCCGAGGCGTTCGCCACCCTGACGCCCGAGCAGCGCCGGATGGTCTACGACGAGTTCACCCGCACGGCTCCGGCCGGCGAGGCCCCACGTGGCGACGATCCTCGCTCGCTCGCCCAGAGTGCGACCCGGTCCGAGCTCCGGCAGCCCGGGTACATGGAGCGCTCGCTCGGCGGCATCGGTGGCGGGGGCATGGGCGGTGGCTTCGGCGGACGGCAGGGCCCGGGCTTCGGCAGCATGCTCGGCGCCTCGCTGCTCGGCACCGTCGGCGGCTACGTGATCGGTTCCGCCCTGATGAGCGCCTTCCTCCCGGACCCCGGGTCGTTCGACGGTGGAACCGATGCGAGTGGTGCGGATGACGGCGGTTCGGGGGACACTGGTGACGGATCCGGCGACGGCGGTGCGGCCGACGGCGGCGGGTACGACAACGCCTCCTGGGGTGACGGTGGTTCCGACTTCGGCGGCATGTCCGACGGCGGGTTCGACCAGGGCTCCAGCGACTTCGGTGGTGGCTTCGACGTCTGAGTGACGTCCGTCGCTCCCGCCGCCCGGTCGACCGGTCCGCGTGTCCGGTCGGCCCCGAGGGACGCAGCCGGTCACGAAGGAGCGACATGGCCATCATCGAGGCCTCCGGCCTCACCAAGACCTACCGATCCAAGTCGGGGCCCGTGCACGCACTGGCGGGCCTCGACCTCTCGGTGCCCGAGGGCACCGTCACCGCACTGCTCGGACCGAACGGGGCCGGGAAGACCACCACCGTGAAGGTCCTCACGACCCTCGTCGAACCGGACGCCGGGTCAGCGTCCGTCGCCGGCATGGACGTCGTCGCCGACCGGCAGGGCACCCGCCGCGCGATCGGCGTCTCCGGGCAGTACGCCGCCGTCGACGAGAACCTCACCGGGTTCGAGAACCTCGAGATGATCGGGCGGCTCTACCACCTGGGACGTCGGGCAGCGCGCGACCGGGCACGCGAGCTCATCGAGGTGTTCGGGCTCTCCGAAGCGGGCGACCGCCCCGTCAAGGGGTTCTCCGGCGGCATGCGCCGTCGGATCGACCTCGCCGGGGCGCTCGTGATGAACCCGCGCGTGCTGTTCCTGGACGAGCCGACGACGGGCCTCGACCCGCGCAGCCGGCTCGCGCTCTGGGGCATCATCGAGGACCTCATCGCCGACGGAGCCACGGTGCTCCTCACCACGCAGTACCTCGAGGAGGCCGACCAGTTGGCCGACGACATCGCCGTCATCGACGACGGTCGGGTCATCGCCGAAGGCACCTCGGACGAGCTCAAGGCCCAGGTCGGCGGACACCGCGTCGTCGTCACCCTCGTGGACGCCGCCGACGGGGACGCCACCACCACCGTCCTCCGGCGGCACGGCAGCGGGGAGGTCGAGACGAGCGGCGATGGTCGCACCCGGGCCGTCACCGTCGACGCCGGGCCCGCGGCGCTGCAACGGGTCCTCACCGACCTCGGCGCCGCCGGCATCGCGCTGCACGACGCCGGGATGCGCCGCCCGACGCTGGACGACGTGTTCCTCCGGCTCACCGGTCACGCCGCGACGGACGACCAGGACGGCGGTGGGGGTGGACGCATGGACGCGACGGCGGGGACCGGTCCGTCGGGCGGGGAGCGGGCCTCCCGACAGGAGCTGGTGCCATGACCACCACCACGACCGGCACCGGCAGCGCACTCGGGCGGCAGTTGCCCGTCGTCGTCACCGCCCCGCTCGCCGTCTGGTTCGAGGACGGCTGGACGGTGACGAAGCGGAACCTGATCAAGATCAAGCGGTCGCCGGACATGCTCGTCTTCGCCGTGCTGCAGCCGATCATGTTCGTCCTGCTGTTCAGTCAGGTCTACGGCGGCGCGATCAGCGTGCAGGGGACCGACTACACGCAGTTCCTGATGGCGGGGATCTTCGCGCAGACCGTCGTCTTCGGCGCCACGTTCTCCGGGTCGGCGATGGCGCAGGACCTCAAGGAAGGACTCATCGACCGGTTCCGGACCCTGCCGATGTCGGCCTCGGCCGTGCTCGTCGGACGGACGAACTCCGACCTCGTGCTCAACGGCATCTCGATGGTGATCATGATGGTCACCGGGCTGGCGGTCGGCTGGCGGGTGGGATCGTCACCGGTGGAGTTCGTCGGCGGGCTCGCACTGCTCCTGCTGTTCAGCTACGCGTTCAGCTGGGTGATGGCCCTGCTCGGCATGAGCGTCAAGACGCCCGACGTGATCAACAACGCCTCGTTCATGATCCTGTTCCCGCTCACGTTCATCTCCAACGCCTTCGTACCCAGCGAGACGATGCCGCTCGTGCTCCGGGTGTTCGCGGAGTGGAACCCGGTCTCCTCGCTCGTGCAGGCAGCGCGCGAGCTGTTCGGCAACGCCGGGTCGGCGCCGGTGCCGGACATCTGGACCATGCAGCACCCGATCACGACGGCGTTGATCGGGATCGCGGTGATGCTCGCGGTGTTCGTGCCGTGGGCGGTGAACAAGTACACGCGGATCAGCAGCAAGTAGGAGCGGGCTGCCGTCGCTCGTCGCTCGTCGCTCGTCGGCCGTCGCTAGTCGTGCAGGATGGCGTCGCGCACCTTGCGGCGCAGGACCTTGCCGATCATCGAGCGGGGGAGGTCCTCGACCACCACCACCCGCCGCGGCACCTTGTACGCGGCGAGGTGGTCGCGGGACCAGGCCCGGAGCGCATCTCCGTCGAACGTCGCCGGGTCGGTCGGGATCACCGCGGCGACGACCTGCTCGTTGCCGCCCTGCGTGATGCCGACGACCGCGACCTCCTTGACGCTGGGGTGCTTGAGGAGCGTGTCCTCCACCTCGGAGGGCGCGACGTTGAACCCGCCGGTGATGATGAGCTCCTTGAGCCGGTCGACGATGCGCACGAACCCGTCCGCGTCGATCGCCACGATGTCGCCCGTCCGGAACCAACCGTCGGAGGTGAAGACCTCGTCGGTGGCCTCGGCCTTGCCCCAGTAGCCGCCGAAGACCTGCGGGCCGCGGACCTGCAGCTCACCGGACTCGTCGGTGCCGAGCACCCGGGACTCGTCGTCGGGGTCCACCACCCGGCACTCGGTCGACGGCAGCGGCAGGCCGATCGCACCGAGGCGACGGGCGTCCGACACCGGGTTCGCCATCAGCACGGGAGAGCACTCGGACAGGCCGTAGCCCTCCACCAGGAAGCCGCCGGTGCGGGCCTCCCAGGGCTCGATGACGTCCTGCGACAGCGGCATCGCGCCGGAGATGCCGATGTCGATGCCCGCCAGCGACACCTTCGCCGAGTCGGCGGCGTGCTGCAGCCGGGCGTAGATCGGCGGTACGGCCGGCAGGAACGTCGGCGGACGCTTCTTGATCGCCTTGAGGACCAACGCAGGGTCGAACGCCGGGAACAGGACGAGCCTCCCGGCGATGCTCATCGCGAACGTGAGGCACAGTGTCAGGCCGTACGCGTGGAACATCGGCAGGACGGCGTGCACGACGCTGCCGTCACCCGCGCTGATCTGGGGGATCCAGGCCCGGGCCTGCGCGGCGTTCGCCAGCAGGTTCCGGTGCGTCAGGACCGCGCCCTTCGGGGTGCCGGTCGTGCCGGAGGTGTACTGGATGAGCGCGACGTCGTCGGTCTCCGGCCGCGGGTGCCGCTTCGACAGCTTCCGGGCCGACACCAGGTCGTCCCACCGCGTGGTTCCGGACACCGAGGTCGTGAGCTTCGCGCGGGACTCGCGGGCCTTCGCCACCGGCAGCGACAGTGCCAGGCGCGTGCTGCGCGGCATCGCCCGGGTGAGGTCCACCGAGACGATCGCGTCCAGCGCGACGTCCTTCGGGAAGTCCTGCAGCGTCGCCACCGACTTGTCCCACGCGATCGCGACCTTCGCGCCGTGGTCCTCGAACTGGTGCCGCAGCTCCCGCGGTGTGTACAGCGGGTTGTGCTCCACGACGATGCCGCCGAGCCGGAGCACCGCGTAGAACGCCACGACGTGCTGCGGACAGTTCGGCAGCACCAGTGCCACCCGATCGCCCTTCGTCACGCCGAGCTTGCGCAGCCCGTTCGCTGCGCGGGCGATCTGCTCCTCCAGCTGGGCGTACGTGGTCTCCCGCGTGAAGAACTCGAGCGCGACCGCCTTCGGGAAGCGCCGTGCCGACTGCTCGACCAGGTCCGGCAGGGACCCCGTCATCGTTTCGATGTCGTGCGGCACCCCTGACGCGTAGGAGGCAAGCCAGGGACGAAGCGTGTCGATGCTCACGTCGTCCAACCTAGCGGGCGGAGCCGAGGGGTTGTCAGACGCGCGTGGTGCGCGTCTGCAGCGGAGCTGCCGCGGGTGCCGCGGGTGCCGCGGGTGCCTCGGGTGCCTCGGGACGTTGCTCGGGGCGTTGCTCGGGACGTTCCTCGGCGCGGACGCGGTTTCCGGCGAGCGTCCGGTGCGCTGTCAGGGGGTCGACGGAGCATGACGGCATGTCGTTCGTCACCGATGCGTTCCGCACCCGCTTGCAGGCCACGTTCACGGGCAACACCCACGGCAGCCCGCAATGGGTGGACGAGCTCGAGAAGGGAACCGACGCCGGCTTCTTCGGCCCCGGCTCCGCCACCTGGTCCGTGCACGGCGGCAACCAGACCATCGTCGCCGGCGTCCGGGCGCTCCTCGTCCAGGCCCTGCACCCCGGGGCGCTCGCCGGGGTCGCGGACCACTCCCGGTACAAGGAAGACCCGTTCGGCCGGCTCGCGGGCACCATCCGCTGGATCTACACCGTCACCCACGGCGACACCGCCACCGCCACCTCTGGCAGCGAATGGGTGCTGCGGCTCCACGAGCGGGTGCGCGGCCTGTACGTCGACGGCCACGGCATCGGACGGCCGTACACAGCGAACGACCCGGACCTCGCCCGCTGGGTGCACCTCGCGTTCACCGACGCGTTCCTCCGCACGGCCCAGCGCTGGGGCGAGCCGATCCCCGGTGGCGCCGACGCGTACGTCCGCGAGTGGGCCGTCGCCGGACGCCTGATGCGCGTGCACGACGCCCCCGAGACCGAGGCCGAACTCCGCGCGCAGATGGACGGCTACCTCGACCGCGGCGAGCTCGCCGTCACACCCCGGACCCGTGAGGTCCTGCGGTTCATCAAGAACCCGCCCCTCGCCGCGATGCTCCGACCCGGCTACCGCGCGATCTACCAGGGCGCGGTGTCGACCCTCGACCCGCGACACCGGGCGCTGCTCGGGATCCGGGCACCCATGATCGGTCCGATCGAGCTGCCCGTCGACCGGGCGACCGGGCTGGTCCTCGACGGCATCACCGGCGTGCTCGGCAACCAGACGGGCAGCGAGCGGGCGGCGCTGCGGCGCATCGAGCGGCTCGAGCGTGAGGCCGCGGATGCGAGGCCCGGAGAGCGCGGGCTCGGCGCAGCCTGAGGGGTGCGGGAGCGGGGGCTCGGCGCGGCTGCGCCTGCGGCTGCGGCGGACGGCTGCGGCGGGCGGGGCGCCTGCGGCTGCGGCGAGCGCCTGCGCCTGCGGCGAGCGGGCGGATCTGTGCGGAGGCCGCTCCCGTCATCCGGGCTTTCCGCCCGCTCGCCCTGGGGACGGACCGATGAAGGGGTCACGCAGTCCGTCTCCGGCGAGCGGGCGGAATCGCCGTCGCACCCGGCCTGAAGTCCGCGCATTCTGCCCACTCACGCTCCGTGCTCGGCTTTCTCGGATCTACGGGCCTCTGGGCACCGGGGCCGACTCCGCGGTGGTCCGGGCTGCAAGCGAGCTTGCGGCGGGGCCGGCGAGCTTGCGGGCGGGGCCGGCGAGCTTGCGGGCGGGGCCGGCGAGTGGGCGAACCTGCGGGGTATGACGCCGGGACGCACTGTGTTCGGCCCGCTCGCGCTCGATGGTCTCGGTTGCGAGTCGAGGTGCTGGGCCACGGGTGCGAGGGCGAGTGTCCGGACGGTCCTGCTGTCGGCGAGCGGGCGGACCTGAGCGGCGCCGCCCGCGAGTCATGCGACATCTGGCCCGCTCGCGTCGCCGGAAGGAACGGACGGGCGGGGGAAACGGTGTGCGCCTCGATGAGCGGGCGCAATCACATGACAGCTCGAATGGTGCGCCAGATGTTTCGCCCGCTCGCCGGCCTGGGGCGGGGGGGGGGGGAAGAGAGACGCGGCGGACGGGAGGCGCGGTGCCAGATGGAACCGTGCCTCCCGTCCGTCGGGTGGGTCAGAAGCCGGACGGCACCCGCGGGGTGTAGGCCTGCTCGAGTCGTGTGACCTCGTCGTCGTTCAGTTCGATCGTGGTCGCGGCGACCGCGTCGTCGATGTGGTGCTCCTTCGTCGCGCCGATGATCGGTGCCGAGACGGCCGACTTCCCAGCGACCCACGCGAGGGCGATCTGCGCCATGCTCGCGCCGCGCTCCTCCGCGACCTGCCCGACCGCTTCGACGATCGCTCGGTTCGCGTCCTCGTCCTGGCGGTACAGCGTCTTGCCGAACTCGTCCGTGTCGGACCGTGAGCCGGAACCCTGCGCGTCCCAGGGGCGGGTGACCTTGCCGCGGGCGAGCGGGCTCCACGGGATGACGCCGACGCCGGTGTGGGCACAGAACGGGTGCATCTCGCGCTCCTCCTCACGTTCGAGGAGGTTGTACTGGTCCTGCATCGCGACGAACTTCGTCCAGCCGTTGCGCTCCGCGACGTGCTGCATCTTGGCGAACTGCCACGCCCACATGCTCGACGCACCGATGTAGCGGGCCTTGCCGGACTTGACGACGTCGTGGAGGGCCTCCATCGTCTCCTCGACCGGGGTGAGCGGGTCGAAACGGTGGATCTGGTACAGGTCGACGTAATCGGTGCCGAGTCGTGTCAGCGAGGCGTCGATCTCGTGCATGATCGCGACACGAGACAGCCCTGCCCCGTTGCGGCCCGGACGCATGCGGTTGAAGACCTTCGTGAAGACCTGGACCTCCTCACGGGGAGCGAGCTCCTTGAGGAGTTCGCCGGTGATCTCCTCGCTGCTGCCCGCCGAGTAGACGTTCGCGGTGTCGAAGGTCGTGATGCCGGCGTCGAACGCCCGGCGGACGAAGGGGCGCGCGTCGTCGATGCCGACGCTCCACGCGTGCGAGCCCTTCGTCGGGTCGCCGTAGGACATCATGCCGAGGATGACACTCGAGATCTCGAGGCCGGTGTTGCCGAGGCGGACGGTGGGGACGGTGGGGGTGTCGGACATACGGGGTCCTTCCGTAGCGGAGCGCTGGTGGGGTCGTGCCTGCTTGCGTGCGTGCGTGCGCGCATGCGTGTGTGCCCGCGAGCGGGCTTTCCTGACGGGTGTGTCAGGCGGAGACCCGGGCATCTCGCCCGGTCACCGCGAGCAGACGCACCTGCAGAGGAGCATCGTCGTCCACCTGCACTGGAGCCGCGTACAGCCCGGTCGCCGCGAGGGACTGGATCTGCGGTTCGAAGTGCGTCCACACCGCGTCGACGAGCTCGTCGGGCAGGCGCTCGTCGCTCCCCGTCGCGCGGGCCAGGTCCCACGTGTGGATCGTGATGTCGCTGGTCTGCTCCGCGAGGTACTCGCCGGCCCGCACCACGTCGGTCGACAGGTGCACGGGCGTGTCCTTCGGTGCGCGCTGCCAGGCTTCGATCGCCGCGCTCGAGTGCCGTTCCCACTCAGCGAGGAGGTCATCACCGATCGGCTCCAGGTCCGCTTCGGCCTGGGCGTAGTCACAACCGGTGAGGAGCTTGGGGATCCAGCGCTGTTCATCCACAACGTGTGCGACGAGATCGCGCGTCGTCCACTCGGAGTCGGGGGTGGGAGCGTCCCAGTCGGTGACGGCGGCGACGCGGCGGCCGAACTCCGCCACGGCGAGTGTCTGCAGCGTGATCCAGTCGGTGGACATCGGGGTGCTCCTGTTCGTCGGCGAGCGACATTCCGACGACCGCGTCGGACGTGCTTCGTGTGCAGCGGTGTTGCGTGCAACCCTGGGACCGAGGGGCGGATTCCCCCGGGTGGGCCAGAGCGTTCCTCACGGTACCGCTCCGGTCGGTCGGGAGGCGCTGGGGCGGATGGCGCGGAGCTCCCTGCTCGTGATGGGCGCGCGGGCGACGGGTGTGGCGGGCGAGGGGCGCGTCGGCGGCGAGCCGGCGGCTGAGCGGGCGGCTGAGCGCTCGGTTCCGCGTGCGCGCTGAGCGCTGAGCGCTGAGCGCTGAGCGGGCGGAATCCCCGCTGGATCCGGGAGAACGCCCTGGTGTTCCGCCCGGTCGGCAGGGAAGACGCACCCATCCACCCACGGGCACGACCACGAAAGCGAACGCTCGAGCCGGTCCCGGACAGCACGAAGCCCCGACGCCGAGGGCGCCGGGGCTTCGAGAGGGCGGAGAGGTCAGGCCGCCTGGAGGACGAACTGGACGTCGAGGTTGATCGTGACGTCGTTGCCGAGCGTGAAGCCGCCGGCCTCGAGGGCTGCGTTCCAGTTCACGCCGAACTCGGTGCGGTCGATCTTCGTCGTCGCCTCGGCACCGAGCTTGACCTGACCGTAGCCGTCGGTGATGACGCCGCCGAACTCGGTCTTCAGCGTGACGGGCTTGGTGACGCCACGGAGCGAGAGTTCGCCGTCGATGAGCATGTCGTCGCCGTCCTCGCGGATACCCGTTGAGCGGAACGTCATGTGCGGGTGCTCCTCGGTCAGGAAGAAGTCACCGGTCGCGAGGTGCTGGTCACGCTGCGCCTGGTTGGTGTTGATGCTCGAGACGTCGATCGAGGCCTCGAGGGTCGTGTCGAGGGGGTTCTCGGCGGTCACGAGGGTCGCGTCGAACTTCTCGAACTTGCCCTTGACCTTGCTGATCGCGAGGTGACGGACGGAGAAGCTGACCTCGGAGTGGGTCGGGTCGAGCTTCCAAGTGCCGGTGACGTAACCGGGGATGGCGGAGGCGTTGAGAGCCATGGTGTGTCCTTCTTCGAGCGATGAGTCATGGGCGGGCGCGAGATTTCATGCACCTGCATCGAACCTGATGGTAGCCCATTCTGCACCGCTTTGGTTGAAGCGTCAACCATTGTTCACCGAGGTGTTGTTCTTCGGGCGGTGCCGGCCCGTTCGGCCGGCGATGAGGAGACGACGCATCCGCGCGACGAAACGGTCGGCGGACGGACCGACGTCATCCGCGGTCGCCCGCACCAACCACCAATCGTCGTCCTTCAGCAGTTCACCCCTGGTCAGGTCCTTCCGGAACGTCGCCGGGTCGGTCCGATGGAGGTCGCTCTCGTACTCGATCGCGACACGAGCATCGGGGTATGCGAGGTCGACGCAGGCGACCCACCGTCCGTCCACCACCACGTCGTGGTTGAGGACGGGTTCCGGGAGACCTGCGCGGGTCAGGAGGAGCCGCATCCGCGTCTCCCCAGGCGACCGTGATCCAGCCCGGATCTCGGCGAGGGCTGCCCGGAGCTTCACGACGCCGCGACCGCCTCGCCGCCGACGCACGGCCGCGGCCAGTTCGGGGAGCGTCGACCAACCGAGCCATCCCACCAAGGCGTCCCCAGCCACGATGAGTTCGTCCAGCGACAGGAACGAGGCGAGCGCGGTGAAGGTGTCGGCCGGATGCGTCAGCGCGACACCCCTGGTCTGGACGACTCGGACCGAACCCGCCTTGGCCCGGTGCCCCACCGACCCACGGACGCGCAGCGCCTGGTCCGTCCCGATCGTGGTGACGTGCAACCGCGGATCACGTTCGATCCGGCGGGGCAACGGCACGCCGAGGAGCATCGCGGCGGTCGTGTGGCTGAAGACCTGGTCATGGCGCAGCCGAGGAGCGAGTGCCCGCGCGAAGGCGTCCGGCGTGTGCGGTTGCTCGGCACATCGCACGCCGTGGAACGGACGTCGCAGGTCGCGGGCATCGAGCCGCCCGCGTGGAACGCCCATGTGGAGCGCGCGACGCACTCGGAACGGCGTCTGACGCAGGGCCGGGGGGAGCGGGGTCCTCGGAGACATGGGTCCATGGTGCGAGCCGCACCGGAGCGCCGGGGCCAGACCGAGGCTCCAGTGTGGACAGGACCGGCCGTCGGCCGGATGTGCAGGACGGGACGCAGCTCGCGAGCGGGCGGAACCACGGTTGTGCGGCATGGGCTGCCCCGGCGTTCTGCCCGATCGTGGGGGGGGGGGCACGGGGGCCTGGCATGTCGCCCGCTCGCGGGGAGGGCGCCACCGGGGGCCTGACATTTCGCTCGCTCGCGCCGCCCGCTCGCGCCGCTCGCTCGCGCCACCCGCTCGTGCTGGCGCCGGGTCAGCGCGCGACCGAGGGACAAACGGAGGAACGGAGGAGCGGAGGAGCCGACTGCACACAGGTACTGCCACGGCCTCCCGCGTGCGCGCTCACTCCAGTAGCGTCGGACCCATGGAATTCAGGTACCTGGGCAACTCCGGACTCAAGATCTCCGAGATCACCTACGGCAACTGGCTGACGCACGGCTCGCAGGTCGAGAACGACGTCGCCACACAGTGCGTGCGGGCAGCGCTCGACGCTGGCATCACCACGTTCGACACCGCGGACACCTACGCCAACACGGCAGCAGAGACCGTTCTCGGCGAAGCACTCAAGGGTGAGCGTCGTCAGTCCCTCGAGGTCTTCACGAAGGTCTACTGGCCGACCGGCCCGATGGGGCACAACGACGTCGGCCTCAGCCGCAAGCACATCATGGAGTCCATCAACGGCTCGCTCGAGCGTCTGCAGACCGATTACGTCGACCTGTACCAGGCCCACCGCTACGACTACGAGACCCCGCTCGAAGAGACCATGCAGGCCTTCGCGGACGTGGTGCGTCAGGGCAAGGCGCTGTACATCGGCGTCAGCGAGTGGTCCGCCGAGCAGATCCGTGCCGGTGCTGCCCTCGCGAAGGAACTCGGCTTCCAGCTCATCTCGAACCAGCCGCAGTACTCGATGCTGTGGCGCGTCATCGAGGGCGAGGTCGTCCCCGCGTCAAAGCAGCTCGGTCTGTCGCAGATCGTGTTCTCGCCGATCGCGCAGGGCGTCCTCACCGGCAAGTACAAGCCGGGCCAGCCGCTGCCGCAGGGCTCCCGCGCCACGGACGAGAAGGGCGGCGCGGACATGATCAAGCGGTACATGCGCGACGAGGTCCTCGAGGCCGTCCAGCGTCTCCAGCCGGTCGCTGACGAGGCCGGGCTCACCCTTGCCCAGCTCGCCGTCGCCTGGACCCTGCAGAACGAGAACGTCGCCTCGGCGATCGTCGGTGCCTCGCGTCCGTCACAGGTCGAGGACAACGTGAAGGCAGCAGGCGTGAAGCTCGACGCCGACACGATGGCGCGCATCGACGAGGCCCTCGGGGACATCCCGGAGCGCGACGCCTCGAAGAACGTCTCTCCGACGCAGCGTCCCGCCTGAGCGGAACGCGCCGCGTGACGAACGGGAGGCCCGGTACCAGCTGGTACCGGGCCTCCCGTCCGTCACGGGGCTGAGCTGGGTCAGCCGGCTGAACTGGTCAGCGCACCACCACGAGCCCTCGGCCCGTGAAACGGACGCCGTCGGTGTCGAAGTCGGCGTCGCCGAAGCTGAACAGCACCTCGCCGGTGGCACCGACGAGCGGAACCTCCGCAGGGTCGTCGGACAGGTTGACGACGACGTGGACCGGTGCTGCCGTCGGGCCGAGCAGCCCGCGGGTCAGCACGAGCCATCGCTCGTCCTCGCTGAAGCGGACGGCGTTCGCCTCGTAGCGGTGGTCGACGAACGCCTCGTCGGTGCGCCGGAGGGCGACGAGCACCCGGTAGGCGTTGAGGATTCGTGCTCCACGCTCGGACTCGACGTCAGACCAGTCGAGCTTGGAGTTGGTGAACGTCGTCGGGTCCTGCGGGTCGGGGACCGTGGACTCGTCCCAACCGTGCTCGGCGAACTCCTTGATCCGGCCCTCGGCGGTGACCTTGCCGAGTTCCGGCTCCGGGTGCGAGGTGAAGAACTGCCACGGGGTCGTGGCGGCGAACTCCTCACCCATGAAGAGCATCGGGGTGAACGGGCCGAGCAGCGTGAGCGCTGCGGCGATGACGAGACCTTCGTCCGACACGGTTGCGGCGAGACGGTCACCGGCGGCGCGGTTGCCGATCTGGTCGTGGTTCTGGTTCGCCACGACGAGGGCGGTCGTCGGCGACGTGCCGCGGTCGATCGGCCGACCGTGACGCTTGCCGCGGAAGGACGACCAGGTTCCGTCGTGGAAGAAACCCTGGTCGAGCACCTTCGCCAGGGCGGTCAGCGGGGCGAAGTCGGCGTAGTAGCCGTTCGTCTCCCCGGTGACGGCGACGTGCACGGCGTGGTGGAAGTCGTCCGACCACTGGCCGGCGAGCCCGTAGCCGGAGGCTTCGCGCGGGCGGAACATGATCGGGTCGTTGAGGTCCGATTCCGCGATGAGTGACAGCGGCTTGCTGGTGAACGCCGAGAACGCGTCGGTCTCGCTGGCCATCTCGGCGAGGATGTGCGGTCGCGTCGTGTCACGGATCGCGTGCACGGCGTCGAGTCGCAGACCGTCGACGTGGTGGTCGCGGAACCACATCCGGACGTTGTCCAGGACGTACCGGCGGACCTCGGGCTCTTCGACGTTGACGGAGTCGCCCCAGGTGTTGGCCAGCCCCTGCACGAGGTACGGGCCGTAGAGCGGCAGGTAGTTCCCGCTCGGACCGAGGTGGTTGTAGACGACGTCCTGGATGACGCCGAGACCGAGGGCGTGGGCGCGGTCGACGAAGCGGTCGTAGGCATCCGGGCCGCCGTAGGGAGCGTGCACGGCGTACCACGCGACCCCGTCGTAACCCCAGTTCCACTCACCGTTGACGCCGTTCACGGGCAGCAGCTCGACGAACTCGACCCCGAGCTCGACCAGGTGCTCGAGCTTGGCGGCAGCGGCGTCGAGGGTGCCCTCTGGCGTGTAAGTGCCGACGTGCATCTCGTAGATGACACCGCCCCGCACCGGTCGACCGGTCCAGGCGTCGTCCGTCCAAGCGAAGCGTGCCGGGTCGACGACCTCGGACGGCCCGTGGACGCCCTCGGGCTGGAAGCGGCTGCGCGGATCGGGCCGGACGGACTCATCCTCGTCGATGCGGAAGCCGTACCGGGCTCCGACGACGGGGAGGACCTCGTCGGTCGTCCACCAGCCGTCGTCCCCGCGGGTGAGCGGGAACTCGGTGCCGTCGACGACGAGGCGGACGTTCTCGGGCTCGGGGGCCCAGACGCCGTAGCGGTCGGGACTGGTCATGCGTGACCCTCCAGGATCTCGACCTCGGCCTGCGCGTCGGTCTCGTTGTCTTCGGTGCTGCTGGTGGTGGTGTTCGCGGCGGTGGGGTTCGTGCTGTCGGACGTGCTCGTGTCCGTGGCGTCATGACCACCGCCGTCGACGACGTCCGCGGGCACCAGCAGTGCGACGGGGAAGTCGGTGAGGATCTCGTCGAGCAGGAGGTCCCGGTCAGCCGGGAAATGCCTCCCGGTCAGCAGGTCCACGCGCTCCACCGGCACGACGTGCAGGAGCGTGTCCGCCCATCCGCCGACGGTCTGGAGGCCCAGGGGCAGTCTCGTGGCCACCGTCACGACCCCGCCGCGGTCGAAGGCGACCACGTGGTCCGCTGCGGGGCCGGTGGCGTCGAGCGGGACGTACCGGGTGAACAGCTCCGGGTGGTCGCGACGGACGCGGAGTGCGCGGCTCGTGACGAGGGTCTTCGCGGCGGCGCCCAGGTCGATGCCGGGCAACGCGTCGGGGCCGTCGTCGTCGGCACCGTCGAGCGAGGCGAGGACGTGCCGCCGTTCGGCGTAGTCCACGGGCCGACGGTTGTCCGGGTCGACGAGCGAGCGGTCCCAGGCCTCGGTGCCCTGGTAGACGTCCGGGACGCCGGGCGCCGTGAGCTGCAGGATCTTCGCCCCGAGACCGTTGGACCAGCCGGCGGCGTCGATCCGCTCGTCGATCGCGTCGAGCTCGGCGACCACCGCGGGGTCGTCGAAGGCGGCGTCGACGATCGCGTGCATCTGCTGCTCGAACGACTCGTTCGGCTCGGTCCACGTCGTGCTGTTGCCGGCCTCTCGCGACGCCTTCTCGGCGTAGGCGTGCAGACGCTCGCGTGAGGCCGGGCGGGCCCCGACGATCGCCTGCCAGAGCAGGTTGGCGAACACCCCGTCCTCGAGCGGAGCGAGCGCGTTGAGACGGTCGAACGTCGCCGTCCACTCCTCGCCGAGTTCAGCGAGGACAGCGATGCGAGCACGGGTGTCCTCGCTGCGCTTCGTGTCGTGCGTCGTCAGGGTCGTCATGGCATGCGGCCAGCTGGCGAGACGTTCGCGCTGTGCGGCGTGGAACTCGTCGAGGGTGACCGAGAACACGCTCGGGTCGCCGCCGACCTCGCTCAGGGACGACAGGCGCGAGGTCCGGTAGAACGCGGTGTCCTCGACGCCCTTGGCCATCACCATGCCGCTGGTCTGTTGGAGGCGGATCGCGGCGGCGTTGTCCGCATCGCACAGTGCCGGTGCGATGCGGTCGATGACGTCGGCCAGGTCGGGGCGGGCTTCCGCCGCGACCTCGAGTGCCTCGATCAAGTGGTGGATGCCCTCCGGCAGGTAGGTGCGGTAGACCTCGAAGCTCGCCACGATCTCTGCGACAGCATCGACGATCCGGTCCTCGGAGACGGATCCAGAGGCGGACACGGAGGTGGCATCGCCCTGCACGGCCGGGTCGACGACCAGGAGGCGTGCCAAGCGTCGGACCTCACTGTTCAGGATGCCGTCGGCGATCCCACGACGGGTCCGGTGCGTCAGGTCCTGCCACGACACGTGCTCGCCGCGCAACCGGTCCTCGAGCGCCGTGAGGGGCGCTTCGCCGGCGGGGTCGACGAACACCCGGTCGATGAACCCGAGGGCGTCGTAGCCGGTCGTCCCGTCCACCGGCCAGGACGAGGGCAGCAGTTCGCCCGGCTCGAGGATCTTCTCCACCAGCGTGTACGCACCGCCCGTCAGGTCGGCGAGGTCGTCGAGGTACCCCGCCGGGTCGTAGAGGCCGTCCGGGTGGTCGATGCGCAGACCGTCGACCAGGCCGTCGCGGAACCAGGAGCCGATGACCCCATGCGAAGCGGCGAACACCTCGGGCTCCTCCACACGGATCGCGGCGAGCGTGTTGACCGCGAAGAACCGTCTGTAGTTCAGCTCGGAGTCGGCGCGCTTCCAGTGGACGAACTCGTAGTGCTGTCGGGCGTGCACGGTCTCGACGTCGTCACCGTCGTGCACGGTGCCGGGAGCCGTCGGGTACTCGGTCTCACCGACGAGCAGCCGCGGGGCCTTGCCGTCCGGGCTCCCGGCGTCGAGGGTGACTGCATCGAGCAACCGGTCGTCGAGCACGGGGATGCGGATCCGTCCCGAGCCGGCGGCCCAGTCGATGTCGAACGCCCAGGCCACGGGGGACTCCTGGCCGTGCTCGAGGAGCGACCACCACCACGGGTTCACGGCCGGGGTCGCGACGCCGACGTGGTTCGGGACGACGTCGACGAGGACGCCGAGTCCCGCGGCGTGTGCTGCCTCGGCGAGGGCGCGGAGCGCGTCGTCGCCGCCACGCTCGGTGTCGACGTGCGTGTGGTCGACGACGTCGTACCCGTGACCGGAGCCGGGCTCCGCCTGCAGCACGGGGGAGAGGTAGAGCCAGTCGGCACCGAGGTCGCGGACGTAGTCGACGACGTCCTGCGCGGCCCTCAGGTCGAACTCGGCGGTGACCTGGAGACGGTATGTGGAGGTCGGGTTTCGGCGGGTCATTCGGTGTCCCCAATGGTGTCGTGATCGGTCTGGGTACGGGGGACGGCGGGTGCGTCGCCGTCGGGCGAGAGGGCCCCGGGAGCCGGGGCGTCGCTGGGCGCAGCTGCGGTGTCATCGATGTCGGGGCGGGCGGACACGGACGTCGGCGCCGTCGCGTCCGGCGCCGTGTCGGCCCCGGATCCGGTCGTCCCGACCGCGCTCGGCGCGGCCGATCCGGCCGGGTTCGTCGGGGTGGCTGCTGGGTGCTCCGGCTCGTCCTCGTGCGCCGTGTCGACCGGGGTGCGCTGGATCTCGTGCTCGGGCTCGGCACGGAGGACGATCATCGAGCGGGCGGGGACGTCGAGCGCGTCCCCGGCTTCGAGGACCTCGTCCCGCGCTCCGGGTTCAGCGGTGTCGATGCGGACGGTCCACCCGGGCGAGTACTCCTCCGGGGGGAGCGTGAAGGTCACGACACCGTCGTGCGCGTTGAAGTACGTCAGGAAGGCCACGTCGGTGATGCGCTCCCCGCGGGCGTCACGTCCGCGGATGCCCTCGCCGTTCAGGTACATCCCGACGCTCTTGCCGAAGCCGGAGTCCCACTCTTCGGGCTGCATGGCGTCGCCGGCCGGGGTCAGCCAGACCACGTCGGGCAACGGTTCGCCCTCACCACGGCGCACCGGTCGACCGTTGAAGTACCGGGTCCGTCGGAAGGTCGGGTGGTCGTGCCGGAGCTTCACGACGTCAGCGGTGAACTGGATGAGCTCGTCGTCGGCGGTCGCCCAGTCGATCCAGCTCAGTTCGGAGTCCTGCGCGTAGACGTTGTTGTTGCCCTGCTGCGTGCGGCCGAGTTCGTCGCCATGGGCGATCATCGGCACACCCTGACTCAGCAGGAGCGTGGCGATGAAGTTGCGGCGGCGCTGCAGTCGGAGTGCGGTGACCTCCGGGTCGTCCGTGGGGCCTTCGATGCCGGAGTTCCACGAGCGGTTGTGGCTCTCGCCGTCGTTGTTGTCCTCACCGTTGGCGTCGTTGTGCTTCTCGTTGTAGGCCACCAGGTCGTACAGCGTGAAGCCGTCGTGGGCGGTGATGAAGTTGATGCTCGCCTTGGGCGTGCGGCCGTCGTGCTCGTACAGGTCGGCGGATCCCGAGATGCGCGATGCGAACTCGCCGAGGGTGGACGGCTCGCCCCGCCAGAAGTCGCGCACGGTGTCGCGGTACTTGCCGTTCCACTCCGACCACTGCGGCGGGAAGTTGCCCACCTGGTAGCCGCCGGGGCCGACGTCCCACGGCTCGGCGATGAGCTTCACCTGCGACACGATCGGGTCCTGCTGCACCAGTTCGAAGAAGGCGGAGAGCCGGTCGACCTCGTAGAACTCCCGGGCCAGGGCTGCGGCGAGGTCGAAGCGGAAGCCGTCGACGTGCATCTCGGTCACCCAGTAGCGGAGGGAGTCCATGATCAGCTGCAGCGAGTGCGGGTGCCCGACGTTGAGCGAGTTGCCGGTGCCCGTCACGTCCATGTAGTACCGCTTGTCGTCGTCCATCAGGCGGTAGTACGCCGCGTTGTCGAGACCGCGGAAGGACAGCGTCGGGCCGAGGTGGTTGCCCTCGGCGGTGTGGTTGTAGACGACGTCGATGACGACCTCTATACCGGCACGGTGCAGTTCGCGCACCATCGTCTTGAACTCCTGCACCTGCTGCCCGCCGTCGCCCGAGGACGAGTAGTGCGAGTGCGGCGCGAAGAACCCGATGGTGTTGTAGCCCCAGTAGTTCGACAGCCCCTTGTCCTGCAGCGTCGAGTCGTTCACGAACTGGTGCACCGGCATGAGCTCGAGCGTCGTCACGCCCAAGCGCTTGAGGTGCTCGATGACGGCCGGGTGTGAGACGCCAGCGTAGGTACCGCGCTGCTCTTCGGGTACGTCGGGGTGCGTCTCGGTGAGGCCCTTGACGTGCGCCTCGTAGATGACGGTCTCGCCGTACGGGATGCGGGGTGCGCGGTCGCCCTGCCAGTCGAAGAACGGGTTGATGACCACGCCCTTGACCATGTGGGAAGCCGAGTCTTCGTCGTTCGTCGAGTCCGGGTCGCCGAACGTGTACGAGAAGAGGGACTGGTCCCAGTCGATGTCGCCGCTCGTCGCCTTCGCGTACGGGTCGAGGAGGAGCTTCGCCGGGTTCGAGCGGACGCCGTTCGTCGGGTCGTACGGGGCGTGGACGCGGAAGCCGTACTCCTGGCCCGGGCCGACGGTGGGCAGGTAGGCGTGCCACACGTGGGCGTCGACCTCGACGAGTCGGACCCGTTCTTCGGTCCCGTCGGCATCGAACAGGCAGAGCTCGACCCCTTCGGCGACCTCGCTGAACACAGCGAAGTTCGTGCCGCTGCCGTCGTAGGTCGCGCCGAGCGGGTAGGGGTTGCCGGGCCAGGTGTGCAAACGTGCCTCCAGAAGAGATGAACTGGGCCAACGTATCGGCGGGCCCCTGTGATGTCCGGGCCCGAGACGCGCACTGTGGAGCGTTGCGGCCCTCCACAAGCGTTGGTCGGACAGGCCTGCTCAGTCCTGCACAGGACGGACGTCGAGTCGAACTCCTCCACAGTTCGTCACGGCCCGTCCGCCAGCCAGTGCGCGCGGAGTAGCGTCGCCGCCATGACCAACATCGTCACGCAGATCGCAGACAAGGTGCGGCCCGTCGGCGTCGCCTCCAACTACGGCGACCCGGTGGACGTCGGGGACAGCACCCTGATCCCCGTCTCCGTCAACTGGTACGGCTTCGGCGGCGGCTCGGACGCCGACGAAGACGGGGCCGGTGGTGGCGGCGGCGGTGCCGTTTCGCTCCCCGTCGGCGCCTACGTCCGTCGTCCCGGACAGGACCTCGCCTTCGAGCCGAACGTCATCTCGCTCCTCACGATCAGCATCCCGGTGATCTGGGTCGCCGGCAAGGTGCTCGTCAAGCTCATCCGCGCGCTCAAGAAGTGACCACCTGACGGACAGGAGGCTCGTGGTGACGGACCACGGGCCTCCTGTCCGATGGGTACACTGCTGGGACACACACGGGAGTCCGCCAGAGCGGGCTGAGAGGGAGCGAACCGCGCTCCGACCGTCGAACCTGATCCGGATCATGCCGGCGCAGGGAGGAGTCATCGCGATGTCCACTGGCGCACCTACCGAAACGTCCATCGAACGCCCCGTCTCGAAGCGCTCGCTCCGCTGGCGTGTCGTCGACATCGTCGTCGCCGCGGTCCTCGCGGTCGCGGTCGGCGTCGTCTTCAAGCTCTGGGACTTCGCCTACGAGCCGATCGGCGCGGGTCTCGGCCTGGTCCTCCCGGGTTCGCAGGCACTGGTCGGCGGCGTCTGGCTGCTCGCCGGACCGCTCGTCGCCATCGTCGTCCGCAAGCCGGGTGCAGCGCTCTTCGGCGAGATCGTCGCCGCATCGGTCGAGGCCATGCTCGGCACGCAGTGGGGCTGGGGGACACTGCTCTCCGGGTTGGTCCAGGGCGTCGGCGCCGAGATCGTCCTCGCGCTGTTCCTCTACCGGGTGTGGAAGCTGCCCGTGGTCATGCTCGCCGGAGCCGCGACCGGTCTCGCGCTCGGCCTGAACGACGCGTTCCGGTACTACGCGGGAGCGACCGCCTCGTTCCAGGTGACGTACGTGATCTGCGCGATCATCTCCGGCGTGGTGATCGCGGGCATCGGGTCCTGGCTGCTCGTCCGCGCACTCGCCCGGACCGGGGTGCTCTCCTCCTTCGCGGCCGGACGGGAGCACGGGCGCCGGCCACGATCCTCCGCAGCGTGACGACCGACGCGGGATCCGGCGCGTCGTCGGTGGCCCGTCCGGCGCACCTCGTGTTCCAGGGCTGGGGATGGCGGTACCCCGAGCGGCAGACCTGGGCCGTCCGGAACGTCGACCTCGACATCCTCCCGGGCGAGCGCGTCGCCGTCGTCGGTCCGTCCGGCGCCGGCAAGTCGACACTCCTCCGTGCTGCGGCCGGTGTCCTCGCCGACGACCCCGACGACGGCGACGACACCGCGGCCTCGGTCGAGGGTGTCGTCCTGATCGACGGTGCCGACCCGCGGACCGTCCGAGGACGCGTCGGCCTCGTCATGCAGGACCCCGAAGCGCACACGGTGATGTCGCGGGTCGGCGACGACGTCGCGTTCGGCTGCGAGAACCTCGGCGTCCCACGCCACGAGATCTGGCCGCGGGTGCAGCACGCGCTCGACATCGTCGGGCTCGACCTCCCGCTCGGCCGGTCCACCACGCAGCTCTCCGGTGGGCAACGGCAGCGGCTCGCGCTCGCCGGGGTGCTCGCGATGCGTCCGGGCGCCCTCGTGCTCGACGAACCCAGCGCCAACCTCGACCCCGCGGGCGTCGGCCAGGTGCACGACGCTGTCCGGGCGCTCCTCGACGACACCGGAGCGACGATGCTCGTGGTCGAGCACCGCATCGGCACGTGGCTCGACCTGGTCGACCGGCTCGTGTTGCTCGAGCCGGGGGGCGGAGTCGCCGCCGACGGCCCCCCCGACGTCGTGCTCGCTGCCCACGGGGACGCGCTCGAGCGCGGCGGGGTGTGGATCCCGGGGAGCGAACCCGCAGTCGGTTCGGCGCGGAGTGCACCCCGTGGCGGTGCGTCCTCCGGTGGAGCGTCGCGCGGAGTCGCCCTCCGCCGCGCTACGCGAGCGCGCGGAATGCCAGGGTCCGGCGATGCGGACACCGGGGGATCTCGCCCGCTCGGCGGCGCGGGCGGGCCGGAAGCCGCACGGCTAGCGCGAGCGGGCGGAATGCCAGGGTCGGGCGACGCGGACGCCGGGGGATCTCGCCCGCTCGGCGCCGTGGGGGAGCCGGAAGCCCCACGTCCCGCGCGAGCGGGCGGAATGCCAGGGGACGCAGTCCCCGAGACCGTGGTGTTCCGCCCGCTCGGCGCGGGAGCGGCCGGACAGGAGGCCCACCCCACGACGGGCGGGACCGCACTGCTCCGCGCGCGCGGCCTGGCGACCAGTCGGAGCGCGAGCCGGAGCAGCAGACGACGCAGGCGCGGCTTCGACCAGGCGCTCCACGTTGGTCACGACATCGACCTCGAGGTCCGGAGCGGACGGGTGCTCGCTGTCACCGGGGCGAACGGCGTCGGCAAGAGCACCCTCGGGCTCACTCTCGCGGGGCTCCTCCGCCCCGCTGCCGGAACGCTGGAGGCCACCCCGGTCCTGGTCGGAACAGCGAGCCCGGCGCCGACCGGAACCGCCCCGACCGGAACGGCTCCGTACTCCTGGTCCAGCCGCGAGCTCGCCGCCCGGATCGGTACCGTCTTCCAGGACCCGGAACACCAGTTCATCGCGCGCTCCGTCCGCGAGGAACTCGTCGCCGGCCCGGCCGCGCTCGGGATGCCCGCTGCCGCGATCGACGAGCGGGTCATTGAACTGCTCGACAGGTTCCGGCTCGACCACCTGGGCGACGCGAACCCCTTCACGCTCTCCGGCGGTGAGCAACGGCGGCTCGCGATCGCAGCGGTGATCGCGACACGCCCGCCGGTCCTCGTGCTCGACGAACCGACCTCCGGCCAGGACCGAGCCACCTGGAGTGCCGTGGTCGAGCAGCTCGGCGCCCTCGCCGATGCCGGGACCGCCGTCGTCGTGGTGACACACGATCGAGATCTCGTCCGAGCGCTCGACGCTGACGAGGTCGTCCTCCACGCGGACGGCCTGATCCCGGCAGCGCCGGTCGTCACTTCCACGGGGGAACCACGGTGACCGCCCCGTCGACCGCACTGAGTGGTCGGACCGGTGCCGAGCCTCCCGTCCGTCCCGGGCGTGGTGTTGCCTCCGTGCAACCGGTGGCATTGCTGCTCGGGGTGATCGCACTGGGTGTCGTGCTGGTCCTCAGCCTCGACCTGGTGTCCGCGACGGTCGCGCTGCTGCTCGAACTCGCGCTCCTGCCGTTGCTCCGCATCCCCGTCCGCACCCTCCTCCTGCGCACGTCCCCGGTCCTGGTCGCTGTCCCGTTGACCGGCGTGAGCATCGCCCTGTACGGGCAGCCGTCCGGGCGTGTCTGGTTCGACTTGGCCTTCGCGCACGTCACCGACGGGTCGTTGCAGCTGGCGCTCGCGACGATGTTGCGTGTCCTCGCCGTCGGCGTGCCGGGCATCGTCCTGTTCATCAGGACGGACGTCACGGACCTGGCGGACGGGCTCGCGCAGATCCTCCACCTTCCGGCTCGGTTCGTCCTCGGTGCCCTGGCCGCTGTCCGCATGATGACCCTGCTCGGCGACGACTGGCGGCAGCTCGCGATGGCACGGCGCGCCCGGGGTGTCGCGGACAGTGGTCGCATGCGTCGCGGCCTGTCGATGGCATTCGGGTTGCTCGTGGTCGCGTTGCGTCGAGCGACAACGCTCGCGGTGGCCATGGAGTCCCGCGGATTCGGTGCGCCCGGCAGACGCACCTGGGCACGTCCAGTCCGGTTCGCCGGTCCCGAGTGGGCGATGGTGGCGGTCCTGGTCGGCATCGGCGCGTTCGCGGTCGTCGCTGCCCTCCTCGCGGGCACCTGGCGTGCCTGACGTCGACGCACCGGCTGCGTCGGGAGCGGACGCCGACGGCCTGGAGGCCCGGATCGCCTCGACGGGGGCGCTCGCTTCCCGCGCGCGGTCGGCCTTCCGGACGGCACGGAACGCCCCCTCCCGGACGGCTCGGAACGACCGTCTCGTGGTCCTCGTGGACGGACGCTCGGGGACCGGCAAGACGACGCTCGGGAACGCTCTCGCGGCGGAACTCGACGCGACCATCGTCCATCTGGACGATGTCTACCCGGGGTGGGACGGCCTCCAGGCTGCTGCCGACAGCGTCGTTCGGGACGTGCTCGGGGCCCCCTCCGGGTACCGGCGGTGGGACTGGGCGACTTCTGCGCCTGCGGACTGGGTTCCGGTGGACCCCGCCGCGCCGATCGTCATCGAAGGGTGCGGGGCGTTGTCCCGCGCGTCGGCACCGCTGGCGACCTTCCGAGTGTGGTTGACCGCGGAGGAGGGCGAGCGTCGTCGCCGCGCACTCGACCGGGACGGCGAGACGTTCGCGCGGCAGTGGGAACGGTGGGCCCGGCAGGAGGAGGCGTTCATCGCTGCCGAGATGCCGCAGACCCTCGCCGACGAGGTGCTCCGGTCGTAGGGACGGTGCTACGCCCAGCCGAGTTCGTGCAGCCGTTCGTCGTCGATGCCGTAGAAGTGACCGATCTCGTGCACGAGCGTGGTGTGCACCTCGTCTTTGAGGTCCTCCAGGGTGTCGCACTCGAGCAGGTGTTGCTTGCGGAACACGACGATCCGGTCCGGGAGCTCCCCGAAGCCGTACTGGCCGCGCTCGGTCTGGGCGACGCCGTCGTAGACGCCGAACAGGTCGGAGCCGTCTTCGGGCTCGTCCTCGACCACGAAGACGACATTGTCGAGCCCGTCGACCATGTCGTCGGGCAGGAGGTCGAGCTCGTCGGTCACGAGCTGTTCGAAGGCCTCGGTCGACATCTCCATCACGGGAGGATCGTGGCACAGCTGCCCGGACGTGTCCTGGTCGGCGTGGACACGCCGGCACGACCCTCCACACGACGTCCGCACGACGAAGGCCCCCGTCCTGCGGACGGGGGCCTTCGCGGAACTGGGGTGAGTAACGGGGCTTGAACCCGCGACCTCCTGGACCACAACCAGGCGCTCTACCAGCTGAGCTATACCCACCATGAGTCAATCCGGCGAGCCGGAGCAACCACTCGATTGTAGTACATCCGGACGCCTGCCCGGACCACCGTCGCTACTCGCCGGCCTGCGGGGTCGGCTCCGGCTGCGGTTCGGCGCTGGACTGCGGGGCCAGGCGCGACTCCCACTTCGCCACGACCTCGGCCGCGACGGCCTTCACGTCGTCGCTCGCCGGGCCCGGCTCCGGGGTGAAGCCGGCGCGGCGGTAGTACTCGAGCTCACGGATCGACTCGAGGATGTCGGCGAGGGCGCGGTGCCCCCCGTGCTTCTCTGGCGAGTTGTAGTACACGCGCGGGAACCAGCGACGGCAGAGTTCCTTGATGCTCGAGACGTCGACGCTCCGGTAGTGCAGGTGGTTGTCGATCCGCGGCATGTACTTCGCCAGGAACGCACGGTCCGTGCCGATCGTGTTGCCGGCCAGGGGAGCGGACCCCTCGGTCGGGACGTGGGCGAGGATGTACTCGAGGACCTGGTACTCGGCGTCCGCGAGGGACACACCGTTCGGGATCTCGTCGATGAGGCCCGACGTCGTGTGCATCTTCGTGACGAAGTCGTTCATGTTGTCGAGTGCCGACTGGTCCGGCTTGATGACGATGTCGAACCCGGGGTGCACGGGGTTGAGGTCGAAGTCCGTGATGACCACAGCGACCTCCACGAGCTCGTCGACCTCGACGTCGAGGCCCGTCATCTCACAGTCGATCCAGACGAGGCGGTCATTCGCGGCAGACATACCGCGATCCTACTTCCGTGCGCCGACGCCCCGGGCTCCCTGCGGACCGGAGGTCCGGCAGCCGGCGGCGAGTGGTCGGACGAACGCACGCGCGGGCGGTCGGGCGGGGCAGCGAGCCGGGGGCGAGCGGGAAGCCGCGAGCCGGGATGCCGATGAGGGAGCGGGCGAGCGCGAGCGGGCGGAGTGCCGGCGTGGTGTCGCCGGCACGACTGGTCTTCTGCCCGCTCGCGGCCGTGGTGTCACCACGGGAGGCCCGCAACCGGCTCGCGGGACCGCTGCCGGCCTCCCGTCCGGGTCGGCGAGGTTGAGCAGGCGGATTCCCCCGTCATCTTCTGCTGGAGCCCGTGGTGTTCCGCCCGCTCGCCGGCCAGCACCTCCCTTCCGCTCGCCGGCCAGCAGCTCCCTTCCGATCGCCACGCGGCGTGCCGCAGGAGGTCCGTCTCGCTCGTCACCTGACCGCGAACGGGAGGAATCCCACCGGACCGACGCGCGGCACCCTGGTGTTCCGCCCACTCGCGGGGTGGACGAGCGAGCCTCGCCGGACGGGAGGCCCCGCTCCAGTCCGCAGGTCGCGTCACGCGCCTCCCGACCACGGCGCCACCGCGAGTGGGCGGGATCCCACGTGGCTGGCGCGCCACGCCCTGGCATTCCGCCCGCTCACGCGCTGCGAGCGGCATGCGCGAGCCGAGGCCGCTCACACCCCGCCCCGACCGGTAGTCGCGAGCGGAGCCCGCCCGCGCGCCCCGACCGACAACCGCGCGAGCGCCAGCAACGAGAGCAACCAGCAACGAGAGCAGCCAGCAACGCGAGCAGCCCGCAACGCGAGCAGCCCGCCACCGACACCGATGGCCGGGCCCGCACCGCGGCCCCGGCCATCGTCGGCAGCAGGAACTACGCCATCTCGCCGGCCGAGATCGCCTCGGCTTCGACGCGCTCGGGCTCCTCCCCGTCGTCCACGCGCCGCAGCACCTTCGTGGTGAGCACGACGACCAGGAACGCGACCGCGACGGACACCCCCGCGAAGACGTAGGCGGCACTCGGCGAGTACGCGTCGGCGAGCAGCGTCGCGACGGGCGGGGCGATGGCGCCACCGATGAAGCGGACCGCAGAGTACGCGCTCGACGCGACGGAGCGGGGCAGGTCGGTCGCCTCCATGACGCACTCGGTGAGCACGGTGTTGAGGACACCGAGCACGAGTCCGCCGATGACGACGCAGACGATCAGCCCGGCCGGCGACCGGACGACGACGGCTGCGGCGAACAGGTCGAGTGCGAGCAGCGGCAGCGCGAGCTTGAGGACGCTGGTGCGCCGCATCCGCGCCGTGAGCATCGGGGCGACCCACACCGAGGTGATGGCGAGTCCGACGCCCCAGCCGAAGAACGTGAACCCGATGCCGAGCGCCCCGAAGCCGAGCGGGAACGGCGTGTAGGCGAGGAGCACGAAGAAGCCGATGTTGTAGAAGAGGGCGGTCGCGGCGAGGGCGGCCAGGGCCGGTCGGCCGAGGGCACGGAACGGCGCGGAGAGCTTCGTCGGGGTGGGCTTCTCGAGTGAGCCGGACTTCAGCAACGCCAGGATCGCGATGAACGCGACGGCCATCAGCGTGGTGACGCCGAAGAACGGTCCGCGCCAGCTGACGGATCCGAGCAGGCCGCCGACGAGGGGGCCGACCGCGATGCCGAGGCCGAGCGCGGCCTCGTACAGGATGATCGCCGACGCGGTCCCGCCCGACGCTGCGCCGACGATCGTGGCCAGCGCGGTCGAGATGAAGAGCGCGTTGCCGAGACCCCAGCCGGCGCGGAAGCCGATGATCGTCCAGACGTCGTTCGACACGGCGGCGAGGACCGAGAACAGCACGATGAGGGCGAGGCCGATCATCAGGGTCTTCTTCGCGCCGATGCGGCTGGACACCCAGCTGGTGAAGAACATCGCGATGCCGGTGACGGCGAGGTAGCTGGTGAAGAGCAGCTCGGTCTGCGCGGGCGTGGCGCGGAGCGACTCGGCGATGGCGGGGAGGATCGGGTCGACGAGGCCGATGCCCATGAAGGCGACGACGCAGGCGAAAGCGATGGCCCACACCGCGGAGGACTGCTTCAGGATCGAACCGGACGAGCCGGCGGTGCCGGACTGGCCGGCGGTGCCGGACTGCCCGGCGGGTGCGTGCGCGTTCACGCGGTGGTCTCCGTTCTGGTCCTCGCTGCGATGAGGGCCGATGCTTCGTGCAGGATGTCCCAGTCGTCGTCGGTGAGGTCCTCGAAGAGGGGGCCGACGGTGCTGGTGAGTGCGGCTCGCCACGCGACGAGTCGCTCGCGGCCGGCGTCGGTGATCTCGATGAGCTGGCCGCGCGAGTCGTCGGGGTCGACGGTCCGCGAGACGAGTCCGTCGGCGGTCATGCCGGCGACCAGGCGGGTCATGGTCGGCTGGGACACCCGCGACGCCTTGGCGAGTTCGCCGAGTCGCAGGGACTCTTCGGTCTCGAGGATCCCGAGGGTCCGCCAGACGGCGGTGGACGTGGTGTGCCCGGTGGCCTGGAGCGCGGACCGGATGAGCCGGTTGACGGAGACGAGGAGGGTCTCGATGGTCTGTTCCCGCGTTCGTTCCATAGCCGGACTATATAGCACGGCTATGGATTCGGCAAGGAGGCCCGACACGCCTCCGCCGAGCTGCTCCTGTCCGCCGGGCGCTCACGATGCGCTGGACGGCGGTGCCCCCTGTCCTGGTAGAAGGGACCCATGACCGACATCACCATCCACGAGGGCGACGAGTTCACCGCCATCTTCCACGAGGGCCCCTTCGACGGGACCACGGACACCCGCACCGCCACGAGCGACGCGCTGGACGACGAGGTGACGGTGTTCGCGGACGTCGAGGGCCTCCAGACCGCCTTCACCTACAAGGCCACCGGCTCCCGTCAGGTCCTCGACCAGATCTCGGTCGACTACACCTTCGCGCCGGACGAGTCCGACCCGGTCGACGACCTGCAGGACCGCGGCGACCGCTCCGGCGAGTTCGACCGCGAGTAGCAGCCGTCGATGGTGCCCCCGGTCGTCCTGGACGGCCGGGGGCACTGTCGTCCCGATCGGGAGTGCCCGGGTCGCGGCTGACGTTGCACGACACCATGCAGGTCGATCTCTGGACGTCCGCGTTCTGCGCGCCGTGTGCCGCTGCCCGGCGCGTCGTCGGTGACGCCGCCCGACTCGTGCCGGGCCTCGTCGTCACCGAACGGGACGTCGCGAGCGACCCCGAGCGCGTCGAGGAGCTCGGGATCCGATCGACCCCGACCGTCCTGGTCAGGAAGGACGACGGGTCCGAGGTCTTCCGCTCAGCGGGCGTCCCGACCCGCGACCAGTTCCTCGTCGCGGTCGCGAAGGCGCTCGACTGACACCGTCGTGACGGGGGCCGGGACCGTCGTCGTCGCCGGACGCAGCGCCGATCGGAGCGCCCGCCACGACCGCTTCACCGCTCGGATCGGTGTCCCCATCAGCGCCGCCGCCCGGCCGGTCACCGACCGGTCGTGGTCGCCGAGTGCGTTCCGCCGCTCCCAGGCCCGCCGCAACGCGCCGCCGCGACTCCGCCGAGCTGCGGGTCGGTCGACGAGCAGTCCGGCGTCGCGGAGGCGCATCGACTCCTCGGCACGGTCCGCCCAGTCGTCGTCCGATGCCGGGTGGAAGTAGTTGTCCGTCATCCAGTCCGGGCGGACCGTCCCGAACCGGCCGTGCACCAGGTCGTCGGCCGTACCCTCGAGCCCGCTGCCGACGAAGACCTCGTTGATGAGGGAGCGGGACGTGCCGAAGTCCGTCAGCGTCAGCGCCGGCACTCCTCGGGCAGCGGCTTCGAGGACCGCGGTCGAGCTGATCGTCACGAGCGCCACCGCCCGGTCGAGGTGTGCGGACATCGGACCGGCCTCGACCACCAGGTTCGACGGGGCGTCGACGGGGACCAGGTCGGCGTAGGGGAAGGTCTCGCGGTGCGTCTGCTGCTCACCGGCCGCTGCGCGGGTCTTCACCACGACACGCCACTCCGGGTGTGCCCGAGCCGTGTCGACGAGCCATCCGATGACGCGGCGACGGTCCTCCTCCGCGACGGGCACGCTCGGCTGCGCGGCGAACACCACGGAGTCGCGGACCACCCCGGTGCGCGTCCGACCGACAGCCCGGGCGAACGGCAGCGTCGCGAGGGCGAACGACGGCTCCACCCCACCGGCGGTCGCCAGGGCCCGGTACTCCCGGACCTCGCGGTGACTGTGCAGCACGAACAGGTCGGCGCGCGCCCGGAGGAACACGCCCTTCCACTTCGCCGGGAACGAGATGCCCGGCAGGCCGCTGAGCAGCACCGGCCGCGGCGGGACCGACCCTCGGGGGAACGACCGCAGCACCTGGTCGACGATGACCTCGGCCACCGGACCGATGCACGACACCAGGACCGCGTCCGGTGGGTCGGCCCGGAGGCGCGCCACCACCTCGTCCACGCCCACCGGCCCGGGAGGAGCCAGGTCGATCGGGCCGAGACGAGCATCGACGCCCCGGAACGCCGCCCGCAGTTGCGCCGGACTCGCCGACCGGGGCGTCGCCACCGTCAGCAGCTCCAGCGACCAGTGCGCCGGCGTCGCCGAGAGCAGGTGCGCGCCCCACTTCGCGAACGAGTCCGTGTCGACCAGGCCGACCACCCGTCGGCGGTGAGGCGGTGCGGTGGAGGGGTGGCGAGCCTCCCGGTCGTCACCGGTCCCGTCGGCGTCGTGCGCCGGAGCGCTCACGCACCCACCCGACGGAGCTTGGCGAGGGGGGCCTGCTCGCCGGGGAAGATGCGCTTGACGCCGTCGCCCATCGCGGTCTCGATGATGCGGATGTCCCGGACCAGCGTGCGGAGGCCGTGCGGCTCGAGCGAAGCCGCGTGGTCCGAGCCCCACATGGTGCGGTCGAGCGTGATGTGGCGTTCGACGGCCGTCGCACCGAGCGCGACGGCCGCGAGGGAGATCTGGAGGCCCGGCTCGTGTCCCGAGTAGCCGACCGACACGCCCGCGTAGGCGTACCGGGTGGTGAGGGTCTCGATCATGCGGAGGTTCGCCTCCTCGGCAGGGAGGGGGTACGTCGACGTCGCGTGCATGAGCACCAGACGCTCGGTGCCGAGCGTCGAGACGGCGCGGTCGATCTGCTCCAGCGTCGACATGCCGGTCGACAGGATCACCGGCTTGCCGGTCGCGGCGACGACGGCGAGCATCCCGAGGTCCGTCACCGACGCCGAAGCGATCTTGTACGCGACGACGTTGAGGTCCTCGAGGAACGCCACCGAGGGCTCGTCCCACGGCGACGCGAACCAGTCGAGGCCGCGGAGTGTCGCGTGGTCGCCGATCTCGATGTACTGGTCACGGTCGAACTCCACGCGGTAGCGGTAGTCCAGGTAGGTCATGTCGCCCCACGGGGTGCTGCGCGGCATCGACTTCATGTGCTCCGGCGTCGAGATCTCCGGCGTCCTCTTCTGGAACTTCACCGCCTGCATGCCGGCGTCTGCGGCGATGTCGATGAGCTGCTTGGCGATCTCGACGTCGCCGTTGTGGTTCAGGCCGATCTCGCCGATGAGGTACGCGGGGTTGCCCGCGCCGATGGTGGAGAGGCCGATGCGGACGCTCATGGTGCTCCGTTCTCCGCGGCGGAGGCCCGCGCGGGGTGGGGGTCGGTGGGTGCGGGTGCGTGGGTTCTGTTGCGCGAGCGGGCGGGAACGTCGGGTGCGGCTGTTTCGGGGCGTGGCATCTCGCCCGCTCGCGCAGCGGCGGCGGGTGTGACCTCGGTCGCAGGCTCGGCACCGGCACCGGCACCGGCACCGGCACCGGCACCGGCATCGGCTTCGGCTCCGGCATCGGCCGCGGCTGTGACCTCTTCGGCTCCGGCATCGGCCGCGGCTGTGACCTCGAGGAGGGGAGCCAAGGCCGACGCGAGGGCCAGGTCATGCGGCTCGTCGATGTCGATCGCGGTCGAGGCCGGGACGACCACCAACTCGACGCGCCCGACGAAGCGGTGGCGGGCCTCCCGGAAGGCGACGACCCGTACGGCGTAGAACGCGCCGGTCTCGCGGTACTCCGGCGCGCGGTCCTGCCGGCGCGGGCGGGTGGCGGCGTCGTGGTTGACGGCGAGGGCCGAGCCGTCCTCGGCGACGCGCCAGAGGAACGCGTGCGAGGGAGCGGCTGCGAGGACCGAGTCGGCGGCGCGGTCGAGGACGCGAGCGACGGCCCGGTCGAGATCGGCGGGGTCGATGAAGGGCGACGTGGCCTGGAGGAAGAGGAGGACCTCCGGCGCGTCGTGCCCGGTCGCGACCGCGTCGAGGGCGTGCAGGAGCGCGGACTCCGACGAGGCCTGGTCTCCCGAGAGACCCTCCGGCCGCCGCACCACCCGCGCTCCGGCTGCGACTGCCTCGGCGGCGATCGCATCGCCGTCGGTGCTCACGATGACCTCGTCCACCGAGGTTGCGGCGAGTGCCGCCCTGACGGCGCGGGCGACGAGGGTGCGACCGGCGACCTGGCGGAGGTTTTTGCCGGGGATGCCCTTCGAGCCCGCTCTCGCCGGGATCACCGCGAGGACGCGGGGCGTGGAGCTCATGAGGGGAAACGTAGGGAGCAGCGATGACGCTGAGCGGAACGGCAGGGAGACGGCTGGCGAACCGTTCCGGAAGGGGGCCGCGCGGGCTGGCGGGGCGGCGATGCGAGCGGCGCTGGCGCGCGGGCGGGCGGAGTGGCGCGCGGGCGGGCGGAGTACCCGGGTCCGCCTGGGTGCGTCTTCCGCCCGCTCGCCTCGGCGAGGGCGAGGGCGAGGGCGAGGGCGAGGGCGAGGGCGAGGGCGACGGGCGGAAGCGCGGGCGCAGGCAATGGACGGGGCGGGGCCGGGAGGCGCGTGGCGCGTGAGCGGGCGGAGTACCCGGGTCTGCCTGGGTGCGTCCAGGGTCTTCCGCCCGCCCGCTCGCCTTGGGCGAGGGCGAGGGCGAGGGCGAGGGTGAGGGCGCGGGACGGGGCGAATGGGACGGTGCCGGGAGGTGCGTGGCGCGTGAGCGGGCGGAGTACCCGGGTCCGCCCGGATGGTCCCTGGTACTCCGCCCGCTCGCGCCGCGGGGCGGGCGGGGGCTTGTCCTATGGTCGAGAGATGCTCGACGCCGAAGACGTCCTCGATCCTCCGCCACGACGGGTCCTCGTGGCGGGGACGGCCGGCGTCGGCAAGACCACGACGGCGCGCCGGATCGCCCGGGCGATCGGCGCACCGCACACGGAGCTCGACGGGATGTACCACGGGCCCGGATGGACGGTGCTGCCGGACTTCGAAGCTCGGGTGGACGAGATGACCGCGACCCCGAGCTGGGTCTGCGAGTGGCAGTACCGAGGCGTGCGGCATCTGCTGGTCGAGCGTGCGGACACCCTGGTCTGGCTCGACCTGCCGAGGTCGGTGGCGTTCCTGCGCCTCCTCCGACGGACAGTCCGACGACGCCTGCACCGCACGGAGTTGTGGAACGGCAACGTCGAACCGCCGCTGTGGACGTTCTTCACCCGGAAGGAGCACATCCTCCGCTGGGGCATCGCGAAGCGGAACGAGATGCGGGAGCGGGTGCCTTCGCTGGCTGACGACGCTCCGCACCTGCGCATCGTGCGCCTGCGCTCGCAGCGGGAGGTCGAGCGGTTCGTCGGGCAGCTCAGCACGCGCACCGAATAAGATCGTCGGCGTCCGCCTCCGTAGCTCAGTGGATAGAGCAGGTGGTTTCTACCCACCGTGCCGCGGGTTCGATTCCTGCCGGGGGCACCGACGACGAAGGCCGCCATCCTCGGGGATGGCGGCCTTCGTCGTCAGGCGGTGTCAGTTCACTCGTCGTCGTCCACAGCGCGTCGACGCAGTTCGCTCGCGCTGACGGGATTCGAGTACGGGGACTCAGACGTCTCGTTCGCGTCAGCGGGCTCGGCGGGGGCATCGGCGATCCGCGTCGGGATCGACGTCGTGCTGGCGGTGCCGGCAGCGCCGACAGGCACGTCGGTCCTGTCGCTCCTGGCACCGCGGCCGTCGTCACGCTCGTTGTCGTCGTGTGAGAAGCCGCGCGCGGTCCACGACGCCGGGAGGTCGTTGCGACCGTTCCGTTCGTCGCGCACCACCGGTGCACGGTCCGCGGAGCCGGGGCGGAGAGAACTCACGGGGACGTCGTCCACGGCGTCCTCGTTGTCAGCGTCGGTTTGGTCGGCGTCGGCGGTGTCGTGCTCTCGGGAGGCTGACCAGCCGCGGTTGGGCGACCCGAAGGCAGGCGAGCCGAGGGTCGGACGGATCGGCGTGGTTTCCCCGTCGGAGTAGGGGCGCGTCGCGTTGTCCGAGATCGGGACCGTCGCGTCGGAGTCGTACGAGCTGTCACCGGTACCGGCGGCCGAACCGGCGCGAGCGCCGGCGTCCGGCGTGACCGGCGGCTGGGCGGGGCGGAGCGAAGTGGTGGTCGGAGTGGGTGCCGGCTCCGGCGTGCGGGCCGAGTCGACCTTGTCGGCGTTCCAGTCCTGCTGGCGCTTGATGAGGTCCGCGTCGGGGTCCGGGGAATCGAACTTCCAGCGCTCGAGGTCGCTCTTGAAGAGCTTGCGCGCGCGACCGGGCCGGGCCTGCCACTCGAGGATTCGGTCACGGAACTCTGTCAGCGACTGCTCTGCCTGGAAGCTGAAGGTCGAGGAGTTCTTCTTGATGTCCGCGATCTCGTGCTGCGCCCAGTTCGCGGCAGTCGGTGCGCCGGTGACGGGGAGCAGACGGAGTCGGATGTCGGCGTCCTCGGCGAGATGGTCCGCGTAGGCGCGCTCATCGTGCCCGAGCGAACCCCAGTTGGCGGCCTTCCGCGCTGCCGAGATGAGTCCGGCGACGGCAGCGTTCTTCGCTTCACGCTCCTGCAGCGAGACGACGCGCTTCGTCGCTCCGCGGCCGATCAGTGCCGCGACGATGCCCGCGACGACGATCGCGATGAAGGGGATGATCGCCCCCGACAACACGCGCCAGCCGTCGTCCGACGAGGTCCAGTCGTTCAGGTCGTTCCACCACTGCATGCGCGCACCCTACGTCGGGATCGGTCAGGGTCTGGGGATGACAGGCGGAGGAACCGCACATCCATCGCATCTGATTCCGATGTGGAACATCATCACCAGCGCAGGGTGTCGACGGCGTCGTCCGCGTCCCAGACGTTGGGGAGTTCGACGAACCGGCGTTCGGCCGCGATGTAGCGACGGGCGCGGTACGCGGTGTCCCCGGCGACGTCGACCCGGTCCACGTACCCGACGATCTCACCGTTCGCCCGCGTGACACGGCTCAGGTCGTCGCGTACGTCCAGGATCCGGAGATCGCCGCGGGAGCGCGCGACCGGTCGAGGCGAGTGGATGCTGAGCCGGGCGTCCGTCGTCGTCTGCATGTGGGCCTCCTGGTCGGCGGGTGTGACTCGAATGTACGTTCGGCCACCGACACCGCGGCCGGCCGCAGCCCGACCTGGGGAACACGCACGGGCCTCCGGGCGTTGTGGAGGAATGTTCCCTCAACGGCTCTCCCGAGCCTCGGAAGGCAGGTCCTGACCATGACCACGTTCGTGCTCGCAGGTGGATGTTTCTGGTGCCTCGACGCGGTGTACCGCACGCTGCAGGGCGTGCAGGACGTCGTGTCCGGCTACATCGGCGGGAGTGACCCGCACCCGACGTACGAGCAGGTGTGCACCGGCACGACCGGCCATGCCGAGGCCGTCGCCGTCACCTTCGACGAGACCGTCCTGCCGGCGCAGGTCGTCCTCGACGTGTTCTTCACCCTCCACGACCCGCGCCAGCTGAACCGTCAGGGTGCCGACGTCGGTACCCAGTACCGGTCGGCCATGTTCCCCGCGGACGGCGAGCAGCGTGCGCTGTTCGAGCAGGCGATCAGGCGGGCCTCGGACATCTGGGACGGCGGGATCGTCACCAGCATCGAGCCGCTCGGCGAGTTCCACCGCGCGGAGGAGTACCACCAGGACTTCTTCGCGAAGAACCCGGGGCAGGGCTACTGCCTCGCCGTCGCACTGCCCAAGGTCAACAAGGTCCGCAAGGCATACAGTCAGTACATCCTGGCGTCCTGAACGACGGGGCGTCGGGGCCACGAGGAGGTGGTCGCACGATGACGAACGACACGCTGCAGAACGCGGACGCGACGACGGGGACCTGGGTCGCCGTCGGACCGGCAGGAGCGGTGGGCACCATCCACCGCGATGCCGACGGGTTCCGTGTGGAGCTGTACGGGCGACGTGGCCCGGGCGGGACGTACCCGTCGCTCCAGTCCGCCAAGGGCGCGGTGCACAAGGCGATGGGTCCGCTCGCGGACCGGCCCGAGTTCCGCGCACACTGATCGGGACGGGAGGCTCCGATCACCTTCCTGCACAGGGAGCGTGATCGGCGCCTCCTCTCCACATCCTCGGCGCCACGAGCGGGCGGGGGCTCGCGCTGTCCGACGATCGAGCCATGAACGACACGATCACGGTCTGCGGCATCGTCGCCACCGAACCCCGCCACCTCGTCACCGAGACGGGCATCGCCATCACGAGCCTCCGGCTCGCCTCACCGTCCCGCCGCTGGGACCGCCAGACCTCGACCTGGGGCAACGGTCCGACCAACTGGTACACCGTCACCGCTTTCCGTTCCCTCGCCGCCAACGTCAACCGATCGCTCAGCAAGGGGGACCGGGTGGTCGTCACCGGACGCGTGCGCATCCGCAACTGGGAGCGCGACGGCCGTGGCGGGACGAGCGTGGAGATCGACGCCGAGGGGATCGGCCACGACCTCGCCTGGGGGATCAGCAACTGGATGCGACTGCCGCGCCACGTCACCGAGGCGACCGCCGCCCCCGGCTCCTCGCCACGCGTCGACCACGACACCGGCGAGGTCCACGAAGACATCCCGGACGCTGCGCACCCACCCGTCGAGGCAGTGCCGGACGACACCCACCCCGACGAGCGCCAGGGCGCCGACGACTCCCTCGCCGCGATGCTGACCCCCGCCGACGAGCCGCCGGACCACCCGGTCGGGCTCGATGCGGCCTGATCTCGGCACCCGAGCCCACGAGTGACCGGTGTCATCACTACACTTGGAGCAATATGGCTGAGTACATCTACCAGATGGTCCGCGCCCGCAAGGCGGTCGGTGACAAGCTGATCCTCGACGACGTCACGATGTCGTTCCTGCCCGGCGCCAAGATCGGCGTCGTCGGGCCGAACGGTGCGGGCAAGTCGACGATCCTGAAGATCATGGCGGGGCTCGACCAGCCCTCGAACGGCGAGGCGAAGCTGACCCCGGGCTTCACCGTCGGCATCCTCATGCAGGAGCCGGAGCTCGACGAGACCAAGACGGTCCTCGAGAACGTCCAGGAAGGCGTCGGCGAGATCCACGGGAAGCTCGCGCGCTTCAACGAGATCTCCGCGCTGATGGCGGAGCCGGATGCCGACTTCGACGCGCTCCTGGCCGAGATGGGCACCCTGCAGGAAGAGATCGACGCGGCTGACGCGTGGGACCTCGACTCGCAGCTCGAGCAGGCCATGGCCGCCCTCCAGTGCCCGCCCGGGGACGAGCTCGTCACGCACCTCTCCGGTGGTGAGAAGCGTCGCGTGGCACTGTGCAAGCTCCTGCTCCAGAAGCCGGACCTGCTGCTCCTCGACGAGCCCACCAACCACCTGGACGCCGAGAGCGTGCAGTGGCTCGAGCAGCACCTGCAGCAGTACCACGGTGCCGTCCTGGCCGTGACCCACGACCGGTACTTCCTCGACCACGTCGCCCAGTGGATCGCCGAGGTCGACCGCGGTCGCCTCTACCCGTACGAGGGCAACTACTCGACCTACCTCGAGAAGAAGCGCGCCCGCCTCGAGGTCCAGGGCAAGAAGGACGCCAAGCTCGCCAAGCGCCTGACGTCCGAGCTCGACTGGGTCCGCAGCAACACGAAGGGGCGCCAGGCCAAGTCAAAGGCGCGTCTGGCGCGCTACGAGGAGATGGTCACGGAGGCCGAGCGCACGCGCAAGCTCGACTTCGAGGAGATCGTCATCCCCGTCGGACCGCGTCTGGGCTCGCAGGTCATCGACGCCGAGAAACTGCACAAGCAGTTCGGCGAGCGCGTCATCATCGGCGACCTGTCGTTCACGCTGCCCCGCAACGGCATCGTCGGCGTCATCGGCCCGAACGGTGTCGGCAAGACCACGCTCTTCAAGACGATCGTCGGCCTCGAGCCGCTCGATGGCGGCACGCTCAAGATCGGCGACACCGTCGACATCTCGTACGTCGACCAGAGCCGTGGTGGCATCGACCCGAACAAGAACCTGTGGGAGGTCGTGTCCGACGGACTCGACTACATCCAGGTCGGCAAGACCGAGATCCCGTCTCGTGCGTACGTGTCGCAGTTCGGGTTCAAGGGCCCGGACCAGCAGAAGCGTGCCGGCATCCTGTCCGGTGGTGAGCGCAACCGTCTGAACCTGGCGCTGACGCTCAAGCAGGGCGGCAACCTGCTGCTCCTCGACGAGCCGACGAACGACCTGGACGTCGAGACGCTGGGCAGCCTCGAGAACGCGCTGCTCGAGTACCCCGGTTGCGCCGTGGTCATCACCCACGACCGGTGGTTCCTCGACCGCATCGCGACGCACATCCTCGCCTGGGAAGGCCTGAACGAGGACGGCACGCCGATCTGGTACTGGTTCGAGGGCAACTTCGAGGCGTACGAAGAGAACAAGATCGAGCGCCTCGGAGCCGACGCTGCGAAGCCCGGCCGCGCGACGTACCGCAAGCTCACCCGGGACTAGTCCCGGTGGCACGCCTGCACGCTCCGATCCGCATCCGGTGGAGTGACATCGACGCCTACGGGCACGTGAACAACTCCGCGATGCTCCGGCTGCTCGAAGAAGCACGCGTGCTGGCGTTCTGGGCGCCGGACCCCGACGAGATCGATGAGTCGGGGTCCGCGCCCGAGCCGGTGATCGACGGCCGCCCGGGTTCGGGGACGATGACGGTGATCGCGGCGCAGCGCCTCGAGTACCTCGCATCGACGCCGTACTTCCGTCGGCCGCTCGACATCCAGCTCTGGATCGGGCGGATGGGTGGGGCCAGCCTCGACATCTCGTACGAGGTGTGGTCGCCGATCGGGCACGATCCCGCCGAGCTCTACACGCGGGCCACGACCACGCTGGTGCTCGTCGACGCGGAGACGAACCGCCCACGACGCCTCACCGACGTCGAGCGGGCCGCTTGCCAGCAGTACGTCGAACCGCCGGTGACGTTCTCGCGACCCTGACGATCGTTCGATCGTGTAGCCGGCGGTAGGCTCTTCGGGCTCTCGAGTTCTCGGCCCGTCGGACACGTCAGCTCGTCAGTGCGTCGGGCCGCCGGACACGCCAGTCCGCGCGCAGGTTGACACTGCGGCACAGCGTCACAGCGTCAGCTCGACACTCCGTCAGGCGGTCGGAACGCGCATCATGCCCTCCTGGGCGACGGTGGCCAGCAGGCGGCCGTCGTGGGAGAACATCCGGCCCAGCGCGAGGCCCCGGCCACCCTGGGCGCTCGGCGACTCCTGCGCGTACAGCACCCACTCGTCGGCGCGACCGTCACGGTGCCACCACATGGCGTGGTCGAGGCTCGCCAGCTTCACGCCGGGCGTGCCCCAGGCCATGCCGTGCCGACGCATGATCGGTTCGAGGAGGGACAGGTCGCTCGCGTAGGCGAGGACGGCACGGTGCAGGGCGGGGTCGTCCGGCATGTCACGCTCGACGCGGAACCAGACCGCCTGGTGTGCGACCTGCGCGCCCTGGACGCCCACGTAGACCGGACCATCGACGTGTCGCATGTCGATCGATCGTTCCGCCCACGCCTGTGCGGTCGGGTGGTCGATGCCCGCCAGCACGGAGGCTGCGGAGGGCAGGGACTCCGGCGTGGGGACGTCGAGGGGCATCGGGTCCTGGTGTTCGGCTCCGGCGTCCGGCGTCTGGAACGACGCGATCATCGAGAAGATCGGTGTGCCGTTCTGGTACGCCTGGACCCGGCGGGTGGCGAACGATCGGCCGTCGTGGATCCGCTCCACGCCGAACGTGATCGGGACGTCGATCGCTCCCGGCCGGAGGAAGTAGCCGTGGACGGAGTGGATGTCGCGGCCCTCGATGGTGGCCTGCGCGGCGACGATGCACTGCGCCAGGACCTGCCCTCCGAAGATCCGGCCGCCCGGCGACCAGTGACTCGCTCCGGTGAGGATCGTCTCCCTGGTGCTCGCTCCGGTGTCCTCGAGACGCAGCGTGGAGAGAAAGTCGGGTTCGCGGATCACGCCATCAGTCTACGAAGACTGCATGCGCGTGCCAGAGGTGCTGTCCAGGGGTCCTGACCGGGGTGTCCTCAGTCGCTTCCGGTCGCAGTCGCGCCGAGCAGGTCGAGGACGCGCGGGGATGTCCTCAGCACGCTCCAGACGATCACGGCGACGAGCGTCCCGCTGGCGCTGGCCAGCCAGGGAGTGACGAGGTGTGACCAGGCTGTCGGCGAGATGATCCACACGAGCTGGTTGGCGATCACCGATCCCGCCAGCGAGAGCAGCAGACCGAGACCTGGGCGGAGGCTCTGGGCGGCGAACAGGCCGGCGACGACGAGGACGGACGACAGGGCGTTGAACAGATGTGGCATGGGCGTGTGGGGGATCGACAGGCGAGCGCGGGGTGAGGGGTGTCGGGGAGTCGACCGTGGGGTTGGTCCTCATGGGACCGACCCCACGGTCGACTGGCTGGTGCGTCAGCTGCTCGACGCGGCGCGTTCGACGGCGAGTGCCCCGGTGCTGTCACCCGTGCTGATGGCGATCTTGCGCGGCTTCGACGACTCCTGGACGGGGATCGTCACGCTGAGCACGCCGTTGTCGTAGTGCGCGGCGATCCGTTCGACGTCCAGGCCGTCGCCGAGCGTGAGCTGCCGGACGAACGAACCGGGCTGCCGCTCCCGCGTGAGCCACTGTGCACCGTCGGGGGCGCCGAGGGTCCGTTCAGCCCGGATGGTCAGCACGGAACCGTCGACGTCGATGTCGACCGAGCCCGGATCGACACCGGGCAGGTCCACGTCCATGACGTAGTGGTCACCGGCGCGGTAGAGGTCCATCGGCATCGAGCGTGGGCCCGCTCCTGCTCCGGCGAGGAGGGACCCGGCGAGACGGTCGAGCTCGCGGAACGGGTCGAAGTTCATGGCCATCTGACATCAACTCCTTCACTGGATGGTTGTCGGTTGAGTCGCTGTGACTCAACTGCATCCGGTTTTAGCACTCGAACCCGGAGAGTGCCAAAAGGACACCGAGAGGACGCCGAGAGGTCAACCAGCGGGTCTCCGGACGGTCGCGGCTAGGATCGGAGGCGACATGAGCAGCTCGTTCACCCTTCCCGACGCCGCCTCGCTCGGTGACCTCCGCACCTACCTCGGGCGGGCCGCTCGCATCGAGGACGGGTCGGTCCGACTCATCGCCGACTCGGGCGTCCTGGCGGTCTACACCGCCATCCTCTACCCGCTCGGTCTGCTCGACGAGCTGCCGACCGTCCTCGGCCTCCGGACCTTCGCGCTGACGCAGCCGGAGCACATCGACGTCGTCGTGCCGCTGCGGTCGTTCCAGGAACGCCTGCGGCTGCTCGCCGAGGCCCAGGACGCCGACCAGGCCGACAGCGCCGACCCGACGCGTGCCACCCCGATCGAGGTCGAGTTGCCCCTCGAGGTCCACACCGTGACGTGGGCAGCGATCTCGCCGCCCCGCGGTGGATGGGCCCCGCTGCCGGACGTCTCCGCGGAGCTCCTGCACCGCGCGGCGCGGCAGGGGATCGACGAGGTCGCGGCCGCCGTGCCGGCGAGCTCGGGGGAGTCGATCGTCCGACGCGTCCGCTCCGAAGTGTGGGGTCGGCCGATCACCGGCGTCGAGCACCTGCCTGCCGGCGCGGGATTCGCTGCCGAGAGCCTCGGGTTCCTCGGCACCGAACCGGTGCGCCTGTTCGAGACCGGTCCGTGGAGTCGGCTCACGACCTCGCGTGGGCACGTGCTCGTCAAGCGGCGCGCCTGGACGCTGAGCTCCTAGCCCGGTCTCGACCGCCGACGGCCGACCTCGACACGCGACGCCTGGCCCCGACCCCGAGCCCGGCCCGACGCCCGACGCCCGACGGTCACCCGACTGACCTGCCTGGGCGGGGGCGACCGGACGGCGGACGATGCCGAACGTCCCCCCCCGACTCAGTCGAACGCGTTCGTCATCGCGTGGGCCGCGCGGTCCAGGTACCCCCAGAGCTCGGCCTCGTCGAGCGGAGCGAGTCCGAGCGACTCCACCGCGTCGTGCATGTGCTGGAGCCAGTGCTCGCGCGCCTCGGGCGTGATGCGGAACGGGTTGTGCCGCATCCGCAGGCGGGGGTGTCCGCGCTGTTCGCTGTACATGGACGGTCCACCCCAGTACTGCTGGAGGAACTGCGACAGCCGCCAGATCGCCCCCTCGAGGTCGTCGGCCGGGTACATCGGCCAGATGACCTCGTCGTGCTGCACTCCCTCGTAGAAGCGTCGTACCAGACGGTCGAACGTCGGGGCGCCGCCGATGCGGTCGAAGAGCGAGCCGCTCGCCGCGGCGCCGCCGAGTCCGACACGGAGCGTGACGGGCTGCGCCGGAACCGCGCCGGCACCGTCGGCGTGGCCGCTGCTGTCTGCGTGGGCGCTGCTGTCGGGCCGACCAGCGGCTCCGGCCGGTGGCACGATCGGCAGGGACGGTCCGGTCATGGCGAGTCCTCGTGGTCGGTGCTGGGTTCTTCCCCGGTGCGGATGGCCCGCCCGAAGACGTTCCGTCGTGCGCTGCGGGACCGGGCGGGTGTCGGGACCGGCGCGGTCCGCACCGGGCGCAGGCCGTTCACGGAGGTGGCGTTCTCCCACCCGGCGGGCATGATCATCGCCATCGCGGGCAGGGTGACGCCGAGTTCGTCGACGCTGTGCTTGAGCCGGATGCGGAGCTCGCGGCCGACGACATCGAGCTCGGAGGCACGGGTCTTCACGACCAGGCGGAACACCATGCCGGTGTCCGTGATCGACTGCAGGCCCCAGATCTCGGGCTTCTCGACGATGCGCTGACGCCACCGGGACTCCTGCGACATGGTGACGGCAGCGTGCAGGAGGGCGTCCTGCACCGCGTCGATGTCGGTGTCGTAGGGGACGGTGATGTCCACCAGGACACGGGACCACCCCTGGGACAGGTTGCCGACGCGCAGGATCTGGCCGTTCGGCACGAACCAGAGGATCCCGTTGACATCGCGGATCTGCATGACGCGTAGGCCGACGCTCTCGACGACGCCGGTCGCCTGCCCGGTGTCGACGACGTCACCCACCCCGGCCTGGTCCTCGAGGATCATGAAGATGCCGGACAGGATGTCGCGGACGATGCTCTGGGCACCGACCGCCAGGCCGGCGGCGACCACCGAGGCGCCACCGACGATGCCGACGGCGGCGGTGGGGAACACCGTCGAGATGATGATGGCGAACGCGATGACCGCGACGACGACGGTCGCCAGGTTCTCGAGCACGCTGCCGAGGGTCCGGGTGCGCTGGACGACCCGGGCCGTCTGCAGCGGTGAGGCGACGAGCGCCTGCGTGTCCGCGGCACCCTGCCGCTTCTTCACGCCGTTGACGATGCGGTCGACGACCTGCTTGATCGTCCGGCGGAGGATGAGCCGGAGGACCACCGCCGCGAGCAGGACGATGACGATGGTGATCGGGACGTGCCAGGTGTCGACGAACTGGGTGAACGTGTTCGACGCCCACTTCGAGACGTCGGTGGTGTCTGCAGCCAAGAGCATGATCCGATCGATGCTAAGCGGCGAGGCCTCGGCCTCCCTGGAGGAACGCCGAGGCCTCGCCGCTCGTCACATCAGGGTCAAACGTCCGCTGCCTGGACCCGGAGGGCCCGCTCGGTGCCCGCGAGGTTCTCGGTGACGATGCGGCGCAGTGCCGGCGTCTCCGGGTGTGCCTCGAGCCACGCCACGGCCGCGTCGCGCAGCTCCGTCGACGCCAGCGGCGCGGGGTAGAGCCCCGTGACGACGGTGTCCGCGATGTGGTAGCTACGCTCGTCCCAGATGCGGGTGATCACGTCGAAGTACCGTGACACGAGGCCCTCGAGCACGACCGGGGAGTTGACGTGCTGGAACCCGATCGTGGTCTGACGGACGATCGCGTTCGGCGCGTCGTCGCTGTCGACGAGCGACGAGAACGCGGCGAGCTTGCCCTCGGCCGTGGGGATCGTCGCCCGGGCACGCGCGGCGGCCTGCTCACCCGAGGCCGTGCGGTCGGCGGCGAGCTCGGTGTCGATCTCGTCGTTGCCCGCAGCGCCGGCGAGCACGAGGCCCTCGAGCAGCTCCCAGCGGAGATCGGTGTCGACCTCGAGCCCCTGCAGCGTCACCGAGCCGTCACGCAGCCCCTGGAGCGTCGCCACGTGCTCGGGCGTCGAGGGGATCTGCGCGAAGAACTTCACGAACTGGAACTGCGCGTCGGAGCCGGACTCGGCCGACGACGCGAGCTGCCAGAGGGTGTCACCGACGGTACGGACGGTGCTGTCGGACTTCGCCGGCGCGACGTAGTTGCGCGCGGTGAGCAACAGCTGCGACAGCGTGGTCCGGATCGTCGTGGACTCGGTCTCGGTCGCGATGTTGCCGAGCACGAGCGACACGTAGTCGCTGGCGGGGGACTCGGCGTCGCGTGTGGCGTCCCAGACGGCACCCCAGACGATGGAACGCGCGAGGGGATTCGCGATCGCGGCGAGGTGCTCGATCGCAGTGCGACGGGACTGCTCGTCGAGACGGATCTTGGCGTAGGCCAGGTCGTCGTCGTTGAGCAACACGAGGTCGCCGCGGTGCACGCCGACGAGTTCGGGCACGTCCGTGCGGGCTCCGTCGACGTCGATCTCGACGCGGTGGGCCCGCTCGAGCTTGCCGCCGGACGACGCGGTGTCGGCGCCGAACGGTGCCGAGGCGTCGTTCGTGAAGGAGTAGACGCCGATCGCCAGTCGGTGCGGTCGCAGCGTCGGGTGGTCGGCCGGGGCTTCCTGCAGCACGGCGAACGAGGTGATCACACCGTCGGCGTCGGTCTGGATCTCCGGGCGGAGGGTGTTCACGCCAGCGGTCTCGAGCCACAGCTTCGACCACTCGGACAGGTCACGGCCGCTGGTGGACTCGAGTTCGACGAGCAGGTCCTTCAGCTCGGTGTTGGAGTGGTGGTGCTTCTTGAAGTAGGCCGAGACGCCCGCGAAGAACGCATCGATACCGACCCACGCGACGAGCTGCTTGAGGACCGAGCCACCCTTCGCGTAGGTGATGCCGTCGAAGTTGACCTGGACGTCTTCGAGGTCGTTGATCGTCGCGACGATCGGGTGCGTCGAGGGCAGCTGGTCCTGGCGGTAGGCCCAGGACTTCTCCATCGCCTGGAACGTGGTCCACGCTTCGGTCCACTCGGTGGCTTCGGCCGTGGCGATGGTCGACGCCCACTCGGCGAACGACTCGTTGAGCCACAGGTCGTTCCACCACTTCATGGTGACGAGGTCGCCGAACCACATGTGGGCGAGTTCGTGCAGGATCGTGACGACCCGGCGCTCCTTGATGGCGTCCGTGACCTTCGAGCGGAACACGTACGTCTCGGTGAAGGTGACGGCACCCGCGTTCTCCATCGCGCCGGCGTTGAACTCCGGCACGAAGAGCTGGTCGTACTTCTCGAACGGGTAGGCGACGTCGAACTTCTCCTCGAAGTACGCGAAGCCCTTGCGGGTGATGTCGAAGACGTACTCGGGGTCGAGGTACTCGGCCAGCGACTTCCGCGCGAACACCCCGAGCGGGATGGTCCGGCCGTCGCGGCTGGTGAGCTCGCTGCGGACGACCTCGTACGGGCCGGCGACGAGCGCGGTGATGTAGCTCGAGATCTTCGCCGTGGGCGGGAAGGTCCACGTGGCGTGGTCGCCGTCGACGTGCGGCTCGGGCGTGGGAGCGTTCGAGACGACCTGCCAGCGTGCCGGTGCGGTCACGGTGAAGCTGAACTCGGCCTTGAGGTCGGGCTGCTCGAACACGGCGAACATGCGCCGGCTGTCCGGGACCTCGAACTGCGAGTACAGGTAGACCTCGTCGTCGACGGGGTCCACGAAGCGGTGCAGGCCTTCCCCGGTGTTCGTGTACAGCGCGTCGGCGACGACGACGAGCTCGTTCTGCGCCTGCAGGTCGGCGAGCTGGATGCGGACGCCGTCGTTCACGGCGGCGACGTCGAGCGCCACGCCGTTCAGGGTGACCGAGTGCACGGTCTTCGTGATGGCGTCGATGAACGTGCTGGCGCCGGGCGTGGCCGTGAAGCGCACACGGGTGGTGCTGCCGAAGCTCTCGGCGCCGCGGGTCAGGTCGAGTTCGACGTCGTACGTCTGGACACTGACGATGCCGGCACGTTCCTGGGCTTCGGTTCTGGTGAGGTTCTCTCCGGGCACGGACGCTCCATCTTCGCTGCGGACGCGGACGATCGATGTCCGCGTGTCGGTGGTCCCGCTCGGCGTCGTGCGCCGGCGGGACGGCTCGTGACCAGCCTAGCGAGCGGGCGTACGCTCACGACCTGTGACTGACACCACTGTGGAGAACACCCCTGCGACCCGGACTGCTGTGGAGTTCTGGTTCGACCCGACCTGCCCCTGGGCGTGGATGACGAGCCGCTGGGTGGGTGAGGTCGAGCAGCACCGCGACCTCGACGTCACCTGGAACGTGATGAGCCTCTTCGTCCTCAACGAGCACAACGAGGGCATGCCCGCGGAGTACCGCGAGGCGATGGAGCGGAACCAGGTGTACTCGCGCCTGGTGACGGCTGCGAAGGCCCGACACGGCCAGGAGGTCGTGAAGCGCCTCTACGACGCGCTCGGCGAGCAGATCCACCACCGCCAGCAGAAGGACCCGCAGCAGGTCGTACCGGCCGTCCTCGAGCAGCTCGGCCTCGAGGCCGACCTCGCCGACGCCGCATGGACCGACGAGACCGATGTCGCGATGCGTGAGAGTCACCGAGACGGCATCGAGCGGGTCGGCCAGGACGTCGGCACGCCCGTCATCGCCGTCGACGGTGTCGCCTTCTTCGGACCGGTCATCTCGCCGGCGCCGAAGGGCCAGCAGGCACTCGACCTCTGGGACGGCGTCGTCGCCGCGGCCCGCTACCCGGGCTTCTTCGAGCTCAAGCGCTCGCGCACGACCGGTCCGGTCTTCGACACGGTCGAGGACTGACCCCGGCGCGACCACGACGGTCGTGCCGGGCCGCGTGCACCGCGCCCCGTCCTGACGGGCGCGGTGTCGGTGCGGGGGCGCAGCACATCCGATGCCGTCGCGGTCCCGCGGGCTCGCGTGGTGCGGGGCGGACGGGAGGCGTGGGTCGGCCCCGCCACGGGCCTCCCGGTCCGCGCACCGCCGCTTGCACTGCGCCCCGTTCTGACGGGCCGCGATGTCCGTGCGGGGGTGCAGCACGGCCGAGACCAGGCCAGATCAGGCCAGCGGCAACCGCATCAGCGTCAGGTCGAGCCATCGGTCGAACTTGCGGCCGACCTCCGGGACGACCGCGACCGTCGCGAACCCGAGTCGCTCGTGGAGCGCGATCGAACCCGTGTTGGTGCTGCAGATGCCGGCGATCATCACGTGCCGTCCCTCCTCGGTGGCGCGGGCGACGAGGGCGCGCATGAGCGTCGAGGCGACACCCCGCCCGCGGAACGACTCGACGACGTAGACGCTGTGCTCGACGGTGAGCCGGTAGCCCTGGTGGGGCCGCCACTGCGAGTAGGTCGCGTACCCGGCGACGACCCCGTCGACCTCGGCGACCAGGACGGGCCAGCCGTCGCCCTGCCGCTCTGCCAGCCACGTGTCGAACCAGGCGCGGGGGTGCGGGACCTCTTGCCAGATCGCCGTCGAGTGCAGGACCGCGTCGACGTGGAGTGCGTGCACGACGTCGAGGTCCGCGGGAGTGCAGTCGCGGACCCGAACCGCATCCGTCGCATATGCTGTCGCCATGTCTCACATCGTAGACGAGCCCGAGGGCACCGATGCAACCCCAGACCGGGAGCGGACGGACCACGAGCGCACAGACCACGAGCGGACAGACCAGGAGCGGACGGACCACGAGCGGAAGGTCAGCGAGCGCGGGGACAGTGAGCGCGGGGACAGCGATCACCCGGACGACGCCGACCAGCGCCGGCTGGGGGAGCGGTTGCAGCGCCTCCGCACCGAGCGCCGCTGGAGCCTCACGGAACTCGCAGAGGAGTCCGGCGTCTCCCGCGCCATGATCAACCGCGTCGAGCGGGGTGTCTCGAGCCCGACCGCGACGATCCTCGGCCGCCTCTCCGGCGCGTTCGGGCTCACCGTCTCGCAGCTCCTCGACGAGGCCCTCGAGCACGAGGTGCCCCGGACCAGCGATCCGGACGAGGCCCGCGGGGTGCAGCGTGCCGCCTCGGCCGACTCGTGGACCGACCCGGAGACCGGGTACCGCCGCCGCCCCCTGTCGAGCGCGGACTTCCCCGCCGACGTGACCGAGGTGCGCCTGCCCGCCGGTCGCGAGGTGGCCTACCCCGCCAGCGCGTACGCCTTCCTGCGGCACTGCATCTGGGTCGTCGACGGGGCCCTCGAACTGCAGGTGGGTGCGACCACGACGCGCCTCGGTGCGGGGGACCGGATCGAACTCGGCGAACCGGCCGACGTCGTCTACCGCAACGCCGGCGCCGAGCCGTGCCGGTACGTCGTCGTGGTGGTCCGCCAGCGCTGACGGGAGGCCCTCCCCGGGTCCGGCACCGCGCCTCCCGGCCGGAGCGGACGGGAGGCCCGCTGCGGGTGCAGGAATAGGATCGGTCCATGCGCATCCACCTCGGAACGGACCACGCCGGCCTCGAGTTCAACAAGACCCTCGCCACGCACCTGACCGAAGCCGGCCACGAGGTCGTGGACCACGGTCCGACCGAGTACGAGCCGCTGGACGACTACCCCTCGTTCTGCATCAACGCGGCGCACGCCGTGGTGCAGGACCAGCGCGCGGGGGTCCAGGCCCTCGGCGTCGTCTTCGGCGGTTCGGGCAACGGCGAGCAGATCGCCGCGAACAAGGTCGAGGGCATCCGGGCGGCGCTGGTGTGGAACGAGTCGACCGCGGTCCTCGCCCGCCAGCACAACGACGCCAACGTCATCTCGATCGGTGCCCGTCAGCACACCGAGGACGAAGCCATCCGTTTCGTCGACCTGTTCATCGCCGAGCCGTTCTCCGGTGAGGAGCGTCACGCCCGTCGGATCGCCCAGCTCGCCGAGTACGAGACCACGGGGCACATCGCCGGCAAGCAGATCGACCAGTAGGGCCGAGTAGACAAGAGCAATGCCCGAGGGTCACTCCGTCCACCGCATCGCCCGCCAGTTCGAGCTGCACTTCGTCGGCCAGGTCTGCGAGGTCTCGAGCCCGCAGGGGCGGTTCGCTGCCGGAGCCGCGCAGCTCGACGGCCGGAGGATGATCGCCGCACGAGCCGTGGCGAAGCAGATGTTCCTCGAGTTCGAGGGCGACCTGTTCCTCCGCGTCCACCTGGGCCTGTACGGCGCTTGGGACTTCGCGGGTGAGATCTCGACCGACGCGACGATGCGGAGCGCGAACGGGCGGATCGGCCAGACGAACCAGCGCGGCACGGTCACCGACGACACGGGTGACGCCGACGAGACCACCACGACCGGCACCGACGCCCATGTCCCGGACGATGCCGGCGAGGACTCGCTCCGGTCCATCGGTGCCCCGCGACGCTCCCGCTACCGGATGGCCGAGCAGGAGAAGGTCGAGGACCCGATCGAGGCGTTCCCGCCGGACCCGGTCGGCCAGGTGCGGGTGCGGATCCTCACCGAGACCGCCGTGGCAGACCTCCGCGGGCCGACGGCGTGCGTGGTCGAGGACCCGGCCGGCGTGCAGCGTGCGCTCGACAAGCTCGGCCCGGACCCGATGAACGACGACGGGCCCGAGGCCGAGAAGGCGTTCGTGGACAACGTCCGGAAGCGCAACGTGGCGATCGGGCAGCTGTTGATGGACCAGTCCGTGGTGAGCGGCATCGGCAACGTGTACCGGGCGGAGCTGCTGTTCCGGCAGCGGATCGACCCGTACAAGCCCGGGAAGAAGATCACCGTCAAGCAGGCGAAGGCGCTGTGGCAGGACTGGTCGAAGCTCCTGCACGACGGCGTCCGTATCGGCCAGATGATGACGATGGACGGCCTGACCGACGCGGAGTACGAGAAGGCGATGCGCTCCCGCGCCGACCGGCACTGGGTGTACCACCGCGCGGGGGAGCCGTGCCGGGTCTGCGGGACGGAGATCCGCGTCGCCGACATGGCCGGTCGGAAGCTCTACTGGTGCCCGAAGGACCAGAAGTAGCCTTCCCGCAACACGCAACGGTGGTGGCGCTCCGCAGGGATACTGCCTTCCGCGACGGCGCGACCGTTGCGTTCCGAGGCCTCACAGAGCCCGGTGGGTCCAGCGGCCGGCGACGGCGGTGGCCAGGACCGGCATGGTGCGGAGTGCGGCCGACGAGGCGGTGAGCGGGTCGGACGGCACGAGGACCAGGTCGGCCACGTCGCCGACGGCCACGCCGACGCGGCCGTCAGTGCTGCCCCGCCACGCGGCGAGTGCCGACATCCGCTGCTCCGGGTGCCACGGATCCCGTCCGTCGCGGTCCCGGCCGACGGCGGCGGCCAGCGCCACCCACGGGTCGAGTGGCGCGACGGGGGCGTCCGATCCGAGTTGCATCCGGGCTCCGGCTCGCTCGAGTGCGGCGAACGGGAAGGCGCGGTCGGTGCGGCCCGCCCAGTGGTGGTCGGCGATGTCGCGGTCGTCCATGGCGTGCTCGGGCTGGACGGAGGCGATGACGCCGAGCCGCGCGAACCGTGGGACGTCGTCGGGCTGCAGCAGTTGGGCGTGCTCGATGGTGCCGCGGGTGCCGACGGTCTCGAACGCGTCGAGTGCCAGCGTGACGGCGCGGTCGCCGATGGCGTGGACGGCGGGGACGAGTCCGGCGGCGACGGCACGGCGGAGGACCGGGACGAGGTCCTCCGGCGTCCAGGTGAGCAGCCCTTCGCCGTCCGAGGTCGCGGCGGTCCGGGTGCCGAGGGACCCGTCGGTGATCACCTTGAACGGCCCCATCGTCAGCAGTCCGCGGGTGCCCGGCACGACGTCGCCGGTGCGGAGGCCGCGGGCGAGCACGCCGTCGAGCTCGCCCGGGTAGACGCCGGACGCCACGCGGATGGCGCCCGTGCCGGCGGCGATCCGGCGCGCCCATCGGTCGAGTCCGAACACCATCTCGAGGTCGACGACGCCTGTCACCCCGCGTCGGGTGGCGGCGTCGACCGCTTCCTCGACGGCGGCGTCGAGCAGTTCGTCGGGCACCCGGGACAGCGCACCGGTGACGTCGAAGGCATCCTGTTCGCGGAGGACGCCGTCCTCGCCCGCCGGCAGGGCACGGCCGAGCGCCGCTGCGAAGTGCGCGAGGGCGCGGGTGTTGCACCAGACGGCGTGCAGGTCCGCGGCGACGACGACGACCGGGAGGCCCGGGGCGGCTCGGTCGAGCAACTCGCGTCGCGCCGGGGCCGGCCAGAGTCCGTCCCGGTAGCCGTGCCCGACCAGGACGCGGTCCGGGAGCGCAGTGCGGGCGGCCTCGGCGAGGCGGTCGGCGGTCTCCTCGGCGGAGGCGCAGTCCTGCACGTCGATGCGCTGCCGCATGAGTGCCCACTGGTCGAAGTGCACGTGGTGGTCACGGAGCCCCGGTCCGAGCCAGGCGCCGTCCGCCTCGACGACCTCGGTGGTGACCTCGGTGCCGGAGGGCACGTCGATCGTCCCCGCCGGTCCGATCGCGGCGACCCGTCCGTTGACGACCAGGACGTCGGAGGGGGCGCCGGACGTGCCCACACGGCGGACGGTGCGGAGCAGGACGGATGTCACAGCGCCTCCCGTCCGGCGTCGCCCAGGTCCTCACGACGCGCGCGCACGCGCTCCATCTCGTCCGCCAGCGCCGGCGCCGCGTAGGGCCCGTCGGCGCGGAGACCCTCGATCACCCGGTCGACGACCTCGGGTGCCTTGTTCTGACTGAGCTTCGCGCGCGCGTCGAACCGGGTGACGCGCAGCCGGATGCCGACGGTGCCACGGGCGATGCGGCGGGCGGTGTCCTGGTCGACGTCGAGCGACACCGGGGACGGCATCTCCCGTTCGAAGTGGTCGACGAGGTCCCCGAGGACGCGGAAGTTCTCGTCGTCGGACAGGATCTCCGGCGTGCCCCACAGATGCGCGGTGGTGTGGTTCCAGGTCGGGACGAACTGCTCCGGCGGGTACCAGGCGGGGGAGACGTAGCCGTGTGGGCCCTGCACGATGACCAGGACCTCGTGCTGGCCGAGCTCGTGCGCGACCTCGTCCGGACGGCCGACGTGCGACACCAGGACGAGTTCGTCGTCAGCGCTCGCTTCGAGCAGGAACGGGTAGTGCGACGCCACCAGCCCGGTGGCCGTGTGCGACACGATCGTCGCCCAGGGGTTCCCGTCGACGAGTCGTCGGACCTCGTTGACCTCGGTCATCAGGAAAGAGGGTGTGTGCCGCATCCGACGAGCGTGGCACATGCCAGGCTGGTCGGCATGGAGAAGCGCGCTGCTTACGAGTCCGTCCTGCCCTACGTCCGGGAGTGGATCGCCTACAAGGTGTGGCAGCTGCGGTTGCCCGGCGTGCAGGTCGCCGTCGGGTTCGAGGGGCAGGAACTGTTCGCGGACGCCTTCGGCTACGCGGACGTCGAGGCCGGGCGTCGCCTGACCACCTCCGACCTGTTCCGGATCGCCTCGCACTCGAAGACGTTCACCGCGACCGCGCTGCTCCAGCTCGCCGACCAGGGCGCCCTGCGCCTCGACGACACCGTCGGCACGTTCGTCCCCGCCCTGGTCGAGGCCGGGTCGCCCATCGCCGACGCCACCGTCCGCGAGCTCATGGAGATGGGTGCCGGAGTCGTCCGCGACGGCGCCGACGGCGACCACTGGGCGCTGGCACACCCGTTCCCGGACGCCGCGGAACTCGTCGCGCTCGTCGTCGCGGGCGGCGCGAAGGTGCCCGTCGGGTCGGCCTTCAACTACTCGAACCTGGGCTACGGCCTGCTCGGCCTCGTCATCGAGGCGGTCACCGGCACCCGCTACGCCGACCACGTCCGCACGGCGATCACCGAGCCGCTCGGGCTCACCGGCACCGGCGCCGAGTTCGACCCGGCGCGGGAGGACGAGTACGTCATCGGCTACACCGGCCTGCACACCGCCCGCACCCGGCAGCGCGTTCCGCACGTGACGACGGGGGCGCTCGCCGCGGCCACCGGGTTCCACGGCACCGCCTCGGACCTGGTCCGGTACTTCTCGGCACACGTGCCCGGCCGCGGCACGCTGCTCTCCGACCATGCCAAGCGGCTGGCCCAGCGGAAGGCGTGGAGCGCGCTCGACAGCGACCCCGCCGCCCGCGGTTACGGCGCCGGGTTCGTCGTCGACCGGATCAACGGCCGGGAGGTCCGTGGCCACTCCGGCGGGTTCCCCGGACAGATCACGCAGTCGGTGTTCGATCCCGCGTCCTCGTTGGTCGTGTCGGTGTTGACGAGCAGCGCCACGGGTCCCGCGACGATGCTGGCCTACGGCATCGTCCACCTGCTCGACGCTGCCGCCGACGAGCACGCCCCCGGGGCGCCGGTGCCGGCCGACGTCGACACCGACCGCTACACCGGGCGCTTCACCACCTTCGAGGGGATCACCGACATCGCCCGCGTCGGGGAGCGGCTGCTGGCGATCGACCCGACGCAGCCGGTGCCGACCGAGTCGCCCGTCCGTCTGGAGGTCGTCGACGCGGACACGCTGCGGATGGCGTCCGGCAACCGGTTCGGGTCGATCGACGAGGACATCGTGTTCACGCGCGACGACTCCGGCGCGATCGTGTCCGTCCGGGGCGACAGCGGGATGACGCAGCGTCCGTGGTCCGTGCCGGAGGAGTCACCCGAGGTCGCGGCCGCGCTCGTCTGATCACCGCGCTCGTCAGCACACGCAGCCCTGCGGCCGGGGCTCGGGCGGTCGACGTCAGCGGACGTCGGCCGTCTCCCACAACCGCCGGGCACCGTCGCCGACCGGGCGGAGGAGCGGCGGCGCGAACACCAGCTCGGCACCGACGCACGCGACGAACAGTCCGGTCAGCGGGACCGCGAACAGGGTGGTCAGCGCGTCCTGCGGCGGCATCCAGAACCCGAACAGGACCGGCTCGACGACCGTCCACGCGAGCCACACCGCGGCGCCGACCAGCACAGCCCAGGCAGCGACGCGGTGCAACGGACCGCTCGCAGCGCCGGCGGTGGTGTCTGCTGTGGTGCTGGGCCTGGTGCGCAGGACGAGCAGCACCCCGAAGACGAACAGCAGCACTCGGGCCGCGATGAACAGCACGGTTCCGACCGCCCACACGGCACTGGGCACGAGTCCGGCGAGCGCGTAGGCCAGCACGGCCAGGGCGAAGGCGAGCAGGACGTCGTCACGACTGCGGAGCGCCCGGACCGTCACCACGATCGCCGCGACGAGGCCGATGCCCATGACGGCGCGGAAGCCGACCGCGTACTGCTCCGGCCAGGCGAGGGCGAGTTGCAGCCAGCTGGCGACGACGGCGAGCGCCGGGACGAGTGCGGCGATGACCGCGGCGAGTGCCGTCAGTCGGTCGCGTGTGGTGTCGTGCATGGTTCCCCCTCGCGCTGTCCTGCATCCGTGCAGTGTCGGCACTCTACACATCACCGGCCGCGGCGGGGAAGGGTCGGGAGGACGGGGTGGGGAGGACGGGGTGGGGACAACCCCACCACGGGTCCGGGAGGCGGCAGGATGGGACCGGGCCCGCTCCTGGGCGAGGCTCGATGCATGACCGACACCGACCGGCTCGACCTGGCCCGCACCGTCCCCCTGGACGACGCGGTGACCTCGCCCGACCATGCCGAGACCGTTCCGCTGAACACCACGACACCGGAAGCGACCGCCCCGATGCCCTCCGCCCCTGCACCCGGCCCGGACGGGCCTCCCGGCGCCTGGGACGCGACCCCGCCGGTGACCACCCCGCAGCCGCCGAAGCCGACGGCGTCGACGGGCGGCGGTCGCGGTCCGGATGCCCCGATCCGCTCCGGCAGCGGTGGCAGCGGTGGGCGACCGAGCGCCGGCGCCTTCTACCGGGAGGCCTGGCGTCGGTCGCCGCGGGACTTCGGCTACATGGCCCTCACCGCGGTGCTCCTCTGCACGCTGTACTTCGCGTTCCCCGCGATCCTGGGCATCGGCGGCCTCGGGTCCCGTGACGTGTTCAACCCGTTCACGCTGCTGCTGTTCTTCGTGGCACTGTTCGTCGCCCGCTGGCTCGGACAGTTCGAGAAGCTGCGGATGAGCTGGGCCGACCCACGGCCGATCCGTCCGGTGGACTGGACGCCGAAGTGGCAGCAGAACTGGTGGACGCGCACCGGGTCGGCGGTCGCGAACCCGCACTACTGGCTGTACCTGCTGCACGCGGTCGTCGTCTACCCGCTGACCGCTGCCGTGACGGTCGGTGCCGGGCTGCTCCTGGCGGTCGGGTTCCTCTGGCCGGTCGTCGTCGTCCTGGTGTACGTCGTCGCCGGCCGGTACGTGCTCGACCCGAACGACATCGGCTCGGGTGCCGGGGTCGTCTTCCTCGGCCTCCTGTCGATGGCGGCGAGCGTGCTCCTGTTCCCGCTCTGGCTGCGCGGCTCCGTGCTCGCGCACTACTGGATCGACCACGGCCTGCTCGGTGGCTTCCGGGCCGAGGTGCTCGAGGAGCGGGTGGCGGGCCTCCAGGCCTCCCGTGCCGGCGCCGTGACCGCGGAGGGGCAGGCACTCCGCCAGATCGAACGCGACCTGCACGACGGCCCGCAGCAGCGACTGGTGCGTCTGCGGATGGACCTGGCCGCGGCCGAGCGGTCGTTCGAGAAGGACCCGGAGCGGGCCAAGCGGCTGATCGGTGAGGCGTCCGGCCACGCGCAGGACGCGCTCGACGAACTGCGGGCGCTGTCCCGCGGGTTCGCGCCGCCGATCCTGCTCGACCGTGGGCTGGTCGCGGCCCTCGAAGCGCTGTGCTCCCGTTCGCCGATCCCGGTCGGACTCGACATCCGCCTTCCCGACGGGCTCGAACTCGCGACCGAGATCCAGCGGAACGTGTACTTCACCGTCAGCGAGCTGCTGACGAACACCGCCAAGCACGCCGGCGCCTCGGCGGCCGGGGTGTACCTCGGGCTGCTGGTCGACACGGCCGGCACCTGGTTCCTCACGGTCAGCGTGACGGACGACGGCCGCGGCGGGGCGAGCCCGCGCGAAGGGCACGGCATCGAGGGGCTGATGGGCCGGATGCGCGCCCTGGACGGTGAACTGACGGTGTCCAGCCCGCTCGGCGGACCGACGGAGGCGACCGCCCGGATCCCGCTCGGTGCGCTCAACGGTGTCCCCACGCCCCGCACGTGAGCAGGTGCGCGTCGCCGCTAGGCTGAGCGCATGACCGACGGCCCGGATGCAGCACGCATCCGGGCCGTCGTCGTCGACGACGCCGTCCTGCTCCGCGAGGGCCTGGCCCGCGTGCTCGACGAGGCCGGCATCGACGTCGTCGGCCAGTTCGGCGATCCGGCGTCGTTCCTCGCCGCACTGCCCGCGCTGACCCCGGACGTCGTCGTGATGGACGTGCGGATGCCGCCGACCTTCACCGACGAGGGTGTCCGCGCAGCTGTCCAGGCGCGGCGGATCGCTCCCCGGACCGGCATCCTGCTGCTGTCCCAGTACGTCGAGGCCGCCTACGCCGAGGACGTCCTGGCCGCCGGCAGCGCCGGCATCGGCTACCTGCTGAAGGACCGCGTCACCCGGCTCGACGAGATCGACGACGCCGTCCGTCGGGTCGCATCGGGAGGCACGGTGCTGGACCCCGAGGTCGTCACGCAGCTGATGAGCCGCCGCCGCGACCCCCTGGCGGCGCTGACACCCCGGGAGCGCGAGGTCCTCGGCCTGATGGCCGAGGGTCGCACCAACGCCGCCATCGCCCGTGCACTCGTGATCGGCACCGGGGCGGTCGAGAAGCACGTGACGAGCATCTTCGGCAAGCTCGCGCTCGAGGACACCGGCGAGGACCACCGCCGCGTCCTGGCCGTCCTGGCCTACCTCGGATGAACCGCGTCCCGGCACCGCTGCTGGCACTCACCGCGATGCTGTCGGTGCAGATCGGCGCAGCGGTCGCGAAGACCCGCTTCGAGGAGGTCGGCTCGGTGGGCGCCGCCACCCTCCGGCTCGTCATCGCCGCGGTCGTCCTGGCGCTCGTCGTCCGCCCCCGGGTTCGGCACTGGACCCGAGCCCAGTGGCTCGCCGCGGTCCTGCTCGGCCTGGCGCTCGGCGGCATGAACCTGTTCATCTACGTGGCGTTCGCGACGATCCCGATCGGCGTCGCCGTGACGATCGAGTTCCTCGGCCCGCTGACGCTCTCGCTCGCGCACACCCGGCGCTGGCGGGATGCCGGCTGGGCGGCGCTGGCGCTCGTGGGCGTGGTGCTGCTCGGCGTCGGACCGTCCGCGGTCGGCGACGTCGGGGGAGTCGTGGCCGCCGTCCTCGCCGCCGGGTGCTGGGCCGCGTACATCGTGATGAACCGCCGGGTCGGTGCGGCGATCCCGGGCATCGACGGGCTGGCCGTGTCCATGCTCGTCGCGATGGTGGTGGCGCTGCCGTTCGGACTCCGGCCCGCGGTCCAGGGTGTCGTGGCCGACCCGCTGTTGCTCGTCGTGTTCGGCGTCGTGGCGCTGCTCTCGAGTGTGCTGCCGTACGCGCTCGAGATGTCCGCGCTCCGCCGGATGCCGACGCGGGTGTTCGGTGTGCTGCAGAGCCTGGGCCCGGCGATCGCGGCGCTCGCCGGTCTGGTCGTCCTCGGTGAGGCGCTGTCGGTACTCGAGGTCGTCGCCCTCGTCTGCGTCACCGCGGCGAGCGCCGGGGTCACCCTGACGTCGCGGCGGGGTGCCGCGGCGGTCTGACGACGTCCGGCTGTCCGCCGGAGGAGGGCCGACTACTCGGCGCGCAGGAAGTCGGCGTAGGTGGGCTCGGACTGGGCGCCCGACAGGAGCGAGGGGTCGTTGACGCGTCGGTCGACGTAGGCCTCGATGACCTCGGCGGGGGTGAGCACGTGGGCGACCCAGGACGGCACGTCGGTCTTCTCCACGGTGCCTCCTCTCGGTCTCCGGCGCAGATGTCTCGATCGTCGAGAATCTTCGTGAGCCGGTGTGTCACGAACGATCCTCGCCAGCGCGCGTGAAGTCAACGCAGTGCGTCATGCGGACTCCGGGGAACGCGATCTCGCCGGTCGAGGATCTGATCGGCTGCCGCTCGTCGGCGCGTTTCCGGTCCGCGGATCGACCGCGCGGAGGGTGCGGTGCTTCACGGCCGATCGCCAGATCCAGGCGTCGGCCTGCTGTCCGAACTGCGCCCACTCGACCAGGACGGCGTCGCGCGTCCAGCTCCGTGCGAAGGCCTTCACCCGGACGTGGAAGGTCGGGAACTGCACCCACGCCCAGACCGGGATCGGGGTGACCGCGTGGCACACGTCGTCACCCCGGGCCTCCTCCGACAGGGAGAAGGCGCTGGGGCGTTCCACCTCCGGGTGCTCCGGGGGCTGCCACCGGTTCTCGCGACGCCGTCCCACCCTCGTATTCGAACGTGTGTTCGAACGCCCCGTCAAGTCCGGCGCGTGCTCCGGCGTGTCCGGCACGGCCCGGACGACCCGACCCAGACGCCAAAGCGACAGATGTGCGCCGGAACTCGGCGCGCATCTGTCGCTTTCGCGTCCAGGACGGCGCGGCCGGGCCACGCCGGGCTCGCGCGGGCCGAAGTCAGGGGGCGGCGCGCGCGGTGGACTCGCGCACGCTCAGCGTCAGCTCGGGCCCCGGGCGCGACGGGAGGGGCACCTCGGACTCGATCTGCTCGCGGAGCAGCACCGCGGCCCGCTGCCCGAGCTCGACGGTGTCCCGGGTGAGCGAGGTGATCGCCGGACGCACGAGCCGGATCATCGCCGAGTCGTCGAACGACACGATCGAGACGTCCTGCGGCACCCGCACGCCCATCTCGCTCGCGACGCCGAGCCCGGCGACGGCGAGCACGTCGTTGTCGAACACGATCGCCGTCGGTCGGGTCGCCCCGGAGAGCAGGCGGCGGGTGGCTGCGGCACCGGCCTCGGCGGAGTAGTCGGTCGGCACGGACTCCATGCGGTCGTCGACATCCGTCCCGGCGAACGCCCGCACCCGGTCGATCCGCAGCGCGGTGTGTTCGAACTCGGGCGGCCCGGAGACGTGCGCGATCCGCCGGTGCCCGAGGGCCCGCAGGTAGCGCAGGACCGTCTCGGTGGCATCCGAGTCGTCGATCCAGACGCTCGGGGCGGCGCCGGCAGGGGAGGGATGTGACCCGACGACGACCGACGGCATGCCCAGGTCGGCGAGCAGGCGCAGGCGTTCGTCGTCCCTCCGCGGGTCGATGACGATCACGCCGTCGACCCGGTGTCCGCGCCACCAGTCGCGGTAGGTCTCGAGCTCTTCGTCGGCGTCGCGGGCGACGAGCAGCGTCATGCCGATGTGGGTGCCGGTCAGGCCGAGCTGGATGCCGGAGATCAGGTCGCCGAAGAAGGACTCGGTGCCCAGGGTGCGGGCGGGGCGGTTCAGCACGAAGCCGATCGACCCGGCCTTCGCGCCGCCCAGGGCCCGCGCTGCGGTGTGCGGCTGCCAGTCCAGGTCACGGGCCACCTGACGGACCCGTTCCCGCGTCGTCTCGGAGACGCCGGGGCGGCCGTTGAGTGCGAACGAGACCGCGCTGATCGACACGCCCGCCCGTGCTGCGATGTCGGCGATCGTCGTTCGGCGTCCCGTGGCCACGGGCTTGACTATAGCGCTTTAGTCAGGCATCGTCGCCGTCACGCAGGGGTTCGGCGCACAAGGCTGAACCGGTTCAGTAGCTCGACGAAGGAGTCAGCAACGATGAGAAGCACCCACCGCACCACGTCGGGCCGAGTGGCCGCGATCCTCGCAGGCGCCGCAGCGACCGCCCTCGTCCTCACCGGTTGCTCGAGCGGCGGCACCGCCAGCACCGGCGGCGGTGACGGCGAGGTCAGCGGGTCGATCACCCTGCAGACCTGGGCCCTCACGCCGACCTACACGGACTACCTCAACGGGGTGGTCAAGGCGTTCGAGAAGAAGTACCCGGATGCGAAGGTCAAGCTCGTCGACCAGCCCGGCGACGGCTACGCGGACAAGGTGCTCAGCCAGGCCTCGTCGAACTCGCTCCCGGACGTCGTCAACCTGCCGCCGGACATCGCCCTGCCCCTCGCCAAGCGCGGCTTCCTGCAGGACGTGTCGAAGGACGACAGCAAGCTCTCGAGCACCTACGTCGAGGGCGCCCTCGCGGCGTACGACTACAAGGGCGTCGACGGCACGTTCGGCTACCCCTGGTACCTCAACACCGACATCGACTACTGGAACAAGACGATGTTCGAGAAGTGCGGTCTCGACCCGGCCAGCCCGCCGAAGACGACCGACGAGCTGTTCACGCAGGCCGAGACGATGCACCAGAAGTGCCCGGACGACTACCTGATGAGCCGCAAGCCCGGTCTGTCCGACTTCTCGCTCGCCGGCGTCAAGATCCTCAACGCCGACGGCACGAAGTTCACGTTCGCGAACTCCTCGAAGGCCGCCGACCTCATCACGAAGTACGCCAATGCCTACAAGGAGGGCCTGATGCCGTCGTCGGTCCTCAACACCGACTACCTCGGCAACTCCACCCTGTTCACGCAGGGCAAGGTCGCCTGGACCACCGGTGGTGCGACCGCGATCAGTGACTTCGAGAAGAACAACCCGTCGCTCAAGGGCAACATCATCGTCTCGCCGGCGCTGGACAACCCGCCGCTCTACGTGCAGGGCCTCAGCGTCTCGGCGAAGAGCAAGCACATCGCCACGGCCGAAGCGCTCGCCGAGTTCATGACCAACGCGAAGAACCAGGAGGCGTTCGCGCACCTGGTGAACATCTTCCCGTCGACGAAGTCGTCGCAGTCCGACCCGTTCTTCTCGAAGGACGACGGCACCGTGCAGGCCAAGGCCCGTGTGCTCGCGAACGAGGCGCTGAAGACCGCGAAGAACCTCAACCCGGTCGAGGCGAACTCGGCGATGACCGACTTCCTCGACCAGCAGATCGCGCTGGCGATGAAGGGCGGCACCACCCCGGAGAAGGCGCTGCAGACCGCGCAGGACAAGATGAACACCCTGCTCGCCAACGGCTGACCCAGCTCGTCACGTCAAGGAAGAGGGAGGATCGTCATGCGTGCGAACCGCTGGTTCACGCCCTGGCTGCTGGTGCTGCCCGCACTGGTCTGGCTGCTCGCGTTCAGTCTCTGGCCGTCGATCAACACCGTGCGGCTGTCGTTCACGAACGCGAGCCCGCTCGGCGGGGTCAGCGCCTGGGTGGGGACGGCGAACTTCCGGACCCTGCTCGCGGATCCGCAGGTGTGGGAGGCGCTGCTCAACAGCGTCATCTACATGGCAGTCTGCCTGCCGCTGCTGACGGTCCTCCCGCTCCTGATGGCGGTGCTCGTCCAGCACAAGATGCCCGGCATCGCGTTCTTCCGGACCGCGTACTACACGCCGGTGATCGCGAGCGCGGTCGTCGTCGGGCTGATCTGGAACTGGATCCTCGACGACCGCGGTGTCGTCAACGAGATGGCGCAGTCGCTCGGCATCGTGCAGGGCGCGATCCCGTTCCTGACGGACCGGTGGCTCCTGCTGTTCAGCGCCATCAGCCTGACCGTGTGGAAGGGCCTCGGCTACTACATGATCATCTTCCTGGCCGCGCTCGGGAACGTCGGCAAGGACCTGCACGAAGCCGCCGCACTCGACGGTGCCGGCTCGGTCCGACGCTTCTGGTCGGTGACCATGCCCGGTGTCCGCGGCACGATGACCCTCGTCGGGATCCTCGTGTGCGTGAGTGCGCTCCGGGTGTTCAGTGAGCTCTACATCCTGACGAACGGGACGGGCGGCCCCGGCGGCCAGGACAACTCCCTCGTCATGCTCATCCAGCAGTACGCCCGCGGCTTCACCGGCAACCTCGGCTACGCGTCCGCCCTGAGCCTCCTGCTCTTCGCCGTGACGCTCATCCCGATGCTCGCCCTCGCCCGGATGAACAGCAAGGCGGACAAGTGACGAACACGACCGACACCAGCGAACCCGTCATCGGCGGCAACGCCGGCCTCGCCGCACCGACGCCCGACGTGGCCGGCGCGACGGGCGCCGGACCAGCCTCCCGAACGGACCGACGGGGCGGAACGGACGGACGGGGCGGGACGGACGGGGCCGGCAAGCGTCGCCGTCGTGCGGTCTGGGGCGTCATGTCCATCCGTGAGAAGGTGATCCGCTACGTCCTGCTCATCGTGGTGCTGTTCATCACGATCGGCCCGTTCCTCTGGCAGCTCTCCACCTCGCTCAAGGGCACCGGTGAGGACATCTACACGGCGAACCCGTCGTTCATCCCGTCGCAGCCGACGATCGGCAACTACCTGCGCGTCGCCGACGCGATCCCGGTCTTCGGCTACATCGGCAACTCGCTCATCGTCGCCGCGATCGACGTGATCGGGAACATCGTCTTCGCGACCCTCGCCGGGTTCGCCCTGGCACGGCTGCAGTGGCGCTTCCGCAAGGTCGTCCTCGGCCTGTTCCTCGCCACCCTGGTGCTGCCGGGCGAAGCGACGATCATCTCCCAGTTCGTCACCGTGAAGGACCTGGGTCTCGCCGACTCCCTGGTCGGCGTCGCCCTGCCCGGCATGATCGCCGCACTCAACGTGCTGCTCATGTTCAACGCGTTCCGGCAGGTACCCGAGGAGATCGACCAGGCCGCGGTGATGGACGGCGCGAACGCCATGCAGCGGCTCCGCTACATCTCGTTCCCGGCCGTGCAGGGGACCATCGCCGTCATCGCGATCTTCTCGTTCATCGGCGCGTGGGACGACTTCCTCTGGCCGCTCATCGTCCTGCAGTCGCCGGACAAGCTCACCCTGACGGTCGGTCTGCAGTACCTGCAGGGCACGTTCGCCACCGACCAGCGGATGATCGCGGCCGGCACGATGATCGCGTTCATCCCGATCGCGGTGATCTTCGCGCTCCTGCAGCGCTTCTTCTTCAAGGGCGTGGAAGAGGGCGGGGTGAAGGGCTGATGCGCTTCGGCGTCAACCACACGCCGTCGAACGGGTGGTTCCACTCGTGGCTCGACTTCTCGCCCTCGGACACCGCGCGGGACCTCGAGGCCATCGCGTCGCTCGGCGCCGACCACGTGCGGATCTTCCCGCTGTGGCCCGTCGTGCAGCCGAACCGGACGCTGATCCGCCCCTCGGCACTCGAGGACGTCGCCACCGTGGTCGACATCGCCGGCTCGTTCGGGCTCGACGTCAACGTCGACGCCCTGCAGGGTCACCTGTCCAGCTTCGACTTCGTGCCGTCCTGGCTGGACAGCTGGCACCGCCGGAACATGTTCACCGACCCGGACGTCGTCGCCTCGACCGCCGCGTACGTCCGGGCGCTCGCCGCCGCGGTCGCAGACCGGCCGAACCTGCTCGGCGTCACCATCGGCAACGAGGTCAACCAGTTCGCGCACGCCCCGCACCCCGCACCGTTCGCGACCACCGCCGAGCAGGGACACGCCTGGGCAGCGGCGATGGTCGACGCGGCGAGGGCCGGGCTCGGTGACGGCCGGGAGGCCCGTGGCGCGTCCGTCCCGTCGGCCCGGCGACCGCTGGTCACCTTGGCCCAGTACGACGCCGCCTGGTACGACGACGCCCAGCCGTTCGGCCCCGAGCACGCCGCCGAGCACGGTGACGCGACCGTCACGCACTCGTGGGTGTTCAACGGCGCAGCGCGCCTGCACGGTGCCCTCGGTGCCGGCTCGGTCCGGCACGGGGAGTACCTGCTCCAACTCGCCGCCGCCTGGAACGGTCGCGCAGACCGGCCGAACTGGTTGCAGGAGGTCGGCGCACCGACGAACGTGGTGGACGTGGCCGACGCCCCGACCTTCACCGAGCAGACCATCCGGCACGCCCTCGACGTGCAGGAGCTGTCCGGGATCACGTGGTGGTGCTCGCACGACGTCTCCCGCTCGCTCGCCGACTTCCCGGAGCTCGAGTACGACCTCGGCCTGCTGACGAACGACGGCCGCGTGAAGCCGACGGGGGAGCGGTTCCGCGAGATGGCGCTGACCTTCGGTGACGGCCGCTACGACGCACCCACCCCGCCGGCCACCGCGCTCGTCCTCGACGACGTCGCTCCCGACGGGGCGCCGCTGCACGGCACCCGCGCCGACTCGGCCCCCGGCGGCCGGTTCGCCGTCGCCTGGCTCGCGATCGCCGAGCAGGACGGACGCGGGCCCCAGGTGGTGCTGCGCTCCCGGCTCGCCGACACCGCGCTGCTCGCAGCCCGCGGCATCCGTACCTGCGTCGACGTGCCCGCGGGCACCACGGCGACCGCGCTCTCGGTCGCGCACCCGGCGACCATGCCCTGACCGACCGCACGACCGACCGCACGACCGACCGCCTGACCGACTGCACGACGAACACCACCGACCCGACGACCACCGCCGTCCCCGGAAGGACCCATGCACGACGACATCCCGCTCACCATCGGCCGCGCACGCCGCGTGCTCGACGAGCGCATCCTGCCCGAGGTGCACGCCACCGCCGTCCCGCTCGACACCGCCTGGCACGAACTGCCCGGCGAGCCGATCGCCCCCGCCGAGGGACTCGCGCTCACCTTCGAGCCGTACGAGGTCGGCACCCCCTGGGGAGCAGCCTGGGGCACCACCTGGTTCCGCCTCTCCGGGACCGTCCCCGCCGGGTGGGCCGGGCAGCGCGTCGAGGCGCTCATCGACCTCGGGTTCGACAAGAACATGCCGGGCTTCCAGTGCGAGGGACTCGTCTACCTGTCCGACGGAACACCGGTGAAGTCGATCAACCCGCGCAACCAGTGGGTCCTCATCGCCGAGCAGGCCGTCGGTGGCGAGACCGTCGAGTTCTTCGTCGAGGCGGCGTCGAACCCGGTGCTGCTCGACTACCACCCCTTCCTGGTCACGCAGGAGGGCGACGTCCGGACCTCGTCCCCGAAGCGGCTGTACACGTCGCGCCGGATGGACCTCGCCGTGTTCGCGGCCGAGGTGCACGAGCTTGCACTCGACATCGACGTCCTGCTCGAACTGCAGGAGGAGCTGCCGCAGGGCCCGCGCCGGATGCGGATCCTGCAGGCGCTCGACGACGCCCTCGACGCGCTCGACCTGCAGCACATCCCAGGGACCGCCCCCGCCGCCCGTGCGGCGCTCGCCGAGGTGCTCGCCGCACCCGCCGAGGCCTCCGCGCACCGGATCTCCGCCGTCGGCCACGCCCACATCGACTCCGCCTGGCTCTGGCCGGTGCGCGAGACGATCCGGAAGGTCGCCCGCACCACGTCGAGCATGACCGAGCTGATCGGGCAGACGGACGACTTCCTCTACGGCATGTCCAGCGCCCAGCAGTACGCCTGGATCAAGGAGCACCGCCCCGAGGTCTACGCGAAGGTCAAGGACGCCGTCGCCGCCGGCCGGTTCCTGCCCCTCGGCGGCATGTGGGTCGAGTCCGACACCGTGATGCCGACGGGGGAGTCGATCGTCCGGCAGTTCTCGCAGGGACAGCGGTTCTTCGAGCGCGAGTTCGGCATCCGACCGAAGGGCGTGTGGCTGCCGGACAGCTTCGGCTACTCGCCGGCGCTGCCGCAGCTGATGCGTCGCGCCGGGTTCGAGTGGTTCTTCACGCAGAAGATCTCCTGGAACCAGGTAAACAAGTTCCCGCACCACACGTTCCTGTGGGAGGGCATCGACGGGTCGCGGGTCTTCTCGCACTTCCCGTCGATGGACACGTACAACTCGCGGCTCTCCGGGTCCGAAGTGGCGAAGGCCGCCCGGCAGTTCCGCGAGAACCGTCTGGCCACCGGCTCGATCGCCCCGGTCGGCTGGGGCGACGGCGGCGGCGGCACGACCCGTGAGATGACCGGCACGGCCGCACGCCTGGCCGACCTGGAGGGCAGCGCCCGCGTCACGTGGGAGCACCCCGACGCGTTCTTCGACCGGGCCAAGAGCGAGCTGGAGAACCCGCCCGTGTGGGTCGGCGAGCTCTACCTCGAGCTGCACCGCGCCACACTGACGAGCCAGCACCAGACCAAGCAGGGCAACCGCCGCAGCGAGCACCTGCTCGTCGAGGCCGAGCTGTGGTGCGCCACGGCCGCCGCCCGCACCGACTTCGCGTACCCGTACGACGAGCTCGACGCGCTCTGGCAGCAGGTCCTGCTCCAGCAGTTCCACGACATCCTGCCGGGTACCTCGATCGCGTGGGTGCACCGCGAGGCCGTCGAGCGGTACGCCGAGGTCGCCGACCGCCTGGAGGCCCTCATCGCCTCCGCCCTGTCGGCCCTCGCCGGTTCCGGGGACCGGACGATCGTCGTCAACCCGGCCCCGAGCCTCCAGAGCGGTGCCCTGGCGCAGAGCGCGATCCTGACCACCGACGTGGAGGCGACGACCGCCGTCACCCTCACCGAGGCCGACGGCGGGATCGTGCTCACCAACGAACTGGTCCGGGTCGTCGTCGACGGCCGCGGCCTCGTCACCAGTGCGGTCGACCTGACCACCGGACGCGACGCGATCGCCCCCGGCCAGGTCGCGAACCTGCTGCAGCTGCACCAGGACTTCCCGAACATGTGGGACGCGTGGGACGTGGACCGGTACTACCGGAACCGCGTCGAGGACCTGGTCGACGTGACCGGCCTCCGTGCCTCGGTCGACGCCGACGGGACCGCCCGGGTGACGGTGTCGCGGGCGTTCAGCGAGTCCACCGTGACGCAGGAGATCACGCTCGCACCGGGCGCACGCACCCTGGAGTTCGCCCAGGTCACCGACTGGCACGAGACCGAGAAGTTCCTCAAGGTGGCGTTCCCGCTCGACGTCCGCGCCGAGCACACCATCGCCGAGACGCAGTTCGGCGCGCAGAAGCGGGTGACGCACACGAACACCTCGTGGGAGGCCGCGAAGTTCGAGACGTCCATGCACCGCTACGTTCTCGTCGAGGAGCCCGGATTCGGCGTCGCGCTCGTGAACGACTCGATCCACGGGTTCGACGTCACACGCGACTCGGTCGACGGCCACGTCACCACGACGCTCCGGCTCTCGCTGCTGCGGGCACCGCGGTTCCCGGACCCGGAGACCGACCAGGGCGTGCAGACGCACCGGTACGGGATCGTCATCGGGACGGACATCGTCGGCGCGACCGCGGCCGGCACGGCGATGAACACCGCCGTCCGGACGGTCACCGGTGCGCACGGCTTCGACTCGCTCGTGCAGGCCTCCGGCGACGTGGTGGTCTCGGCCGTCAAGCTCGCCGACGACCGCTCCGGCGACCTGGTCGTCCGGGTCTACGAGCCGGGTGGACGCCGCGGGACGGGCGGCCTGGCGGTCGACGGACCCTTCGACGAGCCGGTCGAGGTCACGTTGCTCGAGGAGATCGACCCGGCACTGCCGGGCGTCGCCGCGATCACCGACGGGGTGGCGGCCTTCCCGGTCGACGCGTTCGAGGTCCGCACGTTCCGCTTCCCGCGACGGGGTGCAGCGCACTGACCGTGGCCGGATGAGACCCCCGCCGCCGGGACTTCGGGTGTCCCGGCGGCGGGTCCCACGGCCGATCGGTCGTGGACCCGCGGCGGCACCTCGTCGCCGCGGACACCACTCGAAGAGGAGTGACATGCAGAAGTCCATGAAGATCGGGATCGTGGCGGCGCTGGTCGCCATGGTGGCGGCGCCGATGGTGCCCGCCGCCGCATCAGCCGCACCGGGCGGGCCGGCAGCCGCGTCGCACGGCCAGGGGCACGGAAACGGCCACGGCCACGGCCACGGGCGGCCGGGACACTCCGCCCCGACGAAGTCCGGGCCGACGAACATCGCGTACGTCGAGGTGAACAACGACGAACTCCGGAACGTCGGTCGGTACACGCTCGAGAACGGTGCGAACGCCTTCGACGTGGCGATCATCTTCGCCGCGAACATCAACCGCGACGCGGACGGCGACGCGGTCCTGTACGCCAACGAGAACGTGCAGCGAACGCTGGACCAGGCTGCGACGCAGATCCGGCCCCTGCAGGCCAAAGGCATCAAGGTGACGCTCTCCGTGCTCGGCAACCACCAGGGCACCGGGCTCGCGAACTTCACCTCCAAGGCCGACGCCCGCGACTTCGCGGCGCAGGTGTCCGCGACGGTCAAGCAGTACGGCCTGGACGGCGTGGACCTGGACGACGAGTACTCGGACTACGGCGTGGACGGCACACCGCAGCCGAACGACCAGTCGATCGGCTGGCTCGTCTCGGCACTCCGCGCGGACATGCCCGGCAAGATCATCTCCTTCTACGACATCGGCCCGTCGTCGACGTCGCTACAGCAGGAGAAGCCGTCGATCGGCAAGAAGCTCGACTACGCGTGGAACCCCTACTACGGCACCTACACGGCGCCGCAGATCCCGGGTGTGCCGAAGTCGAAGCTCTCGGCCGCCGCGGTCGACATCCAGAACACCCCGGTGGCCACGGCCGTCTCGTTCGCCGAGCGGACCAAGGCCGACGGGTACGGCGTCTACATGACGTACAACCTGCCGGACGGTGACGTCAGCCCCTACGTGTCGCAGTTCACGAAGGTGCTGTACGGCCAGTCGGCCGTCTACCGGTGAGGGACGACTGATCGATGAGTGACGTGCGCCGTGGTGGCCCGACCGCAGTCGGACCGACAGCCGGACCGACGACCGCGGTCGCGGCCCGGAACGGGGTCGGGTACGTCTCGCAGGAGGCGACCCTGATCGAACAGACCGACCCGGGGGCGACCGTGGTGGTCGTCCCCGGGCCGGCAGGTCAGGAGGTCGGACCCACCGACGTCCTGACCTGGGTCTGGTTCCCGGAACGGTCACTGCCCGACGGGCAGACCGAACCGGCCGAGGCGGACCTCGACGGGTTCTGGGCCGCCACGGCGTTCGCACTCGACATCGTCTTCACCGACGGCACCCGGCTCAGTGCCGGGTCCGGCACCGACTCCGCCCGCGACCAGTACGGGGACGCCGTCACCCCGGAGGCGCAGGACGACGCCCGCAAGCAGTGGGTCGACCAGTGGAACCGGCGGACCGTCGACCTGTCGGCGCACGCCGGCCGGGTGGTGGACCGCCTGGAGGCGCGGCTCGGCCGGACGGACCAACCAGCGTCCGGCTCTGCTTCCGTCGGAGTCCCCGACGGCGTGGTCCGCACCGTCCGTGGCTGGCTCGACGACGTCCGGATCGAGCCAGCAGGGCCCGCCACCGGTGCCGTGCCCGCCGACGCCCGCCCGCTCGACCACGTCCGCACCACCCGCGGCACGCACTCGTCCGGCACGTTCTCCCGCGGCAACAACGCACCGCTCGTGGGGCTGCCGCACGGCGGGGTCTTCGGCCTGCCGATGACGAACGCCGCCGACAGCCGGTGGCCGTACGCCTACCAGGAGCACAACCGGCCGAGCGACAACCGGCCCGCGATCCAGGCGTTCGCCACCAGCCACCTGCCCTCACCGTGGATGGCCGACCGCGGGGTGTTCCAGGTCATGCCGTCCCCGCTCGCCGACCCCGAGGTCGACCGGACCGCCCGTGCGCTCGGCTTCGACCACGTCGACGAGCTCGACGGCCCGCACCGCTACCGGGTCGCGCTCGACGAGGGCGTCACCGCCGAGATGACCGCCGGCGAGTTCGCCCTGGCGTGGCGGTTCACCGGTGCCCGGAGCATCGTCCTCGACCACCACGGCGTGCTCCGTTCGTGCGAGGTCCGGATCGAGGACGGCGCGGCGGTCGTCGACGCTCTGCTCGACGACCGCGCCGAGACGCCACCGCACCACGTGCACCTGCGGATCGGGAACGCCGTCGCCTCGCACACGACGGTCGTCGACGGGCTGCTGCGCGGCTCGGTCGAGGTCGCCGGCGACAGTGACGTCCTGCTCGGCATCTCGACGGTGTCCGCCGAGGACGCCCGGGCGAACCTGGCGGCGGCGGGCGACTTCGACGCGATGCGCCGGCACGCCGAGGACCGGTGGGTCGCCGAGCTCGACACCCTGCAGGTCGAGGGCGCGACCGAGGACCGACTCGTGTCGATCTACTCCGGCCTGTACCGGGCGTTCCTCTACCCCACCCGCGCCGGCGAGACCGCCCTTGTCCACCAGGACGACCCGGCCGGCAGCCCGCGTCACCGGTCCCCGTACGGCGAGGTCCTGTCCGAGCCGATCCGCGACCAGCCCGGTCCGGAGGTCGTCGACGGACCGCTCACCACCACGAACGGGTTCTGGGACACCTACCGGACCGCCTGGCCGCTGCTGGCACTCCTCACCCCGGACACCGCGGCCGACCTGGCCGAGGGCGTCGTCGGCCACTTCACCGACGGTGGTTGGACCCCGCGCTGGAGTGCTCCCGGCGCCGAGGACGTGATGACCGGCACCACGAGCGACACCGTCTTCGCCGACCTCGTCGCGAAGGGCGTCGACGGGTTCGACCTCGAGCAGGCGTACCGGTCCGCGCTGCGGAACGCGACCGTCCCGGCGGGGGACCGGCGGGTCGGGCGGAAGGGGAGCCTCCCGGGCCTGTTCCGCGGGTACGTCGACACGGCGACTGGCGAGGGCATGTCGTGGACCCTGGACGCGGCCATCAACGACTGGGGTGTCGCCGTGCTGGCGGATGCCCTGGCCAACCGCGCGGTCGCGGCCGGTGACGACGTCGGCGCTGCCCGGTACCGCGCCGAGCACGAGTGGTTCGCGCGCCGTTCCCTGCAGTACCGGAACGTCTTCGACCGCGAGCGCGGGTTCTTCATCGGGCGGACGCCCGACGGCGCGTGGCGCGACGACTTCGACCCCGACGTGTGGGGCAGCGACTACACCGAGACCAACGCGTGGGGCACGATGTTCACCGCGCCGCACGACGGCGCCGGCGTCGTCGAGCTGCACGGCGGTCCGGCTGGCTTCGACGAGGCGTTCGCGCGGTTCTGGGCGCGACGGGAGACCGGTGGGACCGACCGTTCCGGCTCGTACGGGTTCGCGATCCACGAGATGACCGAGGCCCGCGACATCCGGATGGGCATGCTCGGACTGTCGAACCAGCCCGCGCACCACATCCCGTTCTTCCCCATGTTCGCCGGCCGGCACGACGACGCGCACCGCATCGTCCGGGAGTGCCTCGACCGGCTGTTCGTCGGCTCCGACCTCGGGCAGGGGTACCCCGGCGACGAGGACAACGGCGAGATGAGCGCCTGGTACGTCTTCGCGACCATCGGGCTGTACCCGCTGGCGCCGTCGACCGGGACCTACGTGATCGTGCCGCCGTCGGTCCGCCGGACCGTGCTGAACCGGGCGGGAGGGTCGCCCACCGTCATCGAGACCACCGGCAGCGGGGCGTTCATCGCCTCCGTGACCGTCGACGGCGAGCCGTGGGAGTCGGTGAGCATCCCGCACGCTGTCGTGGTCGGTGCCTCGCGCATCGAGGTCGCGCTCACCGACACACCCCGGGGGTGGGCGGCGGACAGCCGGCCGGCATCGGCCTCCGTGCTGCACGGGTACCGGGACACCCCCGACGACGTGCTGCCGGTCGGCGCGTCACCGCTCACCGACGACGCGGGAGCGACCGTCGTGGCGCTCGCGGCGGGGGAGTCCGTCGCGGTGCCGGTGACGGTCGAGGCCGTGTCGCTCGTCACGGTGACGGTCGCGGCCGCCGGTACCGCGTCGTGGCGGATCGTGCTGCGGGACGTCGACGGTACAGCGGTGCACGTGCTCGAGGGGCGGGACGAGGTGTTCGACTGGGCCGGGCAGACCCGGGTGTTCCCGTTCGTCGGCGGGGTCCACGGCGGGACCCTGACGTTCCACGCCCTGAGGCCGATCACGCTGTCGCAGCTGCAGCTCATCGTCGCGGACGGCACTTCCTGACCGGCTGTTGACGTTCTTGGCTATGGGTGTTAGCTTTGGCTAACACTCGTAGCCAGGAGGCACACATGCTCGAACACATCGAACGTGACGGCGGCACCATCGCCATCGACGTCAGCGGTACCGGACCCCTCGTCGTCCTCGCCCACGGCATGGGCGACAGCCGGCACTCGTACCGGTTCCTCGTCCCCGAACTGGTCGCCGCCGGGTACCGGGTCGCGAACGTCGACATCCGCGGCTGCGGCGACTCGAGCACCGGTTGGGCCGGGTACTCCCGCGCCGACATCGCCGGGGACCTCGTCGCCGTCGTCCGGCACCTCGGTGGCCCGGCGGTCGTCGTCGGTCAGTCGATCAGTGGCGGTGCCGCGACGATCGCCGCCGCGGACGCCCCGGAGCTCATCACCGGCGTCGTGGAACTCGCCCCCTTCACCCGGGCGCAGTCGTTCGACCTCGGCGGGTTCCTCCGCAACCGGAACCACCACCGATCCGGCACCGTCCAGCTCCTCCGGGTCATGACGGCCGGCAGCCTGCCGGGCTGGCTCGCCTACCTGGACCTGGCCGTCGCCACCAAGCCCGCCGACTGGGCCACCGAACGCGGGCACATCGAGGACACCCTGCGGCAGCCCGAGCGGATGGCCGTCCTCAAGGCGATGACGAAGACCAACCCGGCCGACGCCGGCGCTCGACTTGCCGACGTCCGTTGCCCGGTGCTCGTCGTCCAGGGCGGTGCCGACCCGGACTGGGCCGACCCCGCAGCCGAGGGTCGCCGCATCCTCGGCGACCTGCCGACCGGCCTCGGCGAACTCGCCGTCATCGAGGGAGCCGGGCACTACCCGCACCGCGAGACCCCGGCCGAGGTCATGGACCTCCTGCTCCCGTTCCTCGGGCGGACGCTCACGGCGACCACCACGGGTGGCGACCGTGCCTAGAGCCGGACTCGACCCCGCGGTCGTCACCGAGGCCGCCGCGGTCCTCGCCGACGAGAACGGCCTGGCGCAGCTGAGCATGAGCACCGTCGCGGACCGGCTCGGCGTGAAGCCGCCGTCGCTCTACAAGCACGTGGCGGGCCTCCCGGACCTGACCCGGCGGATCGCAGCCCTCGCTGCCGCCGAGCTGACCGAGGCACTGACGGAGGCGACCCGGGGGAGCACCGGACGGGAGGCCCTGGCCGCCGCCGCGCGCACCGTCCGTCGGTACGTGCAGGAGCACCCGGGCCGCTACGCCGCTACCACCGGCAGCCGACCGGCGGACGCCGACGACCCGCTCGCCACGGCCCTCGATCGGTCGCTGTCGTCGTTCGTCACGGTCCTGCGGGACTACGGGCTCGACCCGGCCGACGAGGTGCACGCGCTCCGGATGCTCCGCAGCATGCTGCACGGCTTCGCCACCCTCGAGGTGTCCGGCGGGTTCCAGCTCGGCGCCGACGTGGACGAGAGCTTCACCTGGATGATCGACTTCCTCGACCAGGGGCTGCGGGCCCGGGCTGCGGGTGGGGACGGGCGTTCGGTCGTGCCCGATGGTCGTTAGGCGGCTCGAGGGGGACCAGGAGCGACACGACCAACACCTGGGGCGGCAGCGCGACCGCCGAGAGCACGAAGCTGCGCTTCACCGCGCGCCGGCCTGGTCGACGCCTGGTTCGCCGCGCGGTGCCCGGAGGAGTGGGCGGAGTTCGTCCGACCCCGAGCCTGATCCGTCGGGGCTGACGGCCGTCACCGCCCACGCGCTGCCGACCACTCCGCGAACTCCGTCGCGACGATCCGTTCGTCGTGCAGGTCGGCCGCGTCGGCGGACGCCAACCACCGGATCGGTGCCCGCATGACGTCGGCGGGAAGCACCGCGAGGCTGCCGGGCCTCGCGGTGCCGTCGAGCATCCCGGTCGCCGTCGCACCGCCTGGCAGCAGGATGTTCGCCCGCACGGACGTGTCCGCGAGGTCCGCCGCCATGATCCGGGCGAGCGCCTCTGCTCCGGCTCGGGACGGGCCGTACGGGACGAACCCGCGTCGGTTCATCGCGCTGTGGTTCATGCTGACCGTGACGACGCGACCACCCCCGGCCTGGAGCATGCGCGGAACCACCGCCCGCGCGACGAGGAAGTAACCGGTCAGGTTCGTGTCGACCACGTCACGGAAGCCCGAGCGCGCAGAGCTGGGACGGCGACGGGACGGACCCTGTCCTCACCGGCGTCTTCGTCTCGCCGGACTTCCGAGGCCGGGGGAACGGGGTGGCCGATGCGTTGCTGGACGGCATCGTCCGGTGGGTGCACGAGCGAGGCGCTGGACGTCTCCGTTCGGACGTCCACGAGCACGCCGAGCCCGCGCGCCGCTTCTCCGCGCGTCATGGTTTCGTCCCCACCGGGCGGACACGTCCCGTCGGCTTCACCGCGGGGAACACGCTCGAACTCGCGCTGGCGCTCGACCGACCCGTGCTCGACGGACGCGCACGATGACCACGATCCGCCTGATCGAACCCGGCGACGGCCGCGCACTCTCCGACCTGCTCGTCCGCAACCGGGCGTTCCTCGCGCCGTGGAGCCCCATCCGCGCCGACGGGTACGAGACCGTCCCCGGTCAGCGGACGGACATCGACCTCGTGCTGGAGCAACACCGTCGCGGCGGGACCGTCCCGTTCGTGGTCCTCGACGATGACGGCCAGGTGGCAGGTCGTCTGACCCTCAGCGGCATCGTGCGCGGCTCGTTCCGGTCCTGCGCGATGGGGTACTGGTTGTCGGAGGACCGGACCGGCCGAGGCCTCGCGACCCGCGCAGCCGCCGCGGCGCTCGGGCATGCGTTCGACGAGCTCGGCCTGCATCGCGTCCAGGCCGAGACCCTCGTCCACAACACCGCCTCGCAGCGGGTGCTGGCCCGCAACGGTCCCGTCCAGTGCGGCCTCGCCCCGCGGTACCTCGAGATCGCGGGCCGGTGGCAGGACCACAGCATGTTCCAGCGGCTGCGTGACGATCCTCCGGTCCCGGTCGACCGTTGACTTTCCATGGCGGCAAATGATTGACTTGCCGACATGGAAAACGACCCGAGGAACAGCGCACCCAACGGCTCGGACCCGACCGACGCCCGACAGGCGCTCGCCGCGGTCGACGCGACCAGGGCCTCCGTCGCCGACCGTCTGGTGACCCCGTGGTGGTACCACCTGGCCCTGGGCCTGCTCGCCGGCGCCTACCTGGTCGGCTACGCGTTGGGCGACACCGTCGTCCGAGCGGCCGTGCTCGTCGTCTTCTTCGCCGGGATCCTCGCGCTCGTCTCGGCCTACCGCCGACTCACCGGTGTGTGGGTCTCCGGCCACCGAGCCGGAGCCGCGACCCGGTGGGCAGTGGCGATGGGCGTGTTCGATGTGGTCGCGGTCGTCGCCGCGATCTTCGTGCACGAGGCCACGGGCCTCCTCTGGCCGGTGTGGGTGCTGGCGGTGATGGTCGTCGTGGCGATGGTCGTGCTCGGACGTCGGTTCGACCGCCGGCTGCGGTCGGAGCTGCGGCAGGGCCGCGTGCAGGCCTCGTGACCGCCGCGCCGTCGACGGGTCGGGGGAGCGGCGTGAGCGGGAGGTTCGACGAGGTGGTGCACGCACCGAACCGTCTGCAGATCTGCGCGTTCCTCGATCCGCTCGACCAGGCCGAGTTCTCGGTGGTGCGCGACGTGCTCGGCGCGAGCGACTCGGTGACGAGCAAGCACGTCAAGGTGCTGCAGGACGCGGGGTACCTGACGGTGCGCAAGCCGACCGGCAAGGGGCGGGTCAAGACGTGGCTCGCACTCACCCCGGAGGGTCGCAGCGCCTACCACGGACATGTCGCCGCCTTGCGCGCACTGTTGGGCTGACGCCGGAGCGCTCGAGGGACCGCGGACGTGAGCCGATGCGGTCGTGCAGATCGGGACGGACGCTCAGGCGTGGGCGGCCAGGTGTGCGCCCCACACCGCGTAGGTGTCGCGGTACCGGTGTTCCTCCGCCTCCGGACGCCACACCGATCGCGTCAGCTCCTCCGGGAAGCCGACGACGCTGACGCGCGGGTGGTCCTCCGCCACCGCGCGAGACCGGAGGTTGAGCGCCTTCCCGTGCACGCCGGCAGCGGCCCGCGCGGGACGGGAGAGGCTGCCGGCGTTGTCGAGGGGCGGGATCTCACCGACGAGGACCCGGGCGGTGGGCGGGAGCACCTCGAGGAGTGCGGTGACGGTGTCCCGGAGGTGCTCCTCCCACATCCTCGGAGGCATGACCCGCAGGGCGTCCGTGATGCCCACCATGACGACGACGAGCTCGCACTCCTGCAGGTGTTCGCGGTGCGCGTGGACGATCGGGGGCAGCTGTCGGACGCTCGACGACGGTGCGCTCGCGATCGACCACGAGGTCCCTCGACCACATCGGCCTGCGCGCTTCCGGGCGAAGAACGCCGGGAGGGACAGCTCGTGGGTACGGACGCCGAGCGACAGTTCACCGCGCTCGCCGACGAACCAGACCCGGTCGACCGCTGACCCCGGGACGGTGCCGGCCGGGTCGTCGTCGGGGAACACGTCCCAGGCGGCGTCGGAACGGCGGAAGACGAACTCGCTCACGCGTCCGACGCGCGCCGGGATCATGAGGGCTGAACGGATCATCGCGCGGGCTCGTGACATGGGGCACCACCGCCGAACTCCCGCGTCAGCGTGTCCGCCGCGGTATCGACGTCTTTCCGTGTCCCGCCAAGCTAGTCCTCCACCATGGGGACCATCGGGGTACAGACGATCGGGGACGAGCCGGACGGCCCGGACCTCAGAAGGGGACGCCGCAGACGAGCACCGCATTGGCGAACGGCGTCGCCTCGCCGGTGCGCACGAACAGCCGCGCTCCGCCGGACATCGCCTTGAGCTGCTCGTGCGACACCGCCCGGCGCTCTGGGAACCGTTCGGCCAACCACGTCTCGGCCTCGGTCCCGGCGACCTCCGTCGCCACGACGCAGTCCTGGAAGACCGCGTCCCCGAGCAGTGCGTCGAGGACGTCGACGAAGCGCGGGACTCCGTGCACGAGGGCGAGGTCCACGACCGGGACTCCCGGCGGGATCGGGAGCCCGCAGTCCGCGACCACGACGAGGTCACCGTGGCCGAGCCGACTCAGCCCCGCGTTCAACTCCGCGTTGAGGATGCCGGTCTTCTTCATGCGTCGACTCCCTGCGCTCCGTCCGTCCCGTCCTCGGGCGCGGACTCGAGTTCGGACTCGGACTCGGGCGCGACCTCGGGCAGCACGTCGTCGAGCGTCGGGTAGGACGGCTGGGTCCCGACCCCCTGCACGGCGAACGCCCCGACCCGGACGGCCTGGCGAGCCGACTCGAGCAAGGAGCGTCCCGCGGCGAGCCCGGCGGCGAGCGCCCCGACGAACGCGTCGCCCGCGCCGGAGGTGTCGACCGCCACCACGCGCGGTGACGGCACGGCGACCACCGCTGCCGGGTCCTCGTCGTCGGAGACCAGGGCACCGCGTGCTCCGAGCGTGACGACCACGGACCGGATGCCGAGCGAGCGGAGCGTCGCGACGAGCGCGCCTTCGTCCGCCGGCACCTCGGCACCCGGGACGAGCTGCGCGAGGACGAGCGCTGCCTCGTGCTCGTTGACGACGAGCGGGTCGGCGGCGAGGACGACCTCCCGTCCGACCGGCACGACGGGCGCCAGGTTGAGCAGCACCCGCCCGGTCGCCGCCGTGGCGGCGGCGCCGACTCCGTCCGCGGGGACCTCGCCCTGCAGGACGACCACCGCGGCCGACGCGACGGTGTCCGCGGCCGCGAGCACAGCCTCCGTCCCGGTCGACGCGTTGGCCCCGGGGACCACGACGATCGTGTTCTCGCCGCTGCGGTCGACCGTGATGGTCGCGAGCCCGGTGGGGGCGTCGACCGCGCGGACGTGGGTGACGTCGACGCCGCTGTCGGCCAGGAGGCTCGTGGCCACCTTCGCCGCACCGTCGCGTCCGACGCTCCCCACCATCACGGTCGGCGCGCCTCGACGGGCGGCCGCGACGGCCTGGTTCGCACCCTTGCCACCCGGGAGCAGGGCGAAGGAGGTCGCGATGAGCGTCTCACCCGGTGCGGGGTGGCGATCGACGGTCACGACCTGGTCGACGTTGAGCGAACCCACGACGACCACGGTTCCGGTGGGACGGCTCACTTGGTGAAGTCTCCGACGTTGCTCTTGGTCACCGAGACGACGGGCACCTGGACGGTCTTGTCGGCCTTGCCGGAGACGGCCTTCACGGCCTGGTCGACCGCCAGCGCGCCGAGCTTGGCCGGCTGCTGGGCGACCGAGCTGCTCAGCGTGCCGTCCTGGATCGCCTTCAGACCGTCGGCCTCGCCGTCGAAGCCGGCGACCTTGACGCTCGTGCCGGCCTTCGCGCCCAGGGCCTTGATCGCGCCGAGTGCCATCTCGTCGTTCTCGGCGAAGACGCCGACGACGTCGGGGTGGGCCTGCAGCAGGTTGGTGGTGACGTCGAGCGCGGTGGCGCGGTCGAAGTTCGCGGTCTGCTTGCCGACGACCTTGATCCCCGGGTAGGCCTTGATGCCCTCGGCGAAGCCCTGGCCGCGGTCACGGCTGGCGGAGGTGCCCGCCTGACCCTGCAGGACGAGGATCTCGCCCTTCTCGCCGATCGCCTTCGCCAGGTCGTCGGCGGCCTGCTTGCCACCGGCGACGTTGTCGCTCGCGATGAACGAGTCGACCGAGGCGTCGTTGACGGTGCGGTCGACGGCGATGACCGGGATCTCCGCCTTGTTCAGCGCGGTGACGCTCGGGCCGGCGGCGTCGGAGTCGACCGGGTTGACGATGACGGCCTTGGTGCTGCCGCTCGAGGCGGTCTGCAGCTGGTTCGCCTGCTGGGCGGAGTCGTTCTGGGCGTCGACGACGTCGAGGGTGACGCCCTGCTTCTTCGCCTCGGCCTTCGCGCCGTCGCGGACCTCGACGAAGAACGGGTTGTTGAGCGTGGAGAGGGCGAGCGTGATCTTCATGTCGCCGCCGCCCGACGCGCCGGTGCTGCTCGTGCGGTTGCACCCGGCGGTGCCGAGGACGACCAGGCCGGCGACGACGCCGACGGTGGCGACCTTCTGGAAGGAGGAGAACTTCATCGTTGGTTCCTTTGTGGAGAGGGTGGGGAAGGAGGAAGAGGAGAGGAGCGCGTCAGCTGCTGCGCGTCTTGCGGCGGAGCACGTCGAACCCGACGGCGACCGCGATGACCAGGCCGATGACGACCTGCTGCCAGAACGAGCTGACGTTGAGCAGGTTCAGGCCGTTGCGGATCACGACGAGGACGAGCGCGCCGATGAAGGTGCCGGAGATCCGGCCGACACCGCCCGCGAGCGAGGCGCCGCCGATGACGACCGACGCGATGGCGTCGAGCTCGTAGCCGCTGGCGGCCTGCGGCTGCGCCGAGTCGAGTCGACCCGCCAGCAGCAGGCCGGCGAGTGCGGCGAACAGCCCGGACAGCCCGAACACGATGACGACGATCCGCTTGACCGGGAGGCCCGACAACCGTGCTGCCTCGGCGTTGCCCCCGACGGCGTACATGCTCCGACCGATCACGGTGCGGTTGAGGATGAAGGACGCGATCAGCGCGGCCACCACGAGGACGATGATCGGCACCGGCACGGGTCCGATGTCCCCACCGAGGAACGACACCTGGGGCGAGGTCGGCACCGGCTTGCCGTCGGAGAGCACGAGGGTCAGACCGCGGGCGACGCTGAGCATCGCCAGGGTCGCGATGAACGACGGCAGCTTGCCGTAGGCGCTGGCCAGGCCGTTCACGACGCCGGTGGCGAGTCCGGCGACGAGTCCGCCGACCAGGGCCAGCCAGCCGGGCAGCCCCGCGGTGGCGAAGAACCACGCGGAGACCATCGCCGACAGCGCGGCGACCGAGCCGACGGACAGGTCGATGCCGCCCGCGACGATCACGAAGGTCACGCCGAACGCGAGCACGGCCACGGTCGACACCTGGATGCCGATGTTGAGGATGTTGCGGCCGGTGAGGAAGTCAGGCGTCGCGATGAAGAGCGCGATGCAGAGCACGACGAGGCCGACGAGGGCGCCGTTGTTCGCCAGGAACTTCGTGAACGAGAAGGACCGGTTCGGGGCCTTCGCAGTGGTCGATGACATGCGGCATGTGCTTTCTGGTGGGTACTGCGCTGTACGCGGGGATGTGCGCGCGGGTGACCGCGCGGGAGGGGGCGCCGTCGTCAGGCGGCGTCGGCGTCCGGGACGTCGCGGGCGGCGAGGGTCATCACGGCGTCCTCGGTGGCGTCGGCACCGTCGAGTTCACCGGCGATCCGACCGTCTCGCATGACGAGGATCCGGTCACTCATGCCGAGCACCTCGGGCAGCTCGCTCGACACCATCACGACGGCACCCCCACCGGCGGTGATGGCGTTGACGAGCTCGTAGATCTCGACCTTCGCGCCGACGTCCACGCCACGGGTGGGCTCGTCGAGCAGCAGCACACTCGAGCCCGCGAGGATCCAGCGACCGAACACGGCCTTCTGCTGGTTGCCGCCGGAGAGCGACCCGATCGGCTGGTCGATGTCGTGCATCCGGATGCGGAGCCGGGCAGCGACCTGCTCGGCACGCTGCTTCTGCCCGGCGAAGTCGACGAGTCCGCCCCGGGCGCTCGACGCGAGCGTGGCGTACCCGAGGTTGTCGTTGACCGAGGCGCCGAGCACCAGGCCCTGGCCCTTGCGGTCCTCGGGCACGTGCCCGATGCCGGCGCGGATCGCCCCGGCGACGCTGCCCTTGCCGAGCTGCCGGCCGCGGACGGTGACCGTGCCGCTGTCGTACCCGTCGGCGCCCGCGATGGCCCGGACCAGTTCGGTCCGTCCGGCACCGACGAGTCCGGAGATGCCGACGATCTCCCCGGCGTGCACGTCGAAGGACACGTCCTGGAACCGGCCGGCCGCGGTGAGGTGCTCGACCCGCAGGACGGCGTCCGCGCGGTCCACCACGGCGCTGCCGGTCGGGTACTGCTCCTCGATGCTCCGGCCGACCATGAGGCGGACGAGTTCGTCCTCGGGCGTGGAGGCGGGGACCTCGGCGACGAAGTGGCCGTCGCGGAGCACGGCGACCGTGTCGCCGATCTCGGCGATCTCGTCGAGGTGGTGACTGATGAACAGCATGCCGACGCCCCGGGCCCGGAGGTCCGCGACCACGCGGAACAGGGCCTCGGTCTCGTGGCGGGTGAGGGCGGCGGTGGGCTCGTCGAGGATCAGGATCCGCGCCTCCACACTGAGCGCCTTCGCGATCTCGACCAGCTGCTGCCGTGCGATGCCGAGCTCGCCGACGGGGGTGTCGACGTCCACGTCCAGCCCGATCACCGCGAGGGCGGCCTCGGCTTGACGGCGGAGCGTCTTCCGGTCGACCAGCCCGAAGCGGGTCGGGATCCGGCCCATCATCACGTTCTCGGCGACGCTGAGCGAGCCGACCAGGTTGAGTTCCTGGTGGATCGTCGCGATGCCGAGCCGCTCCGCGGCGGAGACGGTCGGGAGGCTCACCTCGACCCCGTCGACCAGGATCCGTCCGCCGTCGGGCTGGTGGATCCCGGACATCATCTTGATGAGGGTCGACTTGCCAGCACCGTTCTCGCCCAGGAGGACCTGGACCTTCCCGGCGTGCACGTCGACGGTGACGTCGGTGATCACCTGGACGGGACCGAACGACTTGCTCACCCGGTCGAGGGTGAGGAGGGGGGTCTGCGCCATGTCAGTTCTCCGGGTGCTGCTGGGCGGCGGGGCGCGACGATGCGGCCTGCCGGACGGGTCGGATGGGGGTGGCCGAGGACGCGCGGACGATCAGTTCGCTCGGCAGACGGACGGACTCGGGGCTGCCGCCGTCGATGACGTCGCGGAGCAGGCCCACGGCGACGCGGCCCATGTCCTCGACGCTGTGGGCGACGACGGAGAGCGCGGGCTCCAACAACGAGAACCACTCGATGTCGTCGAAGGCGACGAGCGCGATGTCCTGACCGACCCGGAGGCCGAGTCGGTTGAGGATCGCGATCGCACCGACGGCCATCAGGCTGTCCGCAGCGAAGATCGCCGTGGGCGGGTCGTCGAGCTCGAGCAACGTGGTGACGCCGGCGGAACCGGACGCGGCCTGGAAGTCACCGAAGACGACGAGCTCGGGGTCCTCGCTCAGCCCGGCTGCGACGACGGCGTCCTGGTAGGCGGTGAACCGCTCGCGGCCGGTGGAGACGCTCTGTGGACCGGCGATGTACCCGATGCGGGTGTGGCCGAGGGCGGCGAGGTGTTCGACGGTCTGGCGGATGCCGGTGCTGCTGTCCGTCGTCACGCTCGGGACGTCGATGCCCGGGATCACGCGGTCGACGAACACGGTCGGGACCTCGCGGTCGACGAGCTGCTGCACGGTGCCGGTGTCGTTGCCCTGCGGAGCGACGATCACGCCGTCGACCCGGCGGGCGATGAGCGTGTCGAGGTACCGGTTCTGCTGGTCGGCTCGTTCGTTCGCGTTGCCGAGCAGCGTGACGTAGCCCTCGGCCAGCGCGGCCTGCTCGATGGTGTGGGCGAGGTCGGCGAAGAACGGGTTGCGGACGTCGGAGACCAGCAGACCGATCGTGTCCGACCGGGTGGAGCGGAGCGCGCGGGCCTGCAGGTTCGGGCGGAAGTCAAGGTCCTTCGCCGCCTGCTCGACCGCTCGGCGGGAGTCCTGACTGGTGGCCGCGTTGCCGGAGAGCACGCGGGACGCCGTCGCTGCGGAGACGCCGGCGCGGGCGGCGACGTCCTTGATGGTGACGGTGTTCATCGGTGAGCACTCCGTTGGGCGAGTCATGGAATCGATTCCATGGAATCGATTCCATGACCATAGGGACCGCCCCCGGCCTCTGTCAAGCGGCGCGGTCCCGAGCCGCGCCTGCCGAGCCGTCCGCGAAAGCGACAGTCCTGCGCCGGAGATGCGCGACGATCGGTCGCTTTCGCGGAGGAGTCGGGCGCGCCGAGACAGCGCCGGTCAGACGGCGCCGGAGCGGGGGGGGGGG